>CALHXW010000026.1 GCA_938040325.1 uncultured bacterium | reverse complement strand
CTGTCGCGGCCGCAATGACCGACTCAGCCGCCTGGACGCTCGCGCCACCGTGAAAGACACTGAGCCCCGTCAGCGCTACCTGCTCGACGGTGCTAAGGGACTGCCATGACTCGTCCAACGCCGTCCAGAGTCGCTCGGCTCCATGTCCGCCAATGCCCGCAGCGGACCAGCCGTCGGTGTGTATCAAGCGCTTCATGAGCTGGGCTGGGCTCAACAACGCTGTTCGCGACGCCAACACCTCGATGGCCAATGGGTTGCCGTCGACGTAGCTGACTAGCTCTGCGATGGCGGCGTGTGCGGGCCCGGTCGACGCGAGATCGGCAACCACGGCACGCGCGCGCTGGATGAACATGTCGACCGCGGCAGAGCGCTCCGACCCATCGGCTGAGAGCGGGCCGACGATGTGCTGAACCTCGCCCCTCAGACCCAAGCCCTCGCGCGAGGTCACGACCATGCGCAGCTCGGGCGCGGCTTCCAGCCACGTGGCACACAGCTCCTTCACCGTCGGCAGGAGATGCTCTGCATTGTCGACAATCACGACCGTCGGTCCAAGGTTGATGAGGATCGACAGCAGTCTGTCTGACCGCTCAAGCCCCGCACCCAACACGACGTTGATGGCGGTCGCGACCGCATCTAGGACATCGTCTTCGCTACGGCACGACCGGAGCTCAACGAACCAAACGCCGTTCCACTCTGGCTGTTGTTGCCACTGCCGACCACACTCGTGGGCAAGGCGCGTCTTACCGAAACCGGCGGCGCCCCGCAGCGTGACAAGCCGTTGGCCGTCTTTGACCAGCGCCATGATGCGCTCGATATCGGCCTGGCGCCCGAAGAACGGCGTCAGCGACTTGCCTAGCCGCCTCCGACTCGGGTGATTCAGGGCGATTCGACTGCCCTCGGGGCGTCACTCGGGGGCGACTCGACTCGTAACAAACACGGCATCAGCCGTTCATCTTTCGCCATGAACACTGTGGTGACAAGGCCGAGTTGTGCGCGGTTGCGTCCAAGTTGGTCGCGCGTGCCTCGGTGTCCTGCCGTCGTCGCTGCGGTGTCGACATGCCACGTGCGGCGTGCACGGCAAGGGCATCGGAGTGCCAGCCGGTGAGGTCGCTAGCCGTCATTGCTCACAGACAACCGGCTGCGGCCGGCAGATCTGCAGCACCTGTGCGGCCGTGCTCCATGCGGAAAACTCAAGGGGTCCCGACACATCGACAGGAGCTGCGCGAACGAGGTTCTCACGCTTGCGGCGCATCTCACATCTTGCCCTTGGCGTGAGAGATCTTTAGTGTCCGCGCCCATGAAACACACACTGATGGCCCTATGGAGTCTGGTCTTTTTGGCGCCGGGCTGTGGCGACAACGTGGGCGACGAAGGTCTCGGCGCGGACGCCCCAACCATCGTCGCTGACGGCAAGCTCGATAACTTCTTTTCGACGGTCGCCCAAGAGTACCTCGTCGAGGGTCGCACGACCGTCACGCTCGACCCCGAGCACGTCGGGCTCTCAGACACCAAGAAGCTCGAGCAGGTCCGCCGGCTCATCGGCTTCAAGCAGGTGGTCGTCTCGTGGTTTCTCAATGCCTGGCTCAAGCCCAAGGACGCCACCGACCCGAACGCAGGCTATGGCGGCTTCAATGCCCTGTCGAAGAACGGCAGCTTCGAAGACCTCGACATCAAGGCCATCGACGACGCGACCTACGAGTACACGACGCGTCAGCAGCTGAGCGGCCCGGAAGACCTGCTCAACCGCCTGCCCGCCGAGACGCTTGCCGACGGGTCGCTCCAGTTTGACCTGCTCATGGGCGTCATCAGCAACGCCGACCAGCAGAGGCTCGGCGCTGGCGACGAGTGGTTCCGCAAGGCGCCTTGGGAGAACTTCGACCCCGCCAAGACCATCCCCGAGACCCTCGAGACCATCCGCCTGAGCATCACGCGCCAGCCGCGCTCGCTCGACGGCTGGCTCGACACGCCGACCCTCTTCGCCGACGGCCGCGTCGACATCGGCGTGCACTTCGGCTGGGACTACCACGACGCCAGCCACGTCCGTGAGTCGCGCATCCTCTTCGGCTGGCTGGTCGACCAGGGCTACGATGCGCCAGTCGCTAGCTACGATGCGCTTGAGCGCGACAGCGGCCCCTTCACCCGCACGATCATCGCCGACGGGCGCGAGGTCGTCGTTGAGGTCAGCGTGTTTTGGGGCAAGCCGGGCGCCGACACCGATCCCGACACCGATGCTGGCGGCAAGCAGCTCAAGGAAGACATGATCGCCAGCCTCGAGAACCGCGAAGTCGTCGTCTACAGCGGCCACTCGGGCCCGTTCTGGGGCTTCTCGCTGGGCAACTGGAAGAAGACCGAGACCGGCGAGCTCGAAGACAACGAGATCCGCGAGCTCAACCTGCCGACCAGCTACCAGCTGGTGCTCGCCGAGGGCTGCGAGACCTACTCGATGGGTGCGGCGTTCTACGAAAACCCCGCCAAGCTCGGCCGCGACAACGTCGACATCATCACCACCTCGACCTACTCGACCGCCAACGACGCAGACCCCGTCAAAGACTTCCTGACGGCGGTTGTCGGCACGCGCGGCAAAGGCAGCCGCGGGACCCGCCACCACCACGTGCCAGAGCTCTACAGCAACCTCTTGCAGGCGCTCGAGTTCAACGCGTGGGAGCCTGCCATGTACGGCGTACACGGCATCGACGACGCGCCGCACCTGCATCCCTACGCCGACCCCGAGGCGTTCTGCGAGGCCTGCACCCGCGACAGCCAGTGTGGCGCTGAAGGCAACTTCTGCGTCAACCTCGGCACCGACGGCGGCGTCTGCACGGCCGCGTGCACCGGCGACGACGGCTGCGGCGAGGGCTTCATGTGCGCGGCGATGGCCGAGGGCTTGAGCCTCACCGGCCGCGCCTGCGTCCCGCGCAACTTCACCTGCTACGGCGACGCACCCGCCAGCCAGCTGGTGGTGATCAACGAGGTCATGGCCGATCCGCCGAACGGCGACGCGGGTGACCTCAACGAGGACGGCATCATCGATGCTAAGGAAGACGAGTTCATCGAGCTCTTCAACGCCAGCGAGCGCTACCTCAAGCTCGACGGCTGGACCCTGGAAGACGGCACGAAGGTTCGCTTCACGTTCCCGGCGTCGACCGAGCTCGCGCCCGGCGCTGTCGCCGTCGTCTTCGGTGGCGGCATGGTCGATGAAGTCGCCGAGCGTACCGAGTCGATGGTCTTCGTCGCCGACGACAGTGCGGGCTTGGCGCTCTCAAACGCCGGCGACACGGTGGTCTTGCGCAACGCTCAAGGCAGCGTGGTCGACCGCGTGTTCTTCGGTGCAGAGGCCGGCAAGGACAAGAGCCTCGTCCGCCGCACGGACGGCGATCCGCAAGCGGAGCTCATCGCCCACCCCAGCGATGCGGCGTCACCGGGCACGACAACTGACGGCTACGTCTTCGAGTGAGGTGACACCCATGCGACCCCTACCCCACAACGCGTCGGCGCGCCGATGGCTCACCACCACGGTCCTGCTCGCGGGTGTGTTGACGCTCGCCACGGCCTGCGACTCCGGCGCCACTGAGAGCGCCGATGACATCCCGGACGAGCCCGTTCGCACCGGCGGCAAAGCTGACAACTTCACGGCAGCCGGCGAGGAATATGGCTACTGGGATGTGAACGCCGACGTGCCGATGGACGATGTCTCCAGCGGGCTCATCCTCGACGCGATGCTTGAGATCGACGAGGTCGCTAGCGACGACAGCGCCCCCCTCCGGGCAGCCCTCGCCCGCGAGACCTTCAACCGCATC
This sequence comes from uncultured bacterium, assembly GCA_938040325.1. Lineage (GTDB taxonomy): Bacteria > Myxococcota_A > UBA9042 > PHBI01 > PHBI01 > CALHXW01. The sequence goes on along the minus strand of CALHXW010000026.1, from coordinate 10,694 downwards.
GACCAAGGCGACGTGCTGCTCGGCTCCGTCGCTGGAGCGCGTGGGGTCGACCTGTGGCACATGTGCAAAGACCTCAAGCACAGCGCCTGCCCAGGCGACGAGCTGCCTTCCGACGACTGGGAAGGCACCCAAGACTTGCTCGACGCCGTTGCGTTCGACCTCGCCGGCTACCAGTGGGGCAACCGCCTCTACTTCACGCTCAGCGATGTGACGCTCGATGACGTCGTCGCGACCCTCGTGCACGAGGTCAACCACGTGCTCAACGTCTCTCACTGCAGCTACTACACCGACCTGTCCGAGCACACGCTCGACAACGACCTCGCGTTCATGGAGGAGTGGCGCGCGTTCTTCGTCGAGTGCGTCTGGCTGCAGGGCAACGAGGCCAGCGCTGACGGCTGCGATGAGTGGGCGCGGGTCGCGCTGGTCGACCGCGACTATGGCCTCAACGTCCCAGACGAGCTCGACACGCTGACGCTGGCGATGGAGCTGCTGAGCGGCGACACCGGCCTGCTCGTACCGAGCCCTGAAGTGTGGCCAGGAGACTTCAGCCCCTGCGAGTAGACGTCGGTGTCGTAAGAGCCCGGTGGTCGCGATCAGCCCCGCGACTGACTCGATTCGGTCAATCGACTGATTCAACGAAATCCGACGCGCTGAAATATGGGGTTTCGCGTCGATAAATGTGAATCAAACCGGATCGCCGAGCGTGTTGTACGAACGTACGATTAACTCAGGAGCCAATCATGCGACACCCTCTGATTCTCATCGCCGGCCTGCTCGCCGTCGGCGCTGTTGTGACCTTCCTCGCCCTCGGAACCAGCGACGTCTCTACCGACCCCGCTTCCCTCAACTCCGCCCGGGCCGACGCGCCTGAGATGGTCGATCCGGGACCTCTCGTTGACGCAGTGCTCTCGTTCGACGAGGACGGCGTCACCAAGACCTTCAAGTTCGCCCGCCAAGACCGCAACACCTTCAGCCCAGATGGCTTCACCGTCACGGCCTCCGGTGTCGACAACAGCTTCCCCTACATCAGCATCAACGTCGCTGATGTCGACCTGACGAAGGCCGAGTTCCCGCTGACGATCCAACCGGCAGCCGACGTCAAGAGCCCCATCATTCGCTACACGATCTCTGACCAACAGGTTGCTGGCGTCTCACCGGTCATCATCGAGTCGTTTTCGAACGGGCGCGTCGCAGGCCGCATCGCCGAGGCTCGCTTCATCAACCGCGCCGCGCAAGCCTCGCGCATTGATGACCTCCGGTTCGACGTTCAGCTCACGCCGAAGAAGGTGACCCAGTGACGGCCGAGGCCAGCATGGGGCCGCGGCCGAGCACGATCCTCGTCGCCGTCCTGCTCATCGGCCTCTTGAGCTGGACTGTGGTGCATCTCGGCTCGGCCGACTACCGGCAAGAACGCTTGCTCGCGCTCTTGCGTGGCGACGCCTCGCTCGCCTCAGTCGGCCTCCGCTATTGGGCGGTCGCGATCGTCGGCGCGGCCTGCGCAGTCTTGCTCACGAGTCGCTCAGTGGTGGCCTTCCGCGCTCGATCCAGCACGTGAGCCTGTGCGCTGGAGCCAAGCGACCTTGGGCACCAGCACGCGCACCGGCGGCTCGACAGCACGGCGCTCCTGTCGGGCCGCTTAGCCAGTCGGACCTACTTCGCTGGCGGTCTCGCCGCTTGCCACCTCGTGGTGCACGGTGACTTGGGTGCGCGGATAGGCGCGCTCGATGGCAGCGCTGACGGTATGACCGACGTCATGAGCATCGCGCAGCAAGATGCCGTGCGCGAACTCAAGGTGTAGCTCCACAAAGCGGTCGCGGCCGGCAGCCCGCGTCCGAAGCTTGTGAACGCCAAGCACGCCCTCGACTGCGAGCGACACGCGCTTGATCTCGGCACGCTCCGTGTCGGGAAGCTCATGGTCGAGCAGCTGGTCGAGGGCGTTGCGGCCAACGTGGAACGCGGTCCACCAGAACCAGAGCGTCACGCCGACACCGAGGAGCGGATCGAGCCACCAGATCCCGAAGACGAGATGCGCCAGCAGGCCGGCGATCACCGAAGCGTTCAGCCACAGGTCGCCCGCATAGTGCTGTGAGTCGGCGTGAACTGCCAGTGAGCCTGTCGCGGCCGCGACACGCCGTTGCCGGATGACCAGCGCGAGCGTCACGACCGTCGCAGCACCCATCACGGCGAGTCCGACCCACTCGCTCACAACCGGCACCGGGCGCGCGAGACGCTTGATGGCCTCAATCCCCAAGAACAACCCGGACCCCGCCAGGAGCGACGCCTGCGCCAGCGCGGCAAGCGGCTCAGCCTTGCCGTGCCCAAAGCGATGCTCGGCGTCTGCGGGCGCCGCCGCATAGCGAACCGCCACCAACGTCATCACCGACGCAGCCACGTCCACCAGCGAGTCCGCCATCGCCGACAGCATGCCGACCGAGCCTGTCATCAGCCACGCCGTGAGCTTTGCAACCAGCAACGCCAGCGCGACACCGACCGCCAGGCGCGTGACGGCGTGCAGGTCATGGTCTGTGGCGTGGTCGGGATGGCGCTCGGTCATGGCCTCACGATAGCAGGCTGGCATCTCATCCGCGCGCGCACGCTCAAGAACCAAACCACCGCTCGTTCGTCGAACGCTGTCGACACCGCGACGGGAGGTTCACACATGGCATCGACTCACGGGGCACGCCTGACTGCGCTGACTTGGCGACCCCACGCCGCCGCAGCCATCGCCTTGCTCACGCTCGTGCTGCCAACTCATGCGAGCGCCTTTTCGATGGCCGGCCGAGGCGAGAACGTGCCGACGGTCCAGTCGGCCCTTGGTGGGCGCTACTACATCCGCACGACACCAACGACAGACTTCACGGACGCTGGCGAGACGGTCGTCTACAAGGTCGATAGGGCCGGAGACACCGCGCTGGACCGCTACCCGACGTTCATGCGCGGTCAGCAGTTCCTTGGCTGGGACCCCATCAACGGCAAGTGGTGCGTCGTGCACCTGAAGCCAGTGCGCATCACGCCCGAAAACGGCATGCGCGAGATGGGCCAGGTCGAGGGCCTGACCTTCTACGCAGGCGGCAAGCGGCTTGCGACCTACTCCCGCAGTCAGCTCAACGCCTTCGGATTGAGGCGTCAGGTCGCGCATCTCAACAACCGCTTGCCAGGGGACTTCATGGTCGGAGGCATCGAGCAGGTGCCGGCCACCAACACCTACCTCTTCACCTTCGACGTCAACGGCGCCGACGGCAAGCCGGTCAAGCTGAAGTTCAAGATCGCCAGCGGTGAGCCCACCGTGTGGCAGGCCTCAACGGAGTAGCATGCGCCCCAACGCCACTAAACGCCCCAGACCGCGTCGCGCCAGACCGCGTAGGTCTGCATGAGGCGCTTGAGTGCGGACGGCTGGCGGAGACTTGGCGAGCAGCCCTTCACCGAGACGCGCTCGTCGACGACGACCTCGCCGGCGCGGGTGAGCTGGACGGCGAACGTGGTCACGAGCTTGGTCTTGCTGAGGGTCTTGAACGCCACGTCGGTCGCGACGCCGTTGACGACCACCGCATCGCCTGAGACGGCGCCGACGCGCTTGCCGCGGACGTAGATGCCGTCGTCGCGTAGGTCGACGACGCGCTTTGAGGCTGGCAGTGCGCGGTGGCGCTTCGTGTCGGTCAGAAAACGCCCGCCGTCTTTGCCGGCAAACCAGAAGGGGTAGAGGGTCTTGCCCCAGCTCGCGGGCCGTTTCGCCGCTGGGGGCTTGGGCATCACGGCGCCGTTCTTGAAAGCAACCGAGAAGCCGAGTCCCCTGTCTTCGATGGACCACGTTGGGCCGCAGGCTTGGGCGGTCGACGAGGACGCGGCGACCGCCGCCGTCGCAAAGAGTGCAGCAGCGAGCGTGACGATGATCGAGCGAGGCGAGATGGCCATGAGCAACTCCTGTGTTTGGGGTGCAGAAGCCGACGCGTCAAACGAACGTTTTATTCTGTGGCGGGTCGCGTTTTTACTTTGCTCGACGCCACGCCTACGACGTGCTCCTCGGTTCGATGAAATGTTGGTCTGTGTGACTGCTGGCACCCAGCTCGCGATTGCTGGCAAAGACTTTTTCCATCGACGCGAATCGCGGCGAACGCATGCGCACAGCCACCACGGGTGATAGTCTCCCGTTCGTCCGCTCCGTCCCGCTCTGGAGGATGCCTTGTCGCCCATTCGATCCCCGCTCTTCGCCATCGGTACGTGCCTGGTGCTGATGGCCGCCGGTTGCGACAAGGCCGCTGACTCCACGTCAGACAACGCGACGCCCAGCGCGACCGCGAAGCCTACAGCAGCCAAGGCGGCTGCGGCCCCAGCTGTCGCGCCAGAAAAGAAGCCCGCTAGCCCGGCAGCGACAAAGGCTGCTGATGCCTCGGACGCCTGGAGCCCTGAGGTCAAGCGGGGCTACGACCTCGCGCTCAAGATTCCGGCCGAGCGCGTCGCGGACGTGTCCAAGCAGCTTCGCCAGCTCGCGCGTCTCGGCCTCAAGGCCAAGCCAGCGCTGGAAAAGATCGCGGCGACCGCCTCTCTTCCAGAGCCCCATCGCGCCATCTCCGGGCTGGTGCTCGCTGACCTCTACGCCTTCGACCAGGTGGCGCTCAAGCGCCTAGCCACCCACGACAACCTCTTCGCGCAGTCCGCCGCGATGCGCCAGCTCGCGTCCCATGGCGGCGCCGAGCTGCGCAAGCACCTCCAAGGTCTCGTCGCCAAGCGTGGCGGCGACCTCGGCAGCCACACGAAAAAGATCGTCGACGCGATGCCGGACGATGCGGTCGCTACGCCGCGCCAGCTCAAGCTCCTCCAACAGATCCAGCTGACGCCGAAGTCCCCAAGTGCCATCAAGGCCTCGGCCAAGCTCGTCGTTGACGCCCCCAAGGTCGCCGACTGGGGCGCACGTAAGGCGGTCGCTCTCAACGGCGCCACCTCCGACACCCAGATGCTCGCGGCCGTCATGCTCAGTCGCGTTCACGCGACCGACTTCGAAGCCCTCAACGGCCTCGTTGGGCGGAAGCAAAACAAGTTCGTGCGCTACGAGGCCTTCAAGAAGCTCGCTCTCCTCGGCGAGCGCGGCAAGGGCGTCATCCGCGGCGCGCTGAGTGCCGGCAAAGACCCCCTCAAGCCGCAGCTGGAGCGGCTCTTGAGCAAGCCTGCCGCGAAGCCGGCCACGAAGGGCACGCCATGAGCCGACTCCGAACGGTGACGTGCGCCTCCCTCGCTGTCGCGCTGCTGGCATGCGGCGGCAAGCCCGCAACCAAGCTCAGCCAGACCTGCGAGAACGCCAGGCAGCAGTGCCTCATGGCCGGCACCAACAACAAGGTCGGGGTCTGTACCCCGGGCCCGAGCGGCGAGCTCACCTGTGTCTCGCAACACTGACGTGTCCGCGTGAAGCCACCCGCAGGCGCGTGTAAGATGCCGTAAGAGGATGTAAGTGGCGATCTCAGGTCCGCATCGCTAGTTGTTGCGGCGTCGGGCTCATCGTCTCCGCCAGTCACAGCGATCGAACCGCATTCATCGTCAGGCGGCGATGGGTCCGACAGAGTCGCGTGTGCGTGCGCCGGACTGGCTCGGTCAGTTCAAGCCCGCGGAACGCTGGATTCAATGGCATTGGCCGTCGAGCAGATACGACCGAACGCTGGGGTCAAGTCAGCTGCTCGAGCAACGTCGTTGCCGCAAGCTTTCCGAGCGCATCCGCTGCCTTCGGACTCGCGCCGCTGATGAGCTTGCGGTCGACCACGCACGTGTCGTCCATCTTCGAGTTGATGATGTCGACCCCGAGGGCCGAGAGCTTCTCCGCCATGTGCCACGGAACCTTGCCTGGCAGGTAGCCGATCTTCGGCGCTGCCTTGTCGCCCGAGTCAGGAAAGACCGCCATCTTGTAGCCATTGTAGAGGAAAGGCTGCCCGCTCAACGTCAGCGCCAGGAACGCACTCGGCCCATGGCAGATGGTGATCGTGAAGATACCGTGCTCATGGGCCAGACGCAGGAGCTGGTCGACCCGCGGATCTTCCGGGAGCCCGAGCATCGCACCGTGGCCTCCCGGCACGTACACAGCGGCATAGGAATCGACGGCATCGGCGAAGCCGTCCACGATGGCTTGCAACGGCGTAGGCTGCTGGAAGCTCGGTGCCATCTTGTCATGGAGCCCAACGACCGCCTCGTCCGTGTGCGGCATCGCCCATGTCTCAAGGACCACCGGCTTCCCAGTCGGGGTCACGATCTCGAACTCGAAGCCGGCGCTCGCAAGATGCAGCATCGGCACCAGGGTCTCGACGGGGTGGTTGCCGGTCGAGAAGAGCTTGCCGTTGAGCATGGCCATGTTCTTTTCTTCGGTGCACAACACCAAGATCTTCGTACGCTTACCGGTGTACGGGGTGTAGGCCACTGGACGGTAGTCGGAGCGGTCGGGAACTCCGATCTTCAGCGAGAGCTTCGAAGGCGCGTACGAGCCGTCCGGCTGTTGCTGGGGCGCCAGGCCAAAGAGTGCTTTCAGCATATGAGTTTTCCGTGTTGTGATGGTGGTTTAGGTGCGTGGCTTACGCCGTCTCAGGCGCGACAACTTCGAGCACAATCTTGCCCTTTGAGCGACCCGTTTGGCTCTTGAGGTGGGCAGCACGACACTCCGAGAGCGGAAAGACGGAGTCGATGAGGACCCGGACGACGCCTGTGTCGATGAGCTCAGCGATGCGTTCGAGTCCGGTGCTGTCAGGCATCAGCCGCAGAAACGTGCCGGTCGCCCCCTTCGCAGCCAGTGCTTGCGCATCGGGCGTTTCGACCACTGAGACCAAGCGACCGCCGGGTCCCAAGAGCGATACCGAGCGGGCCTGGGTGTCGCTGCCGATCGTGTCGAAGACGACGTCGACTTGGTCGAGCACGTCCTCGAAGCGCTGCGAGCGGTAGTCGACGAACTCGTCGGCGCCTAAGCTGCGCACCAGTGCTTCGTTGCCGGCAGATGCTGTCGCAATGACGTGCGCGCCAGCCCACTTCGCGAACTGAATCGCAAAGCTCCCGACACCGCCAGCACCGGCGTGGATCAGCACCCGCTCGCCCGAGACGAGCTTGGCGTCGCCAAAGAGTGCCTGCCAGGCCGTGAGGCCCGCGAGGGGCACCGCCGCCGCTTCGTTGTGCGACAAGGTCGCTGGCTTGCGGGCGACCTCGGACGCAGCCATCACGATGTATTCGGCGTAGCTACCATCGCGGGCAATATCCGGGCGGCTGTAGACCGCATCACCCACAGCGAACTGGGTGACGTCGGCGCCGACACGTTCGACAACGCCTGAGACGTCCCAACCAAGGATGAGCGGCATGTGATGGGGGATGAGCTCCGCCAAGTATCCCGCCCGAATCTTCCAGTCGACTGGGTTCACAGCGGCGGCATGCACGCGGACGCGGATGTCGCTTGGGCCTGGTTCTGGCAAGGGCGCGTCTTCGAAGCTCAGTGCATCGACGTCGCCGTAGGTATGGATTCGGATCGCTTTCATCGTCAGTCCTATCCGCGAGTAGGCCAGCAACATAGACGCCCACTGGATAGATGCGATGACCACTTGCGGGATAAACTGTCCCGGTGGCAGGACAGTGGAGCAGTTGACCGCGACGCGCCGTCGAGGTCGAGGCGAAGGACCGATCCATGGATGATGACGTCAATCAGCTACGTGTCTTTGTCGAGGTCGCCCGTCAGGGTGGCGTGTCCGCGGCAGCCCGCGTCTTGGGCATGCCTCGGTCCACAGTGAGCCGCTGGGTCCAAGAGCTTGAGAAGCGTCTCGGGGTCCGACTACTGCAGCGGACGACCCGTAGCGTCCAGCTCACGGAGATTGGCGAGGGCTACTATCGGCGTGGTCTGAGGGTGGTGGAGGCTGTTGAAGACGCACAAACATGGGTCCGCAGTCGGACGCACATGCCGAAAGGAACGCTCCGCATCACCACCTTTCAGCTCTTCGCCGAGACGCTGCTCAGCCCTGTCCTGGTCAGCTACCTCGAGGACAACCCTGGCATGTCCGTTCAGGTCTTGGTCAATGAGCGCAATGTTGATCTCGTGGAAGAGCGCATCGACTTAGCGATTCGGATCGGCACGTTGGCGGACTCTTCGCTGGTCGCGCGTAAGCTCGCCGAGATGGAGGGGTGGATACTCGCAAGCCCGACCTACCTCGCCAAACACGGCACCCCGACACATCCAAGCGAGCTCGCGCACCACTCCAACCTCATCTATCGCCACGACCGCGAGACCGTCACTCTCCCCTTTGACAACGGCCTGGAGCAGGTCGACGTGCCGCTCCCAGGTCGCTGCATTGCCAACAGTGTTGCGTTGGTGCGCCAGGTCACACTCGGTGGACTCGGCATCGGGTTTCTGCCGACGCTACTGGCTCAGGAAGACGTCGCGAACGGGCGGCTTGTGCGAGTGCTGTCAGACTGGAAGACGGTGGCGCTGCCGATCTATGCGGTCTACCCAAGTCGAAGGCATCTCTCGAAGAAAGTCCGAGCGTTCGTCGACCTGCTGGTACCCCACGTCACGTCTGCGAGTGTTCACAACGGTTTCGTGAGCTAGCAGCGTTCGGGGAAATGCGAAATCTGATGACTTCGTGATGTGCACCACTGGACCGACGATCTCAGGATCACCTTGTCCCGACAGGGTTTCCCTTCGGTCGTCACCCCAGCGGCACACCTCACTTCGTCCCAGAATCCGCATTTCCCCGAACGCTGCTAGGTCGGGTCGGGCGCGTCCAGCGCCGTCCGGCCGCGGACGAGGTCAAAGCGGTCGGTGGTCCGGCAGTAGCCAGAGCCGCTGAGCTTGCCGAGCGCATCGAGACCGTCGAGGTCGACGTGCATGGCGTCGTTCACCAACCCGTCTCGCACCCAGACGTTGACGACCTCCCCGATGATGATGTTCCCGCTGAGGGGCACGCCCTCTGCGAGCCGCACGACTTGCAGTGTCCGGCACTCGTAGCTCACTGCAGCCTCCGCGACACGCGGCGCGCGGACAACCCGGCTCGGCGCAGGCGTGAGGCCGGTGAGGTCAAACTCGCTGTCGCCTGGCGGCAGGTCCTCGGCAGCAGCAGACATCTGACGGACCCAGCAACTCGCGGCCAGGTTCACCACGAACTCCCCGAGTCCGCCTTCTGCTGCCGGCAGAGCGTTGCGAAGGGTGTCCTTATCGGTGCCGTCTGGACGCGTGACGGGCGACAATGCCAACGCCATGGGGGTGACCGAGACGATGTTGAAGAACGAGAATGGCGCGACGTTCGTGCGCCCGTGGGCATCGATCGTCGATACCACCGCAATGGGGCGCGGCAGCACCGCTCCGACAAGCAGCTTGTAGCGATGGTTCGCGGTCAGGGTCGATGGGTCGAACTCCATGAGGTCTCCGTGGGTGGTCGCGGCACGCGACCAACAAGAGCACAAGCCGCGGCGCGAAGACAGTCGGCTTCGGTTCGGGGGTCCGGCAAAGCGCGCCACCCAGCCGCCACCCGCGCGTTCACTTTGGAGCGATGTGGGCGGGTGCGTGCGCTATAGTCGGCGCCATGACGGATCGCACTGACAGCCTGTTGCCACTCGAGCTCTCCGAGCTGTTGCTGGACTGCACCGGCGGACGTCCTCGCAGCGTGGAGGTCGTGCAGACGCTCTGGAGTGGTTATGGGCAGCTCCTGCGCTGCAAGCTCAGTGGCGGCAGCTGCGACAGCGTCATCGTCAAGCACGTTCGGTGGCCCTCGACGGCCGACCACCCGCGCGGCTGGAACTCGAGCCGGTCCCACCAGCGAAAGGTTCGCTCCTACCAGGTCGAGGCGGAGTGGTATCGACGCTACGCTGAGCGCTGTGGCGACGGATGCAGGGTGCCTCGCTGCCTTGCGGTCGGTCTCGGCGAGGAGGTCGCGATCGTGCTGCAAGACCTCGATGACGCGGGGTTTGACGGTCGCAGACGCCGGGCTGGGCACATCGAGGTGAACGCCTGCCTCGCCTGGCTCGCCGAGTTCCATGCGACGTTCCTCGGCACGGCCCCAGATGCGCTATGGGACGTCGGGACCTACTGGCATCTCGCGACCCGCCCCGATGAGCTCGACGTGCTCGAGGACGGACCGCTGAGAGCCGGGGCCGCCGAGATCGACCGACGCCTCAGCGCAGGCCGCTTTCAGACCCTCGTTCACGGTGACGCGAAGCTCGCGAACTTCTGCTTCAGCGCTGACGGCAGCGAGGTGGCCGCCGTCGACTTCCAGTACGTCGGCGGTGGGTGCGGCATGAAGGACGTGGCCTACTTCATCAGCTCGTGCTTGGACGAGGACGAGGCCGAGCGGCAGGAAGCGTCGCTGCTGGACTTCTACTTCTCGCAGCTCGAGCAGGCGCTAACTCAGCGCGATGCGAACGTCGATGTGGCGGCACTTGTGGCCGAGTGGCGGGGGCTCTACGCGCTCGCATGGACCGACTTCTACCGCTTCTTGAAGGGCTGGAGTCCGGGACACTGGAAGATTCACCGGTACAGCGAGCGCCTCGCCAACGAGGTCTTGGCGGCCCTTTGACGGCGGCCTCAACCGCGTCCCGCTGCCTGCTCTCTCGAGGATGGCCGCCTCACGTAGGACTCGCGCCGACAGGCCCCCACGGGGCCCGCCGCGACGCCTCGATGTTGGGCTGTACGCTCAGCCAGCGGCCTGGGCGGCTAGCCCGCACTTCTCACAAGAATTCGAGCGAGGACAAGG
>CALHXW010000025.1 GCA_938040325.1 uncultured bacterium | reverse complement strand
GACGTCCATGCGTTCGCTTCGCTCACCTGAACTCGACGATGCACGCATCGCCTTCGTCCAGCGGACGTAGCTGGCAAGCACATCGTCGTCGCCTCGCTCGAAAACAGCGCTTGATTTGGGACTAGACCCCATCGCGTTTGCGCGAGCGTCTGAGCTTCCGGCGACCTTGCTCGGAGGCCTGTGACATTGCTGTCACGGCAGCCAAGCCACTGTCTTCATGCGGTTTTCCTGGAGTCGCGCTCCGTTGATGACGTCGGCGGCGGCAATGATCTTGTTGACGACGTCACGAATGTCGCGATCGTTGCCGGTTGGTGAGGCCGCGACGCTCCGTCGCGACCAGGGTTGGCTTGTGAGCGGCAAGAGGATCGCGCAACCTATTCGACGGGCTCAGCATGACCACCGCCGGGCTCGAGGTCGGTCGAGCCGCTCACGGCCGAGCTAGGCGAGTGTTCGTGCCTCCCTCATCGGAGCGGTACCGAGCACTCAATCTGCGCAAAAACGACCGCTTCCGGGACTGTTGGCATGCCCGTTGCTTGTTGAAGCTCGTAGACAAGCAAAGGAAGGAGAGGCCATGCAAGCCACCTCAATCAGCGGTGTTCCCGTCGTGTAAGCCGACAGGTGAGCGGATCCCATCCGCTCGCCGGCTAACCGCGCATCCGCCCAGCCCGCACACCCGCCGCCCCCGCACACCAACAACGACCAAGCGCGTCAGCCGACGATGGCGCGAGCAGCTCGGCTGCCGTACCCTGGGGAAGGCTTGCCGCATGCGGCGGGCGTGCCAGTTCCTCTGCTGCGAGCATCACCATCGACGACGAACCTGTAGAGCTAGGTCAAGCGCTGACCCTCCTCCGCGCCCGCGTCCGACAAGGCCCGGATGGCGTCGAGGACACCATCGCGTCACTCCATGACGAAGCGGAGTGGCACGCGCCCCATCATCGCCAGCTTCGCCTCGCAGCGGCCGAGTTCGCGCTGCGGTGGGGCCAGCTGGAGGCCGTCCTCGACGAGCTCGAGTCACTCGAAGAAGGCTACGAGCCACGCGCTCCGAAGTCGATCCAGGCAGACGTCGCCTGGCTGCGAGCAGAGGTCTTTCATCGAGCAGGCGGCAACGCCCAGCTGCTTGCCGCTGCCGACGCCGCTGGGCTCGAGGCCGGATGGGCGTCGTTCTACAAGGGCATCTCCCAGCGCAACGCTGGCACTGACGGCCTTGGAACGACCGAGCTCCGCGAAGCCCTCACCCAGGTTGAGACTCACCAGAGCGCGACGGTTAGCCGCTACAGCACCGGCAACTGGGACGAGCTTGGGCAAGAAACGCGCGCTGCGCTACGAGAGCCTTCCGGCGAGCCCGAGCAATGGAGCATCCGCGAAGCAACGATCCTCGCGCGCCGCGCCGTCGCCCGCGGCAACTTCGAGCTGGCCGAGCGCCTCCGTCCGACACTCGTTGGACCACTTGCCACCCGCGACCCGCGCGCCATGATCGCGGTCGTGATGATCGATATGTGGCGTCGCCGCGAGCTGGGCACCTATCAACGGATCCTCGACCTCAAAGACATTGCCGGTGGACGCGGGTACGCCAAGACCCTTGCCGAGACACACCTTCTCGCAGCCGTCGTCAGTCCCCGCGTCGACCTGCGCGCGGTCCACGTCGATCACGCCAAGCACCTCGCCAAGGCCTTAGGCCAGACCCGGATCGAAGCCTATGCGCTGGCTGCCGAGGCCCACCTCGAGCTGAACTTTGGTGAGAACGAAGGTGCAGAGGAGCTCGGACTCGACGCGCTCGATCTCGCCACAGCGGTGGGCAACCCTGCAGCTCAAGCCTACGCGCTTCTCTGCCTTGGCGCCGCGCGACGACGACTCGGGCAGGACGAAGCCGACACGTCAACAGCGAGAGCGTTGGCCATCGCGACAGAGGCGCAGGCGTTCGAGATGCGACTCCATGCGCTCACCGACAGCGGCAAGGCCGACGACGCTAAAGCTTTGGCCACAGACGCGGGGATCGTGACCGAGGGCTGGGGCATTGACTGACGCTTGCATGGCTCCGCGCGTAGACCGGGTACGCCCCGCCAACGCGGTCAGCCCGCAGGCCTGAAGCAGCCGAGGCGCAAACGCGTGAGGCCCACGCAGTTCGCGTGGGCCTCACCATGAGTCTGCGAGAGCGCACGACGCTGAGCGTGTCGGCGCAATGGCGAGAGCTACTCTTTCGGGCCGGTGGGGTAGTAGAACTCCTCGCGGACGACCTTGTCAGCGGCGCAGGTGTAGACACCTACCTCGCGCATCTGGGTCCGCTGGCCGGTGGGCTTGAACGTGACGTCGTAGTCGAAGAGCACTGCGAACTTGTCGTCACCATGAGGGAACGGGCCCTCAACGTTGGCGCTGTGGACCTCGTTGTTCTCAACCCACCACTGGCTCTTTCCGAGCACCGCCTGGAGGCCGGCCATCTCACGCGGCATGCCGTTTCCACCGGCAGCCTCGACGCTGACGATATCCTGGCTGTAAAGGTTGTTGATGGCTTCGACGTTCTGACCTTGGCGGCAGTACTCGACAAGCTTCTTTCCGATCTCCGTGGACGACATGGTGTGCTCCGGTTTGTGGGTCGTTGTGACTTGACCCAGCGCTCCCGCTGGGCCAGCTGGACGCGCTCTCTAACGCGTGCAGCTGAGGATCGCGGCAACGCTTGATCAGCACTGAACACTCGTCAAGTGGGGCTCAGAAAAAACTACCGAAAATCAGCGACCCACGCCCGACGCAAGCGCAAGCTCAACGTCCAGAAATGGCGGACGCGAGCCCTGGACCGTGGCGGTAACTCCGGGCCAACCGACCGGTCGGTTGGCGGCAAACCCGGGTCCGATTGGGCTCAAGTTTCAGATCAGAAAGCCGATCGCAGTGAGGGACACTGAGCGTCCGCCGCGTGTCGCCCCCCACCGCCGCAACTGCGGGTTAGCAACGAGAGGCGATCGACGCTACCCTGCCACGCGAGGGTGGGCCGGTCGCAGACGCGAACAGAAGTATCGAGGGGCTATGCAGACGATTCGTGGTCTTCAATGGTTGGCGGTCATCGCCATGACAGCTGCTACCGCAGCCTGCCATGACGGCGACAGCGTCGGCGGCGCGATCAACCAGCTCGGCGACGGGGCTCTTTCTTTTGACGCCGGCCCAGCAAACGACACGGCCATCAACGACAGCGGTACCCTTGCAGACACCGCGGTGGCCGACACCGGGCCCTCCATCGACACCATTGGCGACGACACGCTCGTTGGCGACGACACCGCCACACCGCCAGACACGACGGTTGCAGACACCACGGTACCGCCGACCGACACGACGGTTGCGGACACCAGCGTACCGCCAGACACCACGCCGAGCGACACAACGGTCGCGGATACAGGTGTTGCCGATACCGACGTGGCTGACACCACCCCGCTTGAGGACACCACCACACCTCCTCAGGACACCAACGAGCCCGACACCGGACCGGTCGGCTGCGCGATCGACAGCGATTGTGCCGCGGACGCCGGGCCGTGCGAGACCGGGTTCTGCGCCCAGGGCAGCTGCTTGTTCCTGCCATCCGCGGGCCCATGCGACGACGGCAACGACTGCACCATCAACGACATGTGCTCAAACGCCGAGTGCGTTGGCGAGCCCAACGACTGCGACGACGGCAACGCCTGCACCACGGACGCATGCGTGCCTGGCGTAGGCTGCGTACCGACGACGGTGGTTTGCAACGACGGCAACCTCTGCACCAGCGACTTCTGTGACCCCATGCAGGGCTGCGTCTCGCTGCCAACCAACACCGGCGGCACCTGCGACGACGGTAACGTCTGCACCACCGGGGACCTTTGCGCCAACGGCATGTGCAAGGGCAAGCCGCTCTGCGACGACGCCGACCCGTGCACCAACGACGTCTGTCTGCCCAACGGGACCTGCCAGAACGTCGCGGCGTCCGGTCCGCCATGCACGTCCGATGACCCTTGCGCGAGTCCAGACGGCACGTGCGTGCTCGGCGAGTGCATCGCCCCCGAGATCGTCTGCCCCGATGACGGCGACGGCTGCACGACGGAGCTCTGTGACAACGGCGAGTGCGTCTCGGCCCCTGTCACTTGCGAGTCCGACGATCCCTGCACGGTGGGTCAGTGCGAGGATGGCGGCTGCGTGTTCGAAGCGATCACCTGCTCTACCGACGCCGTGTGCGCGACGGCCGAGTGCGTCGACGGAGGCTGCGTCGATGTCCCGATTGCCGGCTGCACCGCCTGCCCTGACGACGCTGACCCCGGCGACCCGTGCAACGACAACGACCCGACGACGAGCGCTGACATGTGCATCAGAGGGGTGTGCCGCGGCTACACGCTTGAGACGATCGAGCCGTCGGTCATTCCAACGGGTAGCAACCAGCTCCAGCAGGGCCTCATCCTCCAAGAGGTCGACTACCACGGCACTTGGTCGACCACGTTCTGGAGCATCGGCCAGTCGGGCGGCGGCTTCAGCTCGCTCTTCCACGTCGGCGACATCAACGACCCGCAGAACCCCGACATCGACCTGCAGACCATCGCTGGCAGCCGCTACCACGGCCTAAGAGGTGGCTTTGCCGGCAACGAAAACGGCCGCTTGTGGCGACGATTCAACGGAGACTGGATCTCGCAGCACGCCTTCGACACCGCGCTGACGGACTCCGGCGCCGGCGTCATCACCGACGTCTGGCCGCGGCAGGTCGCCAGCGCGGACTCGCTCGATCCCGACGGCGTCGAGCGGGTATGGGTCGTCGGCTACCGCTTCCTCAACAACAACGTCTTCCCGTACGTGCGCGCCTGCAGTCGCACGAGCGCCATGACCGCCGACTGCGTTGCACAGTCCCTCGCCGACCCCAACAACGGCACCACCGCGATCATCCCGTTCTCGGTCTCAGGCGTCCGGACCTGCACCGATGACTGCGCGGACTCCCTGTTGGTCACGGCGACCGCCGATGTTGCGGCCTTCGGCAACAACCCCAACGACGTGTTCGCCGGCGCCAGCATCTTCAACAACGCCTACGAGAACGCCAACGGCTCACAGAACCCGTGGCCGAACGGCTTCGACGACGGCGGGGCAAGCTCGCAGTCCCCCACCGACATCATGGGCTGGGGCAGCGGACGTTTCCTCATCGTTGGAACCGGCGGGCTGCTCCGCTGGCGCAACGCGGCGGGCACGTGGTCGCTCGACCTCAGCGGAACGAACGGCTTCGACAGCGCCGCCAGCCGCACGTTCTTGGGCGTGTGGGCAGGTGCGAACGTTGTGATCGTCGCCGCGAACGCCGCCACAGCGAACGGCACGCAGCTTGAGCTCTGGACCGTGCCGACAGCCTCCGACCTGGGCGACTTCGACAACTGGGATGTCCACGTGCTCGGCACATTCAACACGAAGTTCGGCGGCGGCAGCTCCGCGTCGGCCATTGTTCGGGACGTCTGGGGCCGCGGCGGCATTGGTGAGATCCGTGCGGTTGGCCAGATGCCCCGCTACAACACTGCGGGTGCTTGGCTCGACGGCGCGGTGTTTATTCGGAGGCCTTAGGGGCGCTGGGCGCCGGGCGTGGGCGTAGGCGCTGGGCGTGGGCGCGGGGCGTGAGCGCCGGGCGTGAGCGTGAGCGTGGGCGTGAGCGTGGGCGCGAGCGTGGGCGTGAGCGCCGGGCGTGGGCGCTGGGCGTGGGCGTGAGCGCCGGGCGTGGGCGTGAGCGCGGGCGTGAGCGCCAGGCGTGCGCGTGAGCCTAGGCGGGAGCGTGAG
>CALHXW010000024.1 GCA_938040325.1 uncultured bacterium | reverse complement strand
ACGACCTGCCGGCTCAGGGGCTTGTGGCCATGGGCGATGGCGGCTGCGGCGGTGGCGGCGTGCCGAGCTCGGTGCCCGTGGTGCTCTTGCTCTCGCTCGTGGCACTCTTCGGTGTCCGTCGGCAGCAGCGCATGTAGCGCTGAGAGGCATGTTTCTTGTGTGCTGAGAGGCCAGCGGGTGTTCCCGCTGGCCTCTCAGCGTTTGGCGGACGAAGCGGCCTCAGTGCGCCGATAAACAGGGGGCTGGTGGCACGTAGCAATCGCCACTGGTGCGTAAACTCGGTGCCGGTGCGTAAACAGAGTGGCTCTTGACGCGTGTCGTGCAGTGACCATCGGTTGCCCATGCAAGAAATACCGCGACTCGAGAGTCATGATAAGGCATCGGCCGACTGCTATAGCGATGGCGAGCGCGGCTTCATGCAGTGGGGGCAACGGGTCCGTGCACGCCTGCTGAGCCCGCTGATTGCCGTGCTGAAGTCTCTCGGCGTCACCGCTAACATGTTGACCTACTTAGGCGTCGTAGTCGGCCTCGCAGCCGCGCCGTTTCTCGTGATGGGCAAGGGAGTTGGCCTCGCGCTCGTCGCTGTGCATGTAGCCCTCGACGGACTCGATGGGCCTTTGGCGCGCGCGCGAGGCGACGCCTCTCCGCGCGGTTCGTTCACCGATACCTTCGCCGACCAGACGGTCATCGCCGCGACGACCGCAGCCCTTGCCTACGACGGCACGGTCGGTGTCGTTGCAGGCTTTGTCTACGTCTTCAGCTACACGCTGGTCGTCGGCTTTGCCATGGTTCGAAACGCCCTCAACATTCCGTACTCATGGCTCGTGAGGCCGCGCTTCTTCGTGTACGCGTGGATTGCCGTCGAGTGGTGGCTCGCGCCGGGCGTCTTCGACTGGCTGCTCTGGCTGTTCAGCGCGCTGCTGCTGTTGAAGACGGCGACAGGATTTGTCGCCATCCGTCGCCGTATGTCAGGCGGCCCGGCGACCGCACGCGACAGACCAGGAACACCGGGCGCGTCAGTAGTGGAGGCCGACGCGCAGGTAGTAGAGCAGGTCTTCGGCACTGGCCGCCACGGTGAAGCCGATGGTGTTGGTGCGAACGAGCGGCGAAAACCAGATGCCGCCGCCGACACTCGGATGCCAATCGCTTGACCGCTCGCCATCAACGAACACGCGCCCGACGTCACCGAACGCATGAATACCGAGGTCGCCGGGCAGAAAGAGCGTGACGCGAGAAAGGAAGAGCCGTGCATCGAGGTTGGCGTAGACGGAGCGATCGCCCGCAAAGCGCTGTGCCGAGTAGCCACGCGCGGTGGTGTCGCCCCCAAAGAGGCTGCCGCCTCCGAGATAGGCTGCCGCGAAGAAGGGCACGTCGCCGAAGGTGGTCTTGGCTCCTACGCGTGCTGACAGCGCGAGGCTCCCGTCGCCCACGCTCACGTAGCCGGCGGCGGCACCACTCAGCGTTCCCCATGTCGACGCGCTGTCCCAGAGCGGCGGCACCAGCTGACCGGCCGCCTCGAACGTGAAGCCGCTGGTCGGATAGCCGGCGGCTGGATTGTCATTGAACGGCAGGACCAAGGTCGCGTCGTCCCAGAGCGAGCGCCGCAGGTCGAGCGTCAGCGCGACGTCGACGCCCACATAGCCGAAGTCGCCGGCACCGTAGGGCGCCACCCGATCGATCAGCCGGTCGCCCTCTGTCGTCGACGAGTACCGGGCCCAGACGCTTGAGCGCAGCCTCAGCCGATCGTCGAGAAACCGAAACTCGAACCCCGGCGCGAGCTCGGCGGCCAGGTTTCTGACCCGGTAGTTCGCGTCCGCACGGTCGGCGCGCGTGTCGTTTCCGAAGCCGTAGAAGCGCGTCACGTCCATCCCGCTAAAGCGGGTGTCGACCCGGGCCACGTGGGTCGAGTTCTCCGGGCGGAACTGACCATGGTACGACGCGATTGGCGCCTGGGGGCCGGTCGCAAACGCCGCGTTGAGGCGGTGCCGCGCTGCCCACGGGTGCTTGCGAAATCCGTAGCTCGTGTGGACGCCGCCGAAACCGATGAGAAAGCCAAGGTCGCTCTCTGCGCCGATGATCGGAAACGGCACGAAGTCACTGCCCCAGTCGCGAGGAGGGACGTTGTCGACGTCCACAAAGCCGGCATCCGATGGGGGCAGGACGTAGCGATCGTTGATGACGTCGAGGGATCCGCCACTCGGGCTCTTGAACCAGTCGCTGCGACCGTAGAGGCGCGCGAACCCCGCAGGGTCGTCGATCTGCTTGCCGCGACTCTCGGCGATGAGTCGCAGCCTGACCTCGCCGGGCTCGCCTCGTACACGGACGACGTCGTTGCCGCCCCGGAGGTAGACGCGCACGTCCTCTGTGTCGCGACGATGGAAGCGGCGCGACACCCGCGGCGTCGCGCCGTCGGGTGCACTGGCCGCACGGATCGTCACCTCCATCATGGGCCCGCGCCACACGACATCGACATGCTCCGCCTCGTCGGTGCCGTGCAGGTCGACGTTCTCGGCCAGGTGGCGGTAGAAGACCCGGGCCTCTCGCACCAGCTTGTCGCGGCGCCCTCTGAGCGCCGTGGCTAGCCGCTCTCCTTCGAGCTGGACGTAGGCTTTGGGTTGGGCGTTGACGGCGCGCTCGATGACCTCGTCGGTGATGAGACGCTGGACGTCGCGAGCGACCGCTCGCCACGCCGGCCAGTTCAGCTCTGTGAGCAGCCAGCGGTCTTGCTCCCAGCCGTGCTGCGTGAGCCCATCGATGGTTGGGAAGTCGTCGCTGTAGCACTGCAGGATCGTGATATAGACCGCGCCGATTCCTTGGCCCACGCCATCGTAGCGGACGAAGGCTTGGTCGCGGTCTTCTGGGATCGGCTGCCAGCCGGAACGCCCTGGGATCTTGGCCCAGCGCCACTGCTTGCGGTGGCGGTCGAAGTCCCCAATCAGGAGGTCCAAGAGCCGTGCCCGCAGAAACGCCCGCGCGTCGACACGCTCGGCCGGGCTCGCCCGAAGCCTGTCGTACAAGGCTTCCTCGCCGATGATCTCTGTCGCTCCATGAAAGCCTGCAACCTCATCGGTGGCAGGTGTCGGGTAGCGGTAGAACGTGCCGACCATGCCGGCAAACTCGTTGCGATACGGGCCGAGCGCCGGGTCGTCCGGCATCACGGCCATTTCTTCGACGATCGTGAGCACCCCGAGCGCCTTGGAGAGAACGCCCGCCACGACCGGCCCACCCGGGTGCTGGGCGGCCATCTGGTCCTGAACCAAGGCTCGGATCGAGGTCTCTCGAAGCATCGGATCGAGCACCGCGGACGGGTCCTTGTCGGTTCCGCGGAAGGTGTACCTCATGCCGTCGGCACCCTCGAACGCCAAGACGGCCGTCTGGAGCCCACCAAAGCGTCCAATAGGCGTCAGCCCGCCGCCAGTGGCGCTCAGGTCCACGACCGGCAGCGTGATCTGGGCCCCCCAGAGGTCTCGGTAGCCACCCCCGAACGTGAAGCGGTGCAGGCTGCCGGCCTGGTAGCGCTCACTCGCCTTGACGCTGACGTCGCCCGCTGACACGAGCGCGCTCCCCGAGCCTGCAGCGAACGCCGTCTGCAGGGAGCCAAACACCAGCACTCCGCAGACGGTAGCGGCCGTTCGCGCGGCAAGACTCAGCCGATGGAGTAGACTCATGAGCCCTAAGTGTGCCGCACGACCACCGACCTGTCGCTCGCAGCGCCGGGTCTGAGTGTCTTTTCGCACGGCTCGTCGATCGTGTGATCACGACAGGACGAATACGCAACCACCCAAGAGAGCACTTTCACCACGTGCCTGGGGTGGCATACCAGGAAACCGCCATCGATTGCGGGCTCTTGTGCGCGCATCCAGACGATTGATCGATCTAGAAACCAAAAACTGGCCCATCGTCAGCAGCCCTCCCAGGCGGCGCGATCCCGACGCCGTGAGCCCGGGCCTTGCCCTTGCGGAGCCGGACCCCTAAGTGTGGCGCGTGGTGTCCGTCGTCCCGCTTCGCTTTCGCGTCCCGAACCCGCCGCCGGTTTTCGTTGGCCGCGACCATGCCGTTGACGATGCGCTGGCGAAGCTAGAGCGTAGCCCGGTCTTGCTGATCGCGGGACCCGCAGGGAGCGGCAAGAGCGCGTTTGCGCGCGCGGTGGTGCGACGCAGCTCGGCCTATGCGCCGGGTGCACTCACCATCGCCGCCCGTCCGGGCGCCGACCCGGTGCAGCTCCTGCATGAGCTGCACCGAGCCCTTGAGCCCACCGCGGTCTTCGACGCCGAGCTGGATGCGCTCGAGCAGCTCCTCGACCTGACGGACCGCCAAGCGCGGATGGTCCTCATTGAAGACATCCACCACACCGATGCGCCGACCGTCATGCGTTGGCTCAGCCTGGTTGCAGCTTACGGTCGGCAGTGCCGCTGGCTTGCGACCACCCGTGACGCGGAAGGGTTCGAGCCGTCCGAGCAGCTCATCACGCTGGAGCCGCTCACTGAGCGAGCGGCGACGGAGCTGGTGCGCGAGTGTGCAGCCAGGCTCGACAGCGCGGCGCTGGCGCAGATCGTTCATCGCGGCGCTGGCCGTCCAGACATGCTGCGTCGTCTGGCCTTTAGCGCTAGGTCCGGCGGCGTCACGGCGCTCAGCGCGGTGTCACCGGACGCGATGCCCTTGGTTGCCACACTCGCGCACACCCTCCATGCGCTGTCGCGCGAGCAGCTCAGCGCGCTGGTTGCGCTGCCGCCGAGCGACCAGATCGCGGCCCTTGTTCGATCGGGGCTCGTGGTTGACGAAGCTGGCGAGCGCTTGAGGCTCCATGACCGCGCCCGTGACTCCCTTGCGGCCAACAGCGACGCCGGACCCGAGGCCGCTGCCCGCCTCGCTGCCTATCGCGGCGACGATCCGGAGACGCTCGCTGAGGCCCTGCGCCTGCTTGCGGCCGCCGGAGACGCGGGCTCGCTGCGTGCATTCTGTGCGGCCCACGCGGGCTCGCTGATCGACAGCGGGCAGTCCGCGCGTGTGTGGTCTGCGCTGCGCGGCTTCACCTCCGACGAGGCGCTTCGGCCATGGGCGCTGCGCGCTGCGCTGAAGGCCCAGACGCCAACGTCGATGGCTTGGGTAGCCCAAGCCTCCCAGCCGAGCGATCCCGCGCTCGGCCTCGCTTGGCTGAGAGCACGGCGGGGCCGTGTGCCGTTCGCGACGGTGATCGCCGACGTTCGCGCGCTCGTCGAGCGTGCTCGTGCCACCAAGCAGTTCGACACCGTGCAGGCGCTCTTGCTGGAAGGCGGCGAGGCGGCCATGCACTTTGGCGAGCTCCCGCTGGCGTCGGAGCTCATCGGCGCGCCGGAGTCGACGGCGCCGCTGGCCATCGAGCTACGCCGTGCCAGTCTGACGGCGCGGCTTGGGCTGCTGCTGGGAGACCACGAGCTGGTCGAGCAGGCCGCGGCTCGGGTTACCGCGCTCTCGGCCGAGCTGCCGCGAGATGAGCGCTCAAGCGCGTCTCTGCAGGCCGCGATGGTCCGCGGCGACGACGGCATGGCCGACACGGACCCGAGCGCCGCGGTCAACCACGCTCCCACGACGGGCTCGACCACATTGGAAGCCGCAAAGAGCCGCGGCTTCTGGGGCCTCTACCTCACGATTCTCAACGAATCCCTCGCGGGCCGTGTCGCGCTCGGTGACGCCGCGATGGCCGAGCTCAACGCCACCGCTGTTGCGCGGCACGACGAGGTGCTGCTCCGTGTCATCCGGGCGGTCCACGCGATCACGAGCGGTCCGCACGCCGACTTCAAGCGGCTCGCAGACGAGGCCGTTCGACTGGCGGTTGAGCGCGGAGACTGGCTTGGCTACCACTGGACCCGCGCGGCCCAGGTGATGGCGTCGTGGTTGGCTGCTGTCGACAACCCGGCGGTGCCGTGGCCTGAAGGGCTCGCGCCGCCGGCCGGTGTGCCGGGGCGCTACGTCGCGCTGGTGGAGACCCTGGCCGAGCTAGACCGCGGCGGGACCGATGTGCAGCTCAAGCTCGCGACCGACAGCGGCAATCGGTCGCCTGTCGACCAGCTAGCGGAGGCCGTCTTCGATACCGCCTATCATCTCTTCGCCGGGCGGATGCCCGCGTCGGAGCTCGGCGCGAGCAGAATCCTTCGCCTCATCGGCGACACCGAGTGGCACCTCATCCGTGTCGGTGCGCTCTCGGTCGCTGCAACCGCTTATGCCATCGCCAGCAACGCACGGGGCCTCCAGCGAGCGCTGACCGAGCTTGACCGTATCCGTGAGGTGGCTGACGGCCCGTTCGTGAACGCATGTGCTGACCTTCACCTCGCAGCTCTGGCGCCGGTGCCCGACGCCGCGGTGCTCGAGCGCCTCGCCGGGGAGACCCGCTTTCCGACGCTCGCTGTCTGGGCACGCGCGGTTCTGACTCAGCAGGCGCCTCATCGCGGCTTCGACCAGCTCATCTTCCGAGCCTCACAAGCGATCAACCGTGCGCAGTGGCGCTTTCAGACGCCCCTCAGCCGCGAGCGCGGGTCCGACCAGGCCGGCGCGTGGGTCGGCGGCTGGGGCTACAACCGTGTGAGCCGCACCGTGTGGCTCGACGACGGCACCCGGGTGGGGCTGGGGCGTAAGCCGATGCTGCGGACCTTGCTCGAGTCGATCATCGACGCCCGTGGCGCTGTGACCAAACAGGAGCTCGTCGAGCGGGTCTGGCAGCGTGACTACCACCCACTCAACGATGACGGGCGCCTTCACAAGGCTGTCAGCCGACTCCGTGAAGCGCTCAACGACAGCAGCGCTGCACCTCGGCTCATCTGCACGGCCGATGACGGGTACCGCCTCGGGGACCTGCCGTTCACCGAGCTGCGCGTTACCCCAGACGATTGAGTCGGACGCCCGAGGCTGAACCTATGAGCGATGGGGGGCACGACCGATGAGGGCTTGCGGCTCGGTTGCCGGCCTTGGCGGGCCCAGCACAGCTTCCGTCCATTGACTGTCGTCTCAGCGACAAGGACATCGGTTGCGTCCATGCCGAGCCGCAAGCCCCTCCTCGGCCGCGCGGCTACTCGACCGTCGGCAGGTAGCGCAGCACGTCGTACGTGCCGTCGAGCAGCGCACGCACGAAGTACAGGCCGCCGTAGGGCCCCGACGCGATCGCTGCCGGCTCAGCCAGCCAGCCGCTCGGCAGGCTCAGTGGGCCGAGCTGGCCGATGGTCACCGAGCCGTTGAGGTACTTGCCGAGCAGCAGCTGGTCGGGATGCGCGTTGTGGTTCCAAGCGAGCACCACCGAGCCGTCCGGGCCAGCAATGAACCCCTTGTAGGTGCAGGCGTACGGGTTGGTTCCGTTGCAGAGGCTGGCCCGATGGATGAAGCTCGTGCTGGTCATCTCGTAGAGCCGGAAGTTCGGCGCGCCGCAGACGCTGGCGACCATGTAGACACGGTTGTGAGCCTGAAACATCGAGGAGGTCTTGCACCAGTCGTTGGGCACGCTGCGCGGGACGGTCTGCCAGCCGGCACCGCCGCGACGGAAGCTGTGGACTTCTCGCCCGCCGCCTTGGCTGGCGGTCTTGTGAACCACAAGCTCGAGCTGCCCCTGGACCTCCACGAGTCCGAGTGGCCAGCCGGCGGTGTCGTAGCCAGCCTGGGTGGTTGACGCGGCGCCGCGGCGGACGAGCTCACGGTTCCAGTGGGACTCGCCCTCGCGCTTGAAGCAGACCTCGATGCCGCCCATCGGGAAGAGGGTTGCCACGGTGACCCAGAGTGTCCCGTCCGAGGTATACGTCGCGAGCGCGCCCGCAATATCGGCGTTGTCATCGGTCCAGGCGCCATCGCAGACCTCGTCGTTGTCGACGTAGAGCGTGCCGGGTGCGCCGAGGGTCTGCCGTGCGTGAAGGGCGACATGGTCACCGTTGAGGCGCTCAAAGAGCTGGATGCCGTAGGCTTGGTCGCCTGGTTGGCTGCTATGGGAGACCACGTTGAAGTGGGCGTCACCAGGGGCCATGGTGGCGCTGATGAAGCTCGGTCCGGACGCGACGCGCTCGCCCTCACCGCTAATGTGCAGCGCGCCTGACGCGTTGACGCCGATGAACTGCGGCCGGGTGCCGTGGCCAGGCAACTCCAGAGCGTCGCCGTAGTAGCAGGTCCCGAAGAGCTCGACATCGCATCCTCGTGTCGGGTCGTTGTAGCCCGATGGGTTGGGGTCGAGCGTAGGGGGCGTGTTGTCGCCATCGACATGATCGTCGGTGCAGTCGTCAGGGTCGTCGCCGCCGTCGCCGTAGCCGTTCGCCAGCGCGTAGCCGCTGAGCAGTCGAAACGCGGTCGGCCCGACATACGAGATGGCATCCAGCTGGGCGAGTGTGTCGATGGTGCGATCGTCTGCCGTGAAGAGCACGTGGTCGTCGCCGATGCGGGCGTCGACGATGTTGCGAGCGGCGCGACGGTCGAGCCCCACGGCGTCGTCGAGCAGCGTGAAGTCAGCGGTGTTGGCGAGCTCGAGGACCGCACGCTCGGTGAGGGCGTCGACGCCGCCGTCGTCGCCGTCGGCCTTGAGCGAGGATGGGGTCGCGCTCAGAAACGTGGCGTGCTCCGCGTCGCCGCTGTCGTCCAGCTGGCTGCAGGCGGTTGTCCCCAGCGTCAGCGCGAGGGCGGCTGTGGTCAGCCAGAGGGGGAGGTGCGAAGAGATGAGACGCATGATGTTTGCTCCGTTCGAGAAGCCCAGGGCACGCTGGGCGGTTGCGGAGCGAGGTATGAGCCCGGCGCACGTCGGTGGCCACAGACATGCGCTGACATGGCCTGACATGTCAGCCGGACGGTCACGGGGGCGCGTCTACCATGAGGAGCTCGCGCCGCCGCCGCCCGACGACCCGCCGCCGCCGCTCCAGCTGGTCGATGACGCACCGCTGCTCGATGATGAGTAGCTGCTCGACGAGCTCGATGATGAGTAGCTGCTCGACGGGGTCGATGACGACCAGCTGCTCGACGGCGCGTGGCTGCTCCCGCTGGATGAGTACGTGTAGCCGTCTCCGCTGTACCGGTTGCCGCCGGACATGTCTCCCCTGGCGATGGCCTGCATGACGGAGATCACGGCTGTCAGCAGGGAGGCGGCAAAGACTCCGGCGATCAACACCATCCAGGGCAGGGGCTGCGGTCCGCCGGCGATGATGTGAGGGCTGCGGCTGGTCAGCCACGCGCAGCCGATCGCTGCCGTCATGCCAAACACCATCGTCGCAGTGACGGCGCCGCGCCGGAGCGGGATGGCAAGACAAAGGCCAAAGAACACACCGCAGAGGTAGACGCTGAGGTAGTAGACGGCGAAGCGATCGAGCGCGAGCATCAGGTAGCACGCGATGGGCATGCCAACACAGACGATGGCTGCGAGCAGTCCTGTTGCGGTTGTCGAGCGCGATGCGGGCGGAAGGTCGCCGGTGTGGCCCCAACCACCCCAGACCCGCCACGACAAGCCAACGCCAAGCAACAAGGCCAAGAGCCACAGGACGGCGGTCGTGGTTGGCAGCATTGCCCACGGCAGCGCGATCGTCTCATCGTCCGCCTCGACGGAGCGCGTGCGCGCTGCGACCTGCTCGACGACCGCTTGGGTCGCGCCGGCGTAGTTGCCTGCTCGCAGGTACGTCCGCTGCCGTCGCAGGATCCGGCGCGCCGTGGCATCGGCGATCAAGGGTTCGAGGCCGTAGCCCAGGTGCAGCCGGTTGCGGCGGTCTCGGACCGCCAGCACAAACAGGATGCCGTCGTCGCGCTGAGCGTGGCCACCGCCCCAGCGCTCAAACACGGCCTGGGAAAAGTCTTCAATAGGGTTCGCCAGTCGGTCCACCGTCAAGACGGCCATCTGGATGCCGGTTCGGGCGCGCAGCTCGACGAGCTGCTGGGCGATGGCGTCCTCGCTCGCGGGCGACAGGACGTCGGCCATGTCCGTGACCGGCGTCGCGATGCTGACGTGTTGGGCCTCGATCGGCGCAGCGGCGACGACGACCGAGGTGTCGAGCGCGACGAAGCTCGCTGCGAACGTCAGCAGTACCGCGACTCGCCGCGCGAGTTGTCGACGACTGTTTCGAGCACTCATCGCGTGGTCCAGCCGTTGAGTTGGGAGCTGAGTGGGGCCTGGCGCGGCAGGCCAAAGAGACCACCAACCACCCGGCCGAGGATGCCGCTTCGGGCGTCGTTGTACGCGGTGGCTGCCTTGTCGTACTTGCGCAGCTCGACGGCGACGCGGTTGCTCGCGCCGCTGAGCTCGGCGTTCTTGTCGTCGGAGTCGGGCTGGCCTTCCCACTGGGCCAGCGTCACCGAGCGTCGCTCGACGACGTTGTCGACTTGGGCTCGCCGACCTCTGACATCGCCATGGAGCTCGTTGAGCTGCGAGTTCACGAAGACGAGGACGGCAGCGATGCAGCCCAGCACGACCGCGCCAACTCGGATCATCATCACGCGGCGCTTTTGGGCGGCCGCCGTGCGCGCAAGTTCTAGCTGGCGTCGCCGTCGCAGCTCGACGATGGCTGGCTCTACGTTGGCTTCTGGGATGTCGAGCTCGGACGCCACCTCGCGCAGCTCTTCGACCGAGAGGTGCTTGTCATCGATCTCGACCATCTCGCCGGCGATGCCGATGATGTCGTCGACGTCTTCGAAGTCGACGGTTGCGGGATCCCGGCGGGTCATGCCGAACCTCCGATGCTCAGGTCGTTGGCGAGCTCGTTGCCGGCGGTGTCTTCGCCTGGCGCTCCGAGACTCAGCAGCACGCCGAGCTGGCCGATCGCTGACGACAGCCCCGCGTAGGCGTCGCCGCGTCGTGCGTGAAAGGCCACGGTGTCGACGACGCGCTGGCAGGCCGCGCGACGATCCCGCAGGTCCACACCGGCGCCGACCCAGACGGCCGATTTGTGGTCCTCCCACGCGACGTAGAGCAGCGCGCCAGTGTCGCCTTGGGTCTGACCGACGCCAAGCTGATGATAAAGTGCGCGCGCGCGCTCGACAGGACCGTCGCCTGGGTAGCGCGGCTCGACGTGGACCCGCAGCTCGCCACGGTGTCCGCGCTCGGCGAGGCCGATCTGCTCAACCAGGGATGCCTGCTCTTTGGTGCTCAGCAGTGAGCGTATCCAGGCCATGGCGTTGGCTCCATCGGTGAAGGGCAGCTGCGGTGTCACGAGGACCCGCAGCGGGCGCGAGTCGTTTCGGGTAGGAGGTCGCGACGTGGTGTGCTCGACCGGCGCGCATAGCGGCAGCTCAGAGCAGGACCGGCCCGCCGACCTTGATCGCGTGTTGATATGCCGGTCGGGCCGCCAAGCGCGTGGCGTAGGCGGCGACGTGGGGGTAACGGCTCGTGCCGTCGATCCGCGCGAGACCGGCCACAACGGGATAGCTCATCTGAATGTCAGCCGCGCTGAAGTCGCCTGCGAGGAACTCGCGCGACGCCAGCTCAGCGTCCAGAAAGCTAAACTGGAGCTCAAGCTCCGGCGTTGTGAACGCCGCGTCGACTTTCTTCACGATGCCCCCCACGATCGGCTTGATGAAGAAGGGGACCTTGGCGGTGCTGAGCTTGTCGAAGATGAGCCGGACCAGCAGCGGCGGCATCAACGAGCCCTCCGCATAGTGGAGGTAGTAGCGGGCGCGCCTCGCCTCGGCGCCGCCACTCGGCATCAGCTTGCCAACGTGCTCTGCCAGCGTCTCGATGATCGCGCCAGACTCCGCCAGGACCACGCGCGTCCCGGCGTCGTCAAACGTCACAACGGGCGCCTTGCCGAGCGGGTGAATCGCGCGCAGCGCCTTTGGGGCCCGCGAGGTCTTGGGATCGCGCTGGTAGGTCTCAAGTCGGTAGCTCAGGCCCAGCTCTTCGAGCAGCCAGAGAACCCGGTGAGAGCGAGAGCGCTCCAGGTGATGGACGACGATGTCTTGCATGCCGCGAGCCTACGCGATCGGCGTCCGACGGGAAACCCGACCGAGCGCCCCGACGGCTACTCCGCGTCCTGCTCGACGCACAGCAGCCACAGGGCGAGGTCGCAGGGGCCGACGAACTCGGGATCGAGCGACCAGGCGGGCCCGGAGATCCCACTGATGCGGCCTTGGTCGTCCGCGCTCGCGGAGGTCCAGCCGTTGCAGTCTGGACCGGTCGATGCCTCACCGGCCGCCGTTGTGTTGCTCCAGAACGGCAGGACCTCCTCGGCCACAGTGCCGTCGGCGAAGTTCCAGTTCGGGTTGAGGACGCTGCCGTCGGTGAGGTCTTCCCAGCTGTCGGCCGCGGTCTTGCCGTTGGGGTGCTTGTGGCGTGCAGCGCTCTTGGTCATCCGCGTTGCCGGCGACGCCGTGCTGTCGCTCAGCCAAGCCTTCCAGACGCCGGTCGTGCCGAGGCTCGCGTCAGCAGCTGCCTGGGTGCAGATGGCGTCCGCGCCAGCGAGACCGCCCAGGTCGCCGTTCTGTTCGACCGTCACAAACATGAGGCGCAAGCAGGGCTCGTAGTCGGCGCAGTTGCTGTCCTCGCAGTCGGTCAGACCGTCGCTGTCGTTGTCGACGCCGTCTGAGCAGCCTTCCGGGTAGAGGTCGGTGTTGCCCTCGTCGCAGTTCGGGTCGTCAAAGCAGCCGGGATCGAGGCAGTCGATGAGGCCATCGAGATCGTCGTCGCTCCCGTCGGTGCAGCCTTGGGGGTAGGCGTAGATGTTGCCTTCGTCGCAGACCGCGCGGTCGGTGCAGTCACTGTCGTCGCAGTCCACGTCGTTGTCGCCGTCATCGTCGTTGCCATCGCCGGGCGTGCACAGCTCGGTGCAGGCGATGTCCGGCCAGCACTCGACGTCGTCGCAGTCGATCTGCTCGTCGTAGTCGTTGTCGATCCCGTCGCTGCAGTTCTCACCCTCGCGCACGGTCAGCTGAAACGCCCCCGCGTCATCGGCGGTGTTCGACATGCCGTCGACGTGCACGTAGTAGGTCTCGCCGGCAACGACGTCGAAGTTGACGACGTTGAAGGCCGCGCCTTCGGAGTTGGAGGTGATGCAGGTCGCTGGCGTATCGTCGCAGGCGGAGGTCACGACCATGAAGAGCCGGGCCTCGGTCTCGAGCGTGACCTCGATGGCGGCATCGACGGTCGCGGTGAGCGCATAGACCACATCGCGCGAGGTGGCGCCGAGGTGGAAGCCCTCACCCAGCGCGGTCGGGCAGAGGTGGCGGAAGTGCTGAAAGAGCGGGGCGCCGGGTCCGGTGCTGCCCTGGATCGTGTGCGGCATCTGCTCGGTCGTCGCTTCGCCAAGCTCGCCGCAGTTCGCACCAAACGCGACGTCAAACATCGCCCCGGGTGGGCGGGGTGGGCGGGTGTCCTCGAACGGCGTCGTGTCTGGGGCGGTCGTGTCGACGGGCGTTGTGTCGTCAGCGCCACTGGTGTCGTCCGCGTTGCCGCCGCCGTCGTCACTGCCGCAGGCAGGGACCAAGAGTAGCATTGAGAGCGTGAGTGTGAGTGTGCGCAGCATCAGATCCCCTCGGCAAAGCTGACTCTGGGGTGCCAGCGCCATCGCTCAACGTCAAGGGCGCGACCGGTGTCAGCAGGCGTCGCTCTCGTCCGGTGGCGGACCTGCTGGCAGGGTCAGTTGGCCGGTCGACGACGCGATCGTGAGCAAGCCGACCTCGGCGCCACGCAGTCGCTCCTCGATCGCGACCTGGGCTGCAGCGGCTGCGCGCTTGACGGGATCGGCCACCAGCAGCCCTCTGGCGTAGCGGCCAATGACCTTGAGCTCGCGGGTGCTAGCTAACACGGCAAGCGCGTTGAGGGTGGCGACCTTGCAGACCGTTTCGTCACTCTTTAGCGCGGTGATGAGCTGGGGCACCAGAGACGGTTCGTCGGCGCCAAGCGCGTGGCCCGTGGCGAGCCGCTGGATGTGCTCGTCGCGGCAGGTGAGGTGGGCGAGCAGTGTTGGCAGCGCGATGGAGACGTTGTGCTGCTCAGCGACGGCATAGGCCGCCCGTGCGAGAGCGCCTGGGGCCACATCGGGGGTCACGACGTCTGCCAGCACGTCGGCCACAGGGGTCTCCGAGCTGCGGAGCGCGGCCAGCATGTTCAGGGCTCGGGCGCAGTCTGTCTCGGTGAGCGACGGCTCGACGAGGGTCGCAGTCAAAACGCGGGCAGCGAGGCGCGAGCTGACGTGGTCGGCCGCTGCAACCCGCACCGAGGGTGAAGCGTCGTCGAGCATCGCGGTGGCCGTTGTCGTCAGCAGCGTCGAGGCGCTGTCTAAGCCGGCAAGCAGCTCAAGCGCTCGGCGCCGGAAGCGCGGGTTTGTGTCCTCAATCGCGCCCGCGGCGAGGCGCTCTGCCGTGGCCCCGGAGCGCTTCCGAAACGCGGCCAACACGGTCTTGAGCTCGTCGAGCGCGGCGATGAGCGGTGCCGACCTGTGCCGCGTATGAGTCGTCGACCAGGTCAGCGCTCCCTCCGACACGCCGATGTCAGGGTGGGCGATCAGGGCCTGCCGAGCAGCGGGTCCCAGCACCGAGACGACCTCAGAGACGGATGCGCACCGGACATGGTAGCGCTGGTCGAAGCTGGCGACGCCGATGCTGACAGCATCCCGAAGCGGTGGCTCGGCGTCCAAGCCTCGGACGCGCAAGGTCAGTGACGACGGGACCGCACCGAGCACACGAATCTCCGTTCGGTGCAGCGCGGATGGGCCGGTCGACTCGGTCCGCGTGCGCAGCACGAACCGGGAGCCGCTCAAGGTGCCCTCAGCCACGCGTGCAGGACCCTCGCTGTCGACGCTGGCGATGCGATGATACGACGCCACCGTGCGGATCGCGCGCTCCCAGCTGTCACCGCGCCGCATGACAGAGAACTTGCCGCGCGCTGCGGTCACCCACGACCATCGCTTGCTAGCCACGTTCTGCGTGCTCTGCGCAGCTCGGGAGACCGGGCCGCGACATCATCGCTTCTGGAGCGCCTCGACAGCGTCATCGACGGTGTCGACGATGGCCAAGAGCTTGCCGTACTCGCGGTCTCTGGAGAGCTCAGCCAGCAGCGGGTAGACCGGCTTGGTCTCGGTCCAATAGGCGGTGTCCAAAAAGACCATGGGGCTGACGACCCCGAAGGTGTTGTAGTGGTTTTGGCAGGCGTCTTGGAAGACCTCTTGGATCGTGCCCGCGCTGCCGGGCGCAAAGAGCACGCCGTCTTTGGCGATCGCCAGCAGCCCGTCCTCGCGGATGCTGTTGGAGAAGTACTTCGCGATGTGGCTCGCAAAGATGTTGGGCGGCTCGTGGCCGTAGAACCAGGTCGGGATGGCGAGCCCCTCGCCACGCATGTCGAAGCGGGCACAGACATCGAAGGCAGCATCGAGCCAGCGCTCGTCTTTGTAGGTGGGGGCGGGCGCGAGGAGCTCCAGGCAGACGTCGAGTGCTGAGTCGTCGTGGCCGGCCAGATACGCCCCGAGCATGCAGGCCTCCATGGCGCCGGGGCCGCCACCGCTAGCCATCAGCTTGCCGGAGCGCGTCAGCGTGCGGGCGATCTGGCAGACGACGCGGTAGGCAGGGGCGTCGCGCCGCATGCTGTGCCCACCCATGATGGCGACCACTTGGCGGGCGGGTGCGCCCGCGGGATGGAGCAGCTCATCGAGCGCGTCGTCGATGGCGTGGTCGTGGAGTCGCTGGGCGAGCGCGTCGAGGATCGGGATGATGGTGCCGCCCTTGCGGATCGCGTCGTAGTGCCGATAGACGACCTGGTCGCGGGTGTCGTGTAGCGTCTCCGGCTTGCCGTGGACGTAGCCTTCCATCAGCTCCGCCGCCGTGTAGAGCGCGGGTCGGTACGAGTGGTAAGGCAGGTCAGGCAGCCGAGGAAAGACCAGAGCGCGGCGGGCATGGGCATGCTCCCGCTGCTCAGGCGTCAGCTCGCAGCCGAGCAGCACCGTGCCGCAGAGCGTGGCGTTCAAGAGCCGCTGTCCGTCATCGGCCGTCAACGCTCGCAAGTCGAGGCCCTGAACGACGTGGTTGTCGAGGCCTGTCGCTGAAGTAAGCCGCGCAATCAGCTCGTCGAGCGTGTGGAGTTCGCGCTTAGATGTCTTTGTGGTCATCGCTGTCGTGTCCGCCGGTCAGAGTCTTCCGGCGAACCTACCATGGCGCGGGCCCTCTATGTTGAGTGGAGCGTCGCAGTTCACGACCGCCCCGTTAGAACGTGCCGACCTCAACGCCTGTCTCCGACGAGCCACCACCGAAGAGGTAGAGGACGCCGTCCAGCGCGGCAGCCGTACCGGCAGAGAACGACGAGCTCATCGACGTGCTGCAGGTCTCCCACGTGTCGGACACCGTGTCGTAGATCTCGATGGTGTTGACGGTCGACGAGCCATTGAATCCGCCGGCGACGACGATGAAGTTCCCCACGGCCGCCGCGAACGCGCTGTTGCGGGCTGTTGGCATGGGAGTGAGCGTCGTCCACGTGTCGCTGGCCATGTCGTAGGCTTCTGCGGTGTCCAAGATCGAGCTGCCGGTTGCGGCCTTGTCGCGCCCGCCGAAAGCAAAGAGCCGGTCGCCGACCACGGCATGCGCGATGAACCCACGGGCGGTCGGCATCGGCGCGACGCTGGTCCACGTGTCGGTCGCGGGCGCATAGCGATGGGTTGCTGTGCCGCCGTTGAGGTTGCCATCAGCCCCGCCGGCTACGAAGAGGTCGGTGCCGTTGCTGCCCACCGCGGGACCTCGCGCCGGGCTGGCGGGTCGGGCCGCGCCCAAGATCCACGCGTCGCTCTGTGGGTTGTAGATCCGCACGCCCTCGTCCTCGTCGCCGTCGACCAGGTACCACAGGTCGCCAATGACGGCGCCGCCGCCCTCGCGGACACCGTCTGCGAGCGGCGTACCCGCGGTCCATCCGCCGCCTGGCGTGAAGATGAGGTGCTGGAAGAAGGGACTGCCGCCAAGCACGTGGATTGCGCCGTCGACCACCAAAGACATCGGGCCGCTACGGATGTCGTCGGGCGCGGTGGCTCCGGCGCTTAGGGTGGGACAGGCGAGGGTGTCGCCACAACCCACCGCGCAAGGCGCCAGCACGCACTCACCGGCCGTGCAGATCTGCCCGTTGCCGCAGGGGGTTCCGTCGACCGCCGGCCCCGTGGCGACGCAGCCGTCGGTGGCGTCGCAGCCAAACACCTGGCACGGGTCAGCCTCCGCAAGCGCGCTGCAGTCGTCGGTGCTCTCGGTCACGCATGCTCCGGCTCCGTCACAGCGATCGAGCGTGCACACGTCGTCATCAGCGTTGCAGGTGGCGCCGGCCGCAGTGGCGACTGGCGTGTCGCAGGCCCCCGTCTCAGGGCTGCATGTGAGCGCGGCGACGCACGGATCGTCGGGGACCGGGCAGTCCAACGCCTCGTCACCCACGCACGCGCCGGACACACAGGTCGAGGTTGAGAAACACGCCAGCTCGCAGCTTGCCCCGTCCGCGCTAGGCGTCGGTACACACCCCATGGTCGAGTCGCAGGCAGACTCCACACAGGGCTCGGTGGCCTCACACACAAGGGCAGACCCACCGGTGCACTCGCCAGCATCACAGGTGGTCCCTGTAGTGCAGGCATCGCCGTCGTCGCAAGCCTCGCCATCGCCGAGTCCGGCGCACGGCCCCATCTCCTCGGTGTCGGTATCGCTGACGTCGTCGGCCGGTGTCGTGTCCTCGGCGACGTCGCCTTGGACGCTCGTGTCCTCAACGCCCCCGCTGCTGTCGTCATCGCCGCATCCTGCGACCACTGCCAAACCCAAACCCAAAGCCACGCCAACGTATCGCCACATAGTCGCTCCCACTCCGTCGCGCCTGATGGGCACGCCTTGTCGTCAACCCCCACCATAGCGGCAACGACGTGGTCCGCAACCGTCGGCGCGTCCGTTTCTGACAGGCTGGTCAGCGTCGGTGGGATGGGCTTTGGGGCAGTCGCGCGTTACGCGCTCTGCGCTCTTCCGCTGCGACGACTGAACAGAGCGAGCAGCGATAGGGCCCAGAGTGCAGCAAGGCCCCCGCCGGCAGCCGCGCAGCCCTTCTTCTTTTCTTCGGCGGAGGCTCCTGCTGCCTGCTTTGGCGGTGCCGGGAACGTCACCTGGGTCGCAATGGAGCCGTCTTTGATCGCGCCGAGGTTCGCCGTCATCTTCATCGGCGACTCTGCCTGGCTCTTTTTGACGATCGTGCTGAAGTACAGGTCGTCGGACATGGGCAGCGTGCTCTCGCGAAAGTAGCTGGCGAGCGCCTTGTTTGCACGTCGCTGGTCGAACGTGACCGTCTTGATCCAGGCAGCGAGCTCCTCGTCGCTCTTGCCGTTGGCCGCCGCTTTGTGAGGCGCGCTCTCGTCGAGCGTGGCGACGTAGGCTTTGGCAAAGTCGGTGAGCTGGGCGCTGGTGAAGGCAACGATGCGGTTTCTCATCATGTAGCCGCTGGTGACCGGCACATCGCCCGAGAGCTTGTCCCAGCGAAGTCCGAAGGTCGATCGGTCAGAGCGACGGGTCGTCAGCATCGCAAGGGTGTGGGTCTTTTCCAGGTCGCCGGTGTTGACGGTCCACGTCACCGGAACTTTGACCTGCCCGGGGGGCGGCGCGATGTCGGCGTGGGCTACCGTGGAGGTAGCGAGGATGGTCACCAAGAGGCAGGTGAATCGACTGGTGCACGCGCGCATGGTCAGCTCCTGAGGGCGTCTACTCGTCAAGGGGACTTCACGGTGGACGAGGCGTCCTGCCCCGTCAATCCGACGGCGCGGCGCGGTGTCAGACGCGTGAGCAGGACGATGTTCCGTCTTCCTCGCACGTTGTATGATGCTGAGGTGACGCGAGCGACGCTGAAATCAACGACACCAAGCTGGGTTCGATGGGTGGATCGCCTCGTGCCGGCCCGCTTCGTGTCGCCGACCCCGTCCGATCCCGTCGGCCCGTCAGAGCTTGCCGACGCGCGCATCCTCATCGTTGTGATGATGGCGGTGTTTGCCGTCGGGGTCGCGTGGTCCACGATCGCATTGAGCCTGGGCGTCGGGGCGATCGCTACCTCGGTCATGGTCGGCTGCGTGGCCGCACTCGGGCTTCCCTGGCTCTTTGCAAAGTTCGCATCCGTCGAGGCCATCGCCATGGTCATGGGCGTGCTGGTCGTTCCAGCCCTGTGCTGGCCGACCTTGTACGCACGTGAGCTCTGGTGGGTCTCCGCGTATGGGCTGCCGACGGTCGTGGTCACGGCCGGGCTGGTGCTTCGCCTGCGGTTTGCGCTGGTGTGGCTCGGGCTGAGCGCTGGCTTTCTGGGCGTCACCGCGTTCGTGGTGGTCGCTCCGTCGGCAGCGTCAAGGCAGCTCGATCCCTTCGCCCTCGATGTGCTCTCAAAGGCCGCTGCGCCGCTCACGCTGATGTCTCTCTTCGCGGTCGCTGCTGCAGCTCGCTCGCTGCGCCGCCTGGCGACCGAGGAGCTCAAGCTCCAGCGGGCGGCGTCCGACAACGCGCTTGCGATCGCCGAGCGGGCGAGCCGCGCGCGCTCGGCGTTCCTAGCAACGATGAGTCACGAGCTGCGGACGCCGCTCAACGGTGTGCTCGGGATGGCCGATCTTGCGCGCGAGCTGCCGCCGGAGACAGACCTCACCGAGCAGCTCAACGTCATTGTGGGCTCGTCGGAGTCGCTGCTGGCGATCCTCAACGACGCGCTGGACTTCGCCAAGATCGACTCCGGTCGGATGGAGCTGAGCCGCGAGCGCTTCGACGTGTGCTCGCTGGTGGGGCAAGTCGTTGCGCGCTATCGAGCGTCGGCGTCTCTTGGGAAGACGACCCTCGCGGCTGAGGTACCGGAGTCGCTGTCGGCACAGCGCGTCGGCGATCCGCTGCGGCTCGGGCAAGTGCTGGCCAATCTCGTCTCAAACGCCATCAAGTTCTCGCCCGGGGGAGACGTTGTGGTTGCGCTCTCGGCGGCTGCCGGCGATCACGTCGCGTTCGAGGTCCGCGACAGCGGCATCGGGATCGAGGCCGACAAGCTAGCGCTGGTCTTTGAGCCGTTTCGCCAGGCCGACAGCTCTACTACCCGCAAGTTTGGGGGGACCGGGCTGGGCCTTAGCATCGCCGCCGAGCTTGTGGCCGCGATGGGCGGCACGCTTGAGGCCGACAGCGAGCCTGGGGTGGGCAGCACCTTTCGGTTTGCGGTCCATCTTGCGGTCGTTGACGCAGCCACCCCGTCCGCTCAGGTCTCGCAGCACGGGTAGCGGCGCGGCGGCGACTATGATCCCCGGGAATCATTAGGTGACCTGCAGCAGTCGTCGTTGTTCGTGTGGGCAACGTGAGTCTTGCGAACGTTGTCCAAGCCGCTCGTGGACAACGTGAGTCTTGCGAACGTTGTCCAAGTCGGCGGTGCGGAGGTGGGTGAGGCCGGCGCGCTTGCACAAAGCCGCAGTGTGCTTGCCTCACCCAGCTGTGCACGGACGACGTCAGCGGCGGCACGTTCAAAATGGCTAAAGTCGAGTCTAGCAGCGCTCGGGGAAATGCGGCCGACGTCAAAATCAATCAGTTGATTACAAGGTAGTGTGGATGCGGTGCGCAGTCGCTCGCTCGTGCTCTGACTGTGAAGCGTCGCGTTTGACGTGAGCCACGATGTGACCGGGGAGAGTGCCATATGGCTTGCCGCTGAGTCCGGAAACCGTTGAACCCAAAAGAAAAAATCTTTCGATGTCGTGCGGGCGCAAACTAACCGCGGCGAATACATATCGTTTCCATGACTTGTCGCCAAAATGGCTGTACGATCGTCAGAAAAGGCTATTTAAAATAGCTAGATGCGTTGTTTTGCGGGGTTGACGCTCGACCACCTAATCGCCGACAATGATGGCCTGAACCGTCGTCAGACGCGCTCGGCGAGTGCCGTGCGCGCGGCAGATATTAGGGGAGTGCGCGATGCATCGTTTCGTTGTGATAGGTCTAGCTGTGGCTGGTTTGATGTTGGGTAGCCCGCCAGCGGCGCATGCAGGTGGTGACGGGTGGCACGGCCACAAGAAGCACCGCTGCAAGTCCGCCATTGAGGTGTCGTGGACGTGCACTCAGATCTGCGTGACCTCGTCGAAGAGTCTGTCGAACATCGTCACGAGCA
>CALHXW010000023.1 GCA_938040325.1 uncultured bacterium | reverse complement strand
GTCCAGCGCACGCCCTGAGCCTGAAAATTGGCCATCGACGCTCCCGCACGCCGCCGGAATTCGCCCAGTTTTGCCGGAATCGAGGCGGCCATTCCATCGATCGAGCGAGCTGACGCCCTAGGATTTCTTCCCCGCGGACCTACTCAGGGGAGGCGTCGGGAAAAGCGGCAGGCGTCGCGCGCGCCTCGCTCGAGGCCGTGGGAGCACCGGCGCCCGCGCGTTTCGGCGCTTTCGCAGATCGCGCTTTCGCAGATCCACAGCGCGGTTCCACGGGCCCGCCAGCCATCTTGACGTCCGTGCAGGCAATCAACCTGCGCCGCCGCGTGTTAGGGTCTGACACGTCGCAAGCGCTGACTCTTCTCACGGAGGTTTGGGTGCGGACACACCGCCGAGTTCCGATGAGTCTCCGTGTCCTCGCCGGACTCTTGTGGGGGCTGCTTGCCCTCGGGCTAACCGCGCCGGCAGGGGCAACCCCCCGCATCGACGTCGATATCCTCAGCCCCGTGACCCGCGTCCAGCGCGACGTCGACGAACGGCGCGTGACGGTCGAACTGGGTCGGGGGAGCGTGCACGGACTCCGGGTCGGGGCTCAAGTCCGGCTCTACGAGGCGACCCGGCCGCTGGTCGGCCGTGTGACGCGCGTACGGGTGAGACGAGCCACTGCCGTGTTTGACGAACCGGCAGCCGAGCTGAAGACCGACAGCCTCGTGGTCGCGACAGCCCAGCTCGTGGCCACCCACGAGCGTGGACTTGGCCGAGCCATCTTCATCCACGCGATCGACTTCACCGACAACCGCAAGCGCTCGTTCATCAGCATCGGGCCAGCGCGCGCCGGCGCGATCGACTCCAAGCGCCTGCTCACAAGCACCAACACGCGTGTCGACAAGCTCATCATCCGAGCCATGCGCGACGTGATCCGGTCGCGCCGGACCCTCACGAGGCTCGCCGCGACGCTGGAAGCGTCACCGCTTCCGACCATGACGCGCGGCAAGTGGCGCGGCGTCAACTACGTCGAGGCCTGCAGGAACGCCACCGACGAAGACATCGAGAGCTTTCTTCACTACGTCGTAGCGCTCCCCGGCCGCTACCAAGGCAAGTCACTTTACGTCGCGGAGTCGTTTGTGGCGTGGCTCGCCTCAGGCCCCCAGCTCGCAGCCGATGATGGCCTCGCGGAGCTGGCCGCCGCCAACGATGCTCGGTTTGGCGCGCTCATCGCTGAGCTGCCCAAGAACGAGCTTCTGGCGATGCTCGATCACCTTCCATCCGCCCAGCAGCTCGCGGATACGCGTGTTGCGGTGCTCTCGCGTATCAGCGCGCACCCGCGGGCCAACACCGACGTTGCGATTGCCTATGGCGTCGCAGTCGCCGAAGCACGAAACACGCCCTCGGGAAGACCGCTCGGCGCCGCGCTCGCATGGGGCCGCGCCGCACGCCTTGCGTCCGACGCGGGTCACTTTGCAAGGTCCATCGACGCACGCGCCGAGCAAGTCGCAGCAGCACTTGAGGGTAACCAACCCGACCTCGCCGACTCGGTCGCAGGGCTCATGGCCGGCGAGATCGAGCTGCGGCAGCTCCGTCATCCAGACCGCCCGATCGCACGGGCAAACGAGGTCCACAGCCTCGTGAGCGCCCGCATCTTGGCTGCTCGCGGGCACTGGACGCGCGTGGTTGACCGACTCACGAACTCGCCGCGGGCTCCAGCCGAGGGAGCGGCCGACATGCACCGCCATCGCCAGCTCGACATGCTCCTGGCAAACGCCCTCGCGAGGACAGGACGCATCACCGAGGCCGAAGCCCTCTATCAGCGTGCCGAACAGGACGCGCTGGCGCGTCGCAACCACGCGGGGGCTGCCGAGCTTGTCCTCAGCTACGCTCGTCGCTTGATCGGCGCCGGCCGCTACCGCCCTGCTCTCGCGCAGCTCACCCGTGCCATCGCCGACTTCGAGCGACTCGACAAGCCTGCCGACGCCTCGTCTGCACGACTCGAAGCTGCGGAAGCGGCCTGGGCCACCGGCGATAGACCGCTCGCACTCGCGCTCGTTGAGAAGGCACGCGAGCTGCCGGCAACAAGCGACCCCAAGATCCTGCTTGCCCGCTCTCGCGCATGGCGCGCCGGCGTGAGCTATCTACGGGAGATGGGCCGGTGGACGGAGTCCGCAGAGGCGCTGACCCAGGCCACGCAGATCGCAGGTGACCATGCGACCCTCGCCGACACCGCCGGCGTCACGTTCGAGCTTGCCCTGCTGCAGGTCGTCGCGGGCGATGCGGCCCGGGCGCTGACGTTGCTGGATCGCGCCGCGACCACCTACGGCTCAGCCGGGCTTGGCGATCAAGCGATCGCCGTCGGACTCAAGGCCCTCGAGATCGTCGCCGCCAACGGCAAGCCATCGGACGTCCAGAAGCGACTGGCCACGCTCAAGGCCCTCGCCGAGCTCGGCGGAGACCGCGGAAGCGTCGTTCGGATCGCGGTCAAAGAAGCAGAGCTCGCGCGCCGCGCCCACAGCTACGAGCACGCGCGCTCAGTGCTTGAGAAGGCCGCGAAGGGACTCACGACACGCGACCTTCACCTCGCGCGACTGCACGTTGCTCGAGCACGGTTCGCGCTCTTTGGCGATGGCCGCGCAGAGCAGGCGCTGACGCACGTGAGTGAAGCCCTCGCGATCAACGAGCAGCTCGGCGACAACAAGCTCGACGTGGAGGCGCGCCAGGTTCGCGCGCGAGCCAAGGTTGCCCTCGGATCCCACAGCGCGGCGATCGTTGACTACACGGCGGTCATCAAGCGCCTCGAGCAGTCTGGGCGCGAGCCGGATCTCGCAGACGCGCTTGTCTCGACCGCGATCGCCCATGTCGAGCTCGGTCGCATCGCTGCCGCGCGGTCCCTCGCGGCTCGCGCGCTCGCGCTCACCGAAAAGCTCCGCCTCGGTAGGCTCACGGGCTGGGCCCTCGACGCGATGGCGCGAGTTGAGCGTGCGTACGGCGACTGGCATGCAGAGCTCGAGCTCCTCGACCGAGCCGTCGCCGCGGCGGACGCTGACGGCGACCGCTTCGCCCGCGGAGCGCTTCGCTTCAACCGCGCGTCGGTCGCGCTCAGGCTGCGCGACCCAGAGCGCGCACTCTTGGAGGTCGACGCAGCGGAGCGCATCGCCAAGGACGTGCTCAACGAAGAGTTCCGCCTCTCGCTGATGGAGGCCCGTGCGCTGGGACTCCAGCTCCTGGGCCGCGATGCTGCTGCAGAGGCGGCCTTCCGAGCCGCGCTGGCCCGGGCGAACACGACGCTTGTTGGTCGCTCCCCCGCGCTCCGACGCCGCCTCGCCCAGCTTCTCTCGGAGCGCGGTGAGACAGCCCAAGCCATCCAACTTGTGGAGGGTGACGCTCAGCAGGAGGCTACCGAGAGCGGACACCAGCATGCCGCCCAGGGCCAGCTGGGGGTCTTGCTCGCGAAGGCGGGGCGTGACCAGCAGGCGAAGCGTTGGCTCGACACCGCCCTCAAGCACGCGCGGGCCGCAGGTGGCGCCCTCCCGTGGGAAGCGCTCTACCAGCGCGCGATGGTCGCGCTCCGTGACGGCCAGCGCGCCGAGGCTCGAGGTTGGCTCCGCGAGGCCTCCGACGAGCTCTTTCGGAGTGACGGGCTGCACGTCGACGACGACGCCCGCGCCCGTTTCCTCAGCGGCAAGCACGAGGTGTTCCAGCAGCTGATGACGCTGCTGTTGGAAGACGGCGAGGTCCGCGAAGCCTTCCTGGCGCTCGACCGCGCACGGCTGGCCGAGCGAGCCGAGATGCGTCGACGTGCTGGAGCACTCACCGCGTCCGAGAAGCGCCAGCGAGAGCTTGAGGTTCAGGCAGGACGACTTCAGCAGCTCTTTGATCAGCAGCTCGCTGCACCAAAGCCCGACGACGCGGTGCTCACGCGCCTCGACGAGGAGCTGCGCACAACCCGGACCGAGCTGGCCCGCTTCGTCGAGCAGGTCGACCGGCAAGGTGGCTTCGACGCCTACGCGATCCGCCCGGTCCAGCTGACGGCCCTCCAGGAGGGACTTGCCGACGGTGTGCTCCTCCTCAGCCCTATCGTGCTTGACGACCGCATCGTCGTATTCGCGGTCACCCGCGACGTCTTCACCCACTTTGACGTGGTCGTTCCGCGCTCGGAGGTCGAGACCGTGGTCCGCACCATCGTCGCCGAGATGGACACGGGCCAGCTAACACGCTTCCGCCCGCTCACGGCCGCGGTCACTGGCGGAAGCGCCACACGCGTCGAG
This sequence comes from uncultured bacterium, assembly GCA_938040325.1. Lineage (GTDB taxonomy): Bacteria > Myxococcota_A > UBA9042 > PHBI01 > PHBI01 > CALHXW01. The sequence goes on along the minus strand of CALHXW010000023.1, from coordinate 6,387 downwards.
GCGTCGCTAAAGCGGGTCCTGCCAGCGCTCCAGCGCGGCTACGACCTGATCATGCGCCAAGCCCTGGAGCGACTCGGAGAGCCCAAGCACCTCATTGTCAGCGCCGCGGGCCTGCTGCGCTACCTCCCCTGGGCCGCCCTGCACGACGGCACGCGCTATGCCATCGAGCGCTTCTCGCTCAACCGCGCCACAAGCATGAACACGCTCTCGGCCTCTCGTCGCACCCTGCGCCGAGCCCGAAACACAAAGGTGCTGGTCGTCGCCGATCCTGACGGCACCCTCCCGGGCGCGCTCACCGAGGCCGAGCGCATTGTCGACCACGTCCCACGAGCCCGCACGCTCCTCGGCTCGGCTGCCACACGGCTCGCCATGACCAAGGCCCTTCGCCGACGACCGGTCGATGTGTTGCACATCGCGAGCCACGGCCGCATCGACGCGAGCGCCCCGGAGCGGTCTCACCTTGTCTTCGCCGACGGACCGTTGACCTACAGCCAGATCCCCGCGCTCGATCTCGGCAAGACCGCCGTCGTCGTCCTCTCGGCCTGCGACACCGCGGCCCGCGTACGAGGCAACGGCGCAGAGGTGGCTGGCCTCGCCTACCAGTTCCTTCGCACGAAAGCGCAACGCGTCGTCGCGACCCTCTGGAAGGTCGACGATGCCGCAACGTCAGCGCTCTTCAACGGGTTCTACCGACAGCTGGCGACAGGTGCTGACGTCTCGAGCGCTCTTGCCACCGCCCAGCGCCAGATGCTCAAGGCCGAAGACGCCACGAGGCGACACCCGGCCTTCTGGGCACCGTTGACCACGATCGGGGGCCGCTAGAGCACCGATCAAATGCATTTCATCAGAACTGCAGGGACTTGCGTTGGCCACCAAGGCCGGTGCTCTAGCAGTGGTCGAGTGTCGTGTGCGGAATTCGGCTGCGAGCGAGGCGAAGGCGATGTGCTTGCCAGCGGCGTCGGCTGGACGAAGGCGATGTGTGCATCGTTGAGTTCAGGTGAGCGAAGCGAACGCACGGACGTCGCTGGCGAGGGCATCGCCAAAGCCGCAGCCGGAAAGAGCGCTTGTTTTGGGGCTAGCAGCGTTCGGACAACGCTCCGGTCTGCAGGTCCGCTCGCGTGGATGACGCCGAGCACCGAGTTCAATTCCGCGTGGAGGCAGGTGCGAAGCCAACGGATCAGCGCGCGAGCCCCGCTCCTCGACCGTCTGGGCCGCAGAGAGCTTGTTCCGGTCTCCCGTGAGAGAGCCGCCGCGCAGCCGTTCGCATCCGACTCGCAGGTCACTCGCGGCGTTGGGAGCGGTCGCCGCTGCCCACAGCCAGCCGCCGCCACGAGACCGCCGCAACCGAGCGTGCGCCCGGTACACTTAAGTGCGACCAACCTTGACTGTGTCGGGCCGTGGGGGTAGCTAGAGCGCCCTTTTTGGCTTCGGTGCCCGCTCGCGGCTCACGTAGGACAGCGTCATGGCTTTGAAAAACTTTCTCTTTACGTCGGAATCCGTCAGCGAAGGACACCCTGACAAGGTGTCTGATCAGATCTCTGACTCTGTGCTGGACGAGTGCCTGCGCCAAGACCCCATGTCCCGCGTTGCGTGCGAGACGTTCAACACGACAGGCCTCGTCCTGATCGGTGGTGAGATCACCACGAACGCCTACGTCGACATGCCCGCTGTGGTGCGCCAGACCCTGCGCGACATCGGCTACACCGACCCATCCTGCGGCTTCGACGCAGAGAGCTGCTCGGTCCTGACCACCATCGATCGCCAGTCGCCCGACATCGCTCAGGGCGTCAACGACGGTGAAGGGCTCCACATGGAGCAAGGCGCCGGCGATCAGGGCCTCATGTTCGGCTACGCCTGCAACGAGACGCCCGAGCTGATGCCCCTGGCGATCCAGACGGCACACCAGCTGGTGCGCGAGCTCGCAGCCGTTCGCAAGTCCAACAAGGTCGATTTCCTCCGTCCTGACTCCAAGAGCCAGGTCACGGTGCGGTACGAGAACGGCCTACCGAAGTGCATCGACACCGTGGTGGTCTCCACCCAGCACGCCGAGCACGTGACCCACGCGCAGGTGATCGAGGCCGTCCTTGAGACGACCATCAAGCCTGTCCTGGGCGACCTCTACAACAAAGACATCACGGTCCACGTCAACCCGACGGGACGCTTCGTGATCGGTGGCCCTGTCGGCGATGCCGGCCTCACGGGCCGCAAGATCATCGTCGACACCTATGGCGGCTACGGCCGGCACGGCGGCGGTGCATTCTCGGGTAAGGATGCGACGAAGGTCGATCGCAGCGCGGCGTACTACACGCGCTACGTCGCCAAGAACGTCGTGGCCGCCGGACTGGCCACCCAGTGTGAGGTCCAGGTTGCCTACGCGATCGGCGTCGCGCAGCCCGTCAGTGTCCTCGTGGACACCTTTGGCACTGAGACCGCGTCGGTCGAAGCCATCACGGCTGCCGTTCGCGAGGTCTTCGACTTCCGCCCTGCCGCCATGATCGACCAGCTGAAGCTGCGTCGTCCGATCTTCCGGGCGACTGCTGCGTACGGCCACTTCGGTCGAACCGAAGATACTTTCTCGTGGGAGAAGACGGACCGCGCGGACGCGCTGAAGTCAGTCTGCCGCTAGCCCCGCGCTGTCTGCGGTCGCGCCCTTCGCGCCGGCTTCGAACAGCACTTGCCTTTGGCGTTGACACCCTTCGAGGTGCGCGCCTATAAGACCGCGGTTCTTCGCTGGGGCCTCGACTCTAGCGACTGCGTCAAAAGGACGTTTCTGGATGAAAACGAAGAGCTTCAATTCCAAGACCACCGAGCGCGCTTGGCACGTCGTCGACCTTGAGGGCAAGACCCTCGGGCGCGCCTGCACTCAGATCGCTTCGGTGCTGCGCGGCAAGCACAAGCCGACGTACACACCGCACGCTGACTGCGGTGACTTCGTCGTCGTGATCAACGCCGATCACCTGGTCCTGACCGGCAACAAGCTTGCTCAGAAGCAGTACTACCGGCACACCGGCTACATGGGTGGGCTCAAGTCCATCACCGCCGAGAAGCTCCTCGAAAAGGACTCTCGGATCATGGTCGAGCGTGCGGTCAAGGGCATGCTGCCCAAGGGATCGCTCGGTCGTCATCTGATGCGCAAGCTGAAGGTCTACCGCGAGGCAGACCATCCGCACGCTGCTCAGAATCCGCAACCTCTCGACATCTCGCGCTAGGATAAAAGTTCATGGCTAACGACAACCGCACATACGCGACCGGCCGCCGAAAAGAGGCCAGCGCGCGCGTCTTCATGAGCCCCGGCACGGGCAAGATCACCGTCAACAAGCGCGGAGCGGACGACTACTTCCGTCGCGCAACCTTGCTGATGATCATCAACCAGGCCTTCGAGGTCACCGAGACCGAGGGCGCGTTCGACGTCTACTGCACGGTCAGTGGTGGTGGACTGAGCGGCCAAGCCGACGCGCTCAAGCACGGCATCAGCCGCGCGCTCAACAAACTCGACGAAGAGAAGTACCGCCCGGCGCTCAAGCGCGCTGGGTTCCTCACGCGTGACTCGCGCGTGGTCGAGCGTAAGAAGTACGGCCAGCCGGGCGCACGTAAGCGCTTCCAGTTCTCGAAGCGCTAGGCATTTCGGTGCGGCGTCTCGCGACAGCGAGTCACCGCAGGCAACGAAGACTACGGCGCGAGGCACGCACAGCGATGCCTCGCGCCCTTTTTGTTTCAGCAAGGATGCGAGCGACACGCGAATGAGCACGGGACCTCGGCCCATCGAGATCTTGGACGTGGGAGATGCTTCGGCGCAGCCGCGCAAGCAGCTGCCCATCTTTGCCGACGACATCGCGAGCGTCCCCGTGTGGGAGCGGCCGCGAAACGAGCGGCGAGTCCGTGCGATCATCATCGGGTGCGCATGCTTGATCTTCTTGCCGAACCTCGGCGCCTTTGGGCTCTGGGATCCGTGGGAGACCCACTACGGAACAGTCACCACGGAGATGCTCGACACCTACGACTGGATCAGTCCGTGGTGGGGATATCGCGGCAAGATTGGAAGTGAGCCGACGCAAGGCAAGAACTTCTACTCTAAGCCCATCTTCATCTTCTGGTCGGAGGCGATTGCCTCTCGAATGATCGGACGCGGAGAGTGGGCGATCCGGCTGCCGATGGCGATGCTGGCCATCTTGGCGGTCTTCATCACCTATCTCTCTCTGAGCAAGATCTGGACGCGCCGGGTGGGAGTCATCGGTGCACTGGTTGTGGCGACGTCACCCCAGTTCTTCATGATCAGCCGCCAGGCGCAGACAGACATGCCCTTTGTCGCCACGATGGTGATGGCGCTGTGCTTTTTGATGCTGGCGTTCTTCGGTCCACGGGAACCGATGAGCAACCGCCGCTTTAAGGTGTGGTTAGGCATCACGCTGGGCTTTCTGCTGCTCAACACGCTGCCTCAGTACGGCATCCTCATCAACGACCTCGACGACCCCGTTCCTGAGGGCAAGACGGGCTTTGCGGCGTTTATCTGGAGCATGGGTCACAAAGGCACGTGGCACGCGCTCTACTACGCCATTCCGCTTGTCTTGGTCATCAGCTGGTACATCGTCTCGTTCCGACGTGAAGTGGCAGCGATGGGAGGCCTCACCGATGCCTTCAAAGACCGCTGGATCCGGCGGTGCTACCTCGTCGCCTTCTACGTCTTGGTCGCGCACAGTACCTACTCTAAGGGGCTGCTCGGCTTCGGATTACCGGGCGCTATTATCCTCCTTTGGTTGGTCGTCTCCGGAAACTGGCGCGTTCTCTTGCGTGCCGAGCTCGTCCGCGGGATCGCCATCTTCTGCTGCACAGGCCTGCCCTGGTACGTGGCGATGCTTACCCGGCACGGCACGCCGTATTGGAACCGCTTCTTCATCCATGACCACTTCAACCGACTCGGAAGCGGGGTCCATCAGATTGACAGCGGAACCTTCGAGCACTTCATCAAGTGGCTTGGCGTCGGAACATTCCCTTGGGTGGCGTTCGTTCCCCTAGCACTGTTCTGGGCTCTAAGGATCAACGCCCGTGACAATGGGCATCGCAACCAAGCGAAGCTCTTCGTGTCGGTGTGGTTCCTGCTCGCGTTCACGCTCTTCACGCTCAGCTCGACAAAGTTCCACCACTACATCTTCCCCGCGATGCCGGCACTGGCCGTCCTACTTGCTCTCTTCATCGACCACCTTCTCAAGGAAGGCGGTTGGCTGGTTCGAGCATCTGCTGCGCTGGGCGTGGTCTTTCTGTTGGGCGTTGGCTGGGACATCCACGAAGATCCGCAGTCCGTGCGTAATCTCATGACGTACAAGTACGACCGGGCGATGCCGAAGCACCTGCCGATCGATGCCGATGGTGTCATCTCGTCGACAAGCAAGATCACGTGGAAAGACAGCTACTTCTACAAGCATACCTCGCCGACACTACAGGCGATCCTTCAGTGGGATGCCCTGGAGTACAAGACGTTCATACGGTTTTTGATGATCGCGGGCGTCATTGCGTTGTGCTTGTTCTTCGTCGCCAAGACACGGATGGCTGCGCTCATCGCCCTCGGCGGCGTCGCAGCATTAATGGCGGTGTGGTCGCTCAACTACTATCTGCCGTCGCTGACGCCGCACTGGTCGCAAAAGTACCTGTTTGACGCGTACTACGACACCTGCACCCAGATGCCAGAGGCAGACCACATCCAGGACGCGTACGAGCCGCTGCTCGCGAAAGTCGGGCTCGGTGCCCTGACAGACTACCTGCGCTCGGAACCCAAGCGCGTGTGCGACGAAGACATCATCTCGTGGCTCATCGTCTGGCGCGGAGAGACCTACTACAGCTACAACGAGCTGAAGCCGGTCGAGAAGAAGCATCAGTTCTTGCCCTACTTGGAAGACTACAACGGCGGCAAGAAGTTCTATCTGCTGATGGAGCGCGGCAAGGTCTCGGCTGTGAAGTCAGAGCTGAAGCGACACACCAAGACGCTCAAGCAAAAGGGTGTCGCTGGCTGGTCCAACATCACCGACTGGACCTCAAAGATAGAGAACGAAGAGAACCAGTTCTTCATCACCGTCAGCATGACGCCGACACGCAAGTAGGCAAGCAACGCCGGAAAACTCATCGACGCCGGCGAGCGTCGAGCGCGGCAAAGCCGGCGAGCGCCGAGCGCGGCGATTCCGGCGAGCGCCGAGGGCAGCAAAGCGGCCGAGCGCCGAGTGTGGCAAAGCGGCCGAGCGCCGAGCGCGGCAAAGCGGGCGAGCGCCGAGCGCAGCAAAGCGGGCGAGCGCCGAGCGTCGAGCGTCGAGCGCAGCAAAGCGGGCGAGCGCCGAGCGCAGCAAAAGCGGGCGAGCGCCGAGCGCCGAGCGTCGAGCTCAGCAAAGCAAAGCGGGCGAG
>CALHXW010000022.1 GCA_938040325.1 uncultured bacterium | reverse complement strand
GGTGCGAGCTGGCCCGTTCAGGCCGACGATCCTCGGTCCCCGCCAGGTCGTCGCGTGGCACTCACCACCGGTAACCAGCACGCAACAGCACGGGCCGCGCAACGGGCATTCTCCGTGGACCTTGGCCCTGTCGAGCCTGTGAACATCGGCTAGCAGCGTTGCCGGCAAATGCGGATTCTGGTTTCCCCGAACGTTGCTAGTCGCACGCAGTCTGTCAGTCACCGACAGCCGCATGGCTGTCGTCAACTCGCTTGCGCCCGACCAGAGCAGTGGTTAGCCTCAAATGACGCAGCGCGTCGTGATGCGATGACGCATGATCCAAGGACGCTGCCTCACCTGCCAAACGAAGGGCCAAGATGGAACCCACCGCCACCAAAGACGTCTACGGCATCGGCGAGATCCCACCGCTCGGTGAGGTACCGGAGAAGATGCACGCGATGACCATTCGTCGCGAGCGCCATGGCCGCCCGGCGGCCGCGATGCAGGCCGAGCTGCTCGACGTTCCCGACGTCGGCCCCAATGAGGTCTTGGTCTACGTGATGAGCGCAGGCGTCAACTACAACGGAGTCTGGGCCTCGCTCGGTGAGCCACTGAGCCCACTCGACGTGCACAAACATGACAACCACGTGGCCGGCAGCGACGCCTCGGGCGTGGTGTGGAAGGTGGGCTCGGGCATCACGACCTGGAAGCCCGGCGACGAGGTCGTCATCCACTGCAACCAGAGCTGCGGCGAGTGCCACCACTGCAACGGTGGCAGTCCCATGCTCTGCCGGAGCCAGAGGATCTGGGGCTACGAAACGACCCACGGCAGCTTCGCCCAGTTCTGTAAGGTGCAGGGTCAGCAGCTCCTTCCGAAGCCAAAGCACCTCACGTGGGCGGAAGCTGGCTGCTACATGCTCGTGTACGCCACGGCATGGCGCATGCTCTACGGACACCCACCACACACGCTCAAGCCCGCCATGAACGTCCTGATCTGGGGCGCCTCCGGCGGTCTCGGAACCATGGCCATCCAGATCTGTAAGGCCGCGGGCGCCAACCCCATCGCGGTCGTGTCGAGCGCCTCCAAGGGTGAGTATTGCCTCCAGCTGGGCGCCAAGGCTTACATCAACCGCAAAGACTTCGACTGCTGGGGCAAGCTTCCCGATCCATCCGATCCCGAGGGCTACCGAGACTACATCCGTCGGGTGCGAAAGTTCGGAAAGGCGATCTGGGACATCACGGGCAAGGTCGATGTCGACATCGTCTTTGAACACCCCGGTGAGCAGACCTTCCCCGTCAGCTGCTACGTCGTCCGCCGTGGCGGCATGGTGGTCTTCTGCGCGGGAACAACCGGCTACAACCTGACCTTCGATGCCCGCTACGTGTGGATGCGGCAGAAGCGTATCCAGGGCAGCCACTTCGCCTCCAAGCATGACGCGGACGAGGCGAACCACCTGGTGATGGACCAGAAGATCCACACCGGGCTGTCGCAGTCGTTCAGCTTTGCGGAGACGTCCGTTCCCCATGAGCTGATGATCGACAACAAGCACCCGCCTGGGAACATGGTCGTCAACATCAACGCGACGGTGGACGGCTGCCGCAACCTTGCCGAGAGCCGCAACGCCCAGCAGCACTTGTCGAGCTGACCGCTCACCCTCCTCCACTGCCGACGGCTGACGATGCACTCGTCAGGGAGCTCCAATGGCGACACGCGACCGACCCTGGCTAATGCGAACCTACTCGGGCCACTCGTCCGCAGCGGCCTCGAACGCGCTCTACCGGGAGAACCTGAGTCGCGGCCAGACCGGGCTCTCGGTGGCGTTCGATCTGCCGACACAGACCGGCTACGACGCCGACGATCCGCGCTCCAGCGGAGAGGTCGGCAAGGTCGGCGTTCCCATCTCGCATCTTGGCGACATGGAAACCCTCATGGCCGACATTCCGATCGAGCGAATGAACACCTCGATGACGATCAACGCCACGGCGCCGTGGCTGCTCGCGCTCTACATTGCCGTGGCTGAGAAGCGAGGCGTGGACCCGCAGCTGCTGCGCGGCACCACCCAAAACGATCTCGTCAAAGAGTTCCTCTCGCGCGGCACTTACATGCTGCCGCCGGCGGCATCGCTCAAGCTCCAGACCGACGTCGTGGCCTACACGGTCGAGCACTTGCCGAAGTGGAACCCGGTCAACATCTGCAGCTATCACCTCCAGGAAGCAGGCGCGACGCCCGTGCTCGAGGTCAGCTACGCACTCGCCAACGCCATGTGCTTGCTCGATGCGGCCAAGGCTCGGGGCGACGTCCCAGCCGAGGCGTTTCCACGCGTGGTCGGCCGGGTCTCGTTCTTCGTCAACGCCGGCATTCGGTTCGTCGAGGAGCTGGTCAAGCTGCGCGTGATGGGGTCGCTCTGGGACCGTATCTGCCGCGAGCGCTACGGGGTCACCGATCCAAAGCTGCGGCGCTTTCGCTACGGCGTTCAGGTCAACAGCCTCGGCTTGACCGAGCCTCAGCCGGAAAACAACGTCTACCGCATCGCGCTCGAGATGCTTGGGGTCGTGCTGAGCAAGAACGCACGGGCTCGGGCCGTCCAGCTGCCTGCGTGGAATGAGGCGTTGGGGCTTCCGCGGCCATGGGACCAACAGTGGTCGCTGCGGCTCCAGCAGATTGTTGCGCACGAGACCGACCTGCTCGACCACGGTGACCTCTTCGACGGAAGCCATGAGATCGCGCGCCTTGAGACCGCACTCACCGCCGAGGTCGACGAGCAGCTCGCCTGGATCGAAGCGATTGGGGGCGTCCTGGCTGCGGTGGACTCCGGCGCGATGAAGGCGCGGCTCGTGGAGGCAGGCGCCGCTCGGCTCTCGCGGATCGAGAGCGGCGAGCAGACCGTCATCGGGGTCAACGCCTTCACCGAGAGCGCCCCGTCACCGCTCGCGCAGAGCTCAGATGGCGGCATCCTCACCGTGGACCCGGCCGCAGAGCGCGAGCAGATCGAGCGCTTGGACGCGTTTCGCCAGAGCCGTGACGATGCGCGTGTCACGGCCACGCTTGCGGCGCTGCGCGATGCAGCGGTCGCCGGCGCCAACATCATGCCGGCGAGCATTGCGTGTGCGCACGCAGGCGTCACGACTGGCGAGTGGGGGGCGGTGATGCGCGACGTCTTTGGCGAGTATCGCGCACCAACCGGCGTCGGTGCGGCAGTGTCCCAGCGCGCGCGCCCCGCCCCGGAAGACGCAGTCGACGGCCTCGACAAGGCGCGGGCCGCGGTCGAACGCGCGACAGCAGCCATTGGGCGGCGCCTGAAGCTGGTCGTCGGCAAGCCCGGGCTCGATGGACACTCCAACGGCGCCGAGCAGATCGCTGTGCGTGCCCGCGACGCCGGTATCGAAGTGGTCTATCAAGGCATCCGGCTCACACCGCACGAGATCGCACGATGCGCTGAAGAAGAGAGCGCACACGTCGTGGGCCTGTCCATCCTCTCAGGCAGCCACAACGTGCTGGTTCCAGCGGTCATGGACGCGCTGAGAGCTCGCGGACTCGACCGGGTGGTGGTCATTGTTGGTGGGATCATCCCAGACGGCGATCGGTCACAGCTTGAGAGCCTCGGCGTCTCGCGCGTGTTTACGCCGAGTGACTTCGACCTCAACCGCATCGTCACAGAGATCGCCGAGCTCGGCGCTGCCCAGTGGGCTGAGTAGGCGTGGAAAACGCTGCTGAGCCGCAGGCGCTCGACATCACAGCCCGTGCACAGGCGATCCGCGCGGGAAGCCGAGCCGCCGTTGCCAACGCCCTCGCAGAGCTTGAGGCCACGCGCACCCGCCCGGAAACACGTGCGCTGGTGGACGCTCTGTACCCGTCGCCCCGTCAACCAGGCGCCGTCATTGGCCTGACCGGCCCACCAGGCGTTGGCAAGTCGACCCTGGCGAGCAAGCTCGTGGCCGCTTGGCGCAGTGCTGGCCGCACCGTCGGCGTGATGGCGGTGGATCCGAGCTCGAGGGGCTCTGGTGGGGCCTTGCTTGGCGACCGCACACGGATCCGCCCGGCCGCTGATGACGACGGCGTGTTCGTGCGTTCACTTGCGGCTCGGGGTGCGCTTGGTGGGCTCTCACCGGCCGCGTTCGAAGCCATGGTAGTGCTGCGAGCAGCCTTCGACATGGTGCTGGTCGAGACGGTCGGTGTTGGCCAGTCAGAGACCGACATTGCCCGCGTCGCCGACGTCACCGTGGTCGCCGTCCAGCCAGGCAGTGGCGACACGCTCCAGTTCATCAAATCAGGCTTGATGGAGAGCTTCGAGCTGCTGGTCGTGACCAAGAGCGACCTCGGCGCGCCCGCCCGCCGAGCCCACAAGGACCTCAAGGTCGCGCTGAGCCTGCTCGGACGATCCGACGTCGAGGTGGTGTTGGCATCGGGGACCGACGGGAGCGGTGTTGAGCCGCTCGTCGCCGCGATCGATGCGGTGCGTCCAGCGGGGCAAGACGCCGTCCGCGCCCGAGCCGAGCAGCTCACCGCATTTGCCACGGCTGCAGCGACCCGCTTGTTTGGCACGCTTGCCATCGCTAGGGTCGGTGGCAGACGTGCCTTGCAGGCCAAGCTGGCGGCAAGCGCACCGGCCGGGCCGTACGACGCACTGGCTCGCTGCGAGGAGTGGCTGACGTGAAACAGAGACAACAGTTCGTCCGCGGCTTCCAGCCCGTCTCCGTGATCGGTGCGCTTGTCGTCATGGCGGCCCTCGGAGCCCTGGCCGCGGCGTGTGGCGACGAGACTCAGGGCGCCACGTGTGAGCCCGCGACGGAGCCGGAGCTGCTCGTCGACCACAGCCTGTGGCAGGTCACCAGCAGCGCCGACGACCCCTTCTCTGCGTTCCGGCCAGGCGATGACATCAGCTGTCCACCGACGGCCCGAGAGATCGAAGACCTCTCGGGTCAGCTGACCTACAGCATTGAGACCGGCGCCTGCCCCTACTCCACCATGGAGCAGGCGCTGCAGGTGGATCTCTGCGCCGGCGACGAGCTGCTCGTGTGGCTCTGGCACTTCGAGCTGACCGCCCCGCTCGACGCGACCGCCCACCTCGCCCTTCAGATCGGCGACGAGCGTGTGTGGGAGCGCAGCCTTTCCATCCCGTCTGAGAGCGGACTCTTCATCGACACCGTGACCATGCCGACGGCGGCCCCTGCCGGCACGCCTATCTTCTTCCACGTCCGCAACCACGGCGCCAACAGCTACAACCTCATCGAGTTTCGCCGCGAGGGACCGCCGAGCGACGAGTAACGCAGCCAGGGTGCGCCACCACTCAGCGCGACAGCGCGATGAAGAAGCCATCATCACCACTGCCCTGGTAGAGCGGCATCAGCAGCCAGCCAGCGATGGGAGCAACCACCACGCCGCGGGCGTCATCAGCGAGCGGCTGACCGCGGTAGACCGGCTGAAGGTTGCGAAACCCTGGCCGCATCACGAATGCATCGTCGGGCCCAATGGCGTGACGATAGACAACGTCGACCACGTCGGTGAGCCCCATGGACGCGCGCTTGAGGTCGGCCCGTCGCGCATCGAAGTGAGGAACGTCGGCGGGCTCCAGCAGGCCACGAGCGACCAGCGCCACAAGGATCGCGGACTCATGAAAGCCGGCTGTCCTCGGGTGGTAGTGCGAGCCTGCCTCGACCCCCATCACCGGGCAGCCCAGGCCGGTGAAGTGCTCTAGGATCGTGCCCCGGATGTGCTTGTCGAGGTTGAGGATCGCCGTGAGCCCAACGTCGAGGGCGAGGTCGATGTCGAGCGGTGCGTCCGGCACGACAGAGAACGGGGCCCCAGATGACGAAAAGCTGTGGAGATCGAGCGCGAGCACATCGCCCTCTGCTTGCTCGAGCAGCGCATCGAAGTGCGCGAGCAACCGGCGCTGCTCGCGCTCTTCGGAGTCGATCGGGGCATCGCGCCGAGCGACGCGGGCACGGACGTCGGCGACCTGCTCGGGTGTCCACGCACGGTTGAGGTCGCGCTGGACACAGCGCTCACCGAGCCGCAGGGCGGCAAGGTTTCCAGCAAGCGCGACGAAGTGACCGACAAACGTGGGCTTGGCGAGGTTCAGCCAGTCGCTCACTGCCTGCGCGGCAACGACACTGGCAGCTTCGTTTCCGTGGATGCCGCAGAGCACCAGCACCAGCGGCCCCTGCCCTGGCTGGCCGTAGCTGGCGATGACGCCGCTGTCGTCGAGTCCGCTGACCACAGCCGACACGTCTGGTCCGCCTGCGGCGCCGGGATCAGCCACTGAGCGACGCCAGCTGATCCTCCATCCAACCCGTGGCGACTCCGAGCAGGTCGACGTCGGTGACGAGCCCCACAAGCAGCTCATCCTTGACCACCGGCAAGCAGCCGATCTTGTGGTCTCGCATCAGGCGCAGGGCCTCAAGCGTGGAGGTCTCCGGCGTCACGACCCGGAGCTTGTCGAGCGGCACCATTACGTTGCTGACGCTGTCCTCGTCGCTGCGGGCGCCTTTGGCCAGCAGCTTGAGCATGTCGCGCATGGTGACGAGCCCAACGAGGCGGCCGTCGTCGTCTTCGACGGGGACATGGCGAATGTGCTCCCAGTCCATGACGCTTGCGGCGAAGTCGATGATGTCTTCGGCTCGCACCGTGAACAGCTCCGTCGACATGAACTGGCCGACCTGTCGGTAGCTGTGACGCCAGTCGTGGGACCCATCGATCTGCGCCAGAGACCACGTGTGGACCGGCTTGTTCTTGGCCTGCTGTGCCAGCGACGCCACCACCAGCGCGCGGTAGCGCTCGTCACGATTGGCGTTGCCCCCCATCTCCTTGAGCGAGCGCAGAGCCCAGTCGGCGCCGGTCCTGCCGCTCTCGACACGCTTGGCGATGATGCCCAAGTACCGGTCGGTGTCGCCGGGATCGATCCCCTTGCTGATGAGGCCAGTCCGCGCGACCGGCAGGAGCGTCTCGAGGATGAGATCGCTGGCGCGATGGTGCTTGCCGTCGAGCCACATGAACTGGGCCTTGAGTCCGTCGTGAGCGGCAGAGATGAAGTTCTCGTAGGCGTGATCGAAGGCCATGACCTTCGAGACATCCGGGTGAACATCGAGCAGCGCGCTCATCAGCCCAAAGAAGAAGGCAGCGTTTGCGACCTCGTCGACCGGTGTCGGACCTGACGGGAGCACTCGGTTTTCGATCCGCAGGTGGGGCTTGCCCTCGTGGATTCCGTAGCAGGGTCGGTTCCAACGATAGACCGTGCCGTTGTGCAGCCGCAGCGCCGACAGCGCCGGCGGCACACCGCGCTCCACGCACGCGATCGGATCCTCTTCCTCGTCCGTCGCGAGCAGGATGCGATAGCGGGCGATGTCTTCACGGAAGATCTCGACCACGGAGTCTTTGACCCAGCGCGTGCCGAAGCTAACCCGAGGACGGTGCCCGCGCTGAGACTGTTGCGGGCTGCGGTTGTCGATCGACTGCTGAAAGAGCGCGATCCGGGTCTCGCGCCAGAGACGCCGCTGCATCAGCGTTGGGGAGTTGACGGCAGCTGCCAGCACCGGCGCTGTCACGACCTGGGCGAGGTTGTAGAAGCGCGCGAACTCGTCGGGCGCGACCTGAAAGTGCACCTGGAAGCTGGTGTTGCAGGCCTCGAAGAGGATGTTGTCGTGGCTGATGTGCAGCTCGTCATAGCCCTTGATGTGTGCGGTGAAGTCCCCCCCACGCATGCGACAGAGGGTGTTATTGAGCTGCATGTAGCGCGGGTTGGGCGTGATCGCGTCCAAGCCGAGGTGGGACTTGTCGATGGTCGGTAGGATGCCGCAGAGCAAGACGTTTGCTCCCATCTTCTTCGCCGCACGGCGCGCGTCAGCGACGCACTTCACGAGCTCCTTTTCGACCTCGCTAAGGCACTTGCCGCCAAAGACCTTGGGCTCGAGGTTGCACTCGAGGTTGAAGCGAGCGAGCTCGGTGGTGAAGCTCGAGTCGAGCTTATCGAGCAGCTCCATGGCTAGCATGGCCGGATTGCCGGTCTCGTCGACGATGAACATCTCTTGCTCGGCACCGATGCGCCGGATGCCCGTCTCGAACATCCCGCGCTCAAGCATCAGCTCCAAGCCGCGGAGATCGTTTAGGAGTCGCCGACTAAACGACCGCAGTTCTTCTGTGTCTAGACGGTCTTTGACCTGCTGTTGACCCATGCCGCACGCCCGATCTGAGGGTTTCGCTATCGATCGTAAGCCGACTAGGTCGTCGCTGACAAGCGGATAGGGGCAACGCGCGCGCGCTGCTCGCGCAACACGCGGCGCCACGACCTTTGCCGTGCTGGCTAAGAAGCCGGCGGCGCGCACGCGGGCGCGCGCGAGCGGGTAAATCCCCCACGGGCTCGTGGCGACGGTGAGCAACGTCGCTCACCGGAGCCGCGCCAAGCGGACGTGCCACCGGACGGGGCGGAAGGCCTCGCCGGCTCGCTCACCGAGCCGCCCTACCCCTTTCGAGCGCTCGCCAGCTGGTCGAGAGCCGCCTTCGCGCCCTCGAGGCCCGCGACGGCGTTTCCGATCGCCGCGGTGGACTCTGGCCAGTGGGAGTCGACCACTGAGGACCACGCACGGTTGAGGTTCCGCTCACCACCCGCGAAGGGTCCAAAGACCTCCGCAAACCCGGCCATGCCGTAGCGCTGAACGAGCTGGTCGCGCGCATCGATGATCGCGGCCATGGGGCCATTGAGGACCCCGTCGATCGTCTCTTTGACGTAGTCGACATCACCGGTGGTCGGCGTCGATGTCTGCACCATGTTCGTCTCGAGCACCTTCAGCTCCGAGGTGATGCGCGTGAGCATATCCCCCATGTCGACAAACTTCGGACCTGCATCCGTGCCGCCGGCTGTCTCGCTTGCGTTGCCGCGACGGAAGAGCATGGCGCCGCCAAGGATCATCGCAAGACCAAGGACGAACAGGATCCCGGACTTGTCCCACCAACCGGAGAGACGCGTCCCAGCCGGCACGGTGTCGTTGGCGAACCCGTGGGCTTTGAACGTCGCGTTGGCCTCGACCCACTGGACCTCGAGCGCGCTGACGTCCGCCACGGGAACGGCGTCGACGCCATCCCATGCCGACTCATCGCAGCCGTTGGCGACCTGCTTTGCGCGTGCGGCCGAGAGGTCGGCTGGTGCCTTGCAGTAACGGGATGTCAGGCCGTTGAGGTTGTCCTGCTGGGTCACCGGGTCGGCATTACGTGCGCCGCTCGCAGCGGCCAGACCGACGCCCAGGGCGACGATAATGAGTGCAATGTTCTTCATGCGGCACCCACAAGTTGCTTGCCGAGGATATAGAGGAGACTGGTCAGCGCTTCACCGATGATGAACCCAGCAGCCACCGGGACCAGCGTTGAGCCCATCCAAGCCTGGCCATTCGTCTTCTGAAGGATCATCGCGATGATGCAGCCCACGCCGTACGCAAGGGTCACAGCGAGCGGCAGGTACATGGCGAGACCAACCAGGACGCCGATTCCACCGATGGGCAAGACGCCAAGCGCCGCACCTGCCGAGGCACCTGCGATGTACTTCTCAATGGCGACATTGCCGTTTTGGAGACTGTGAATGATGGAAGCCAGCGCCTCACCTTGGGGTGCGCTGAGTCCGGACTCTGACCCCGGCCCGAAGCCGCCGACGCCGTCGGGCCCCTGGCCCCACAGAAGAAAGATGATGCCGATGGCGACCGGAGCACCGATCCAGCTGACCGCGAACTGCACCATCTGTTGGCGCTTCGGTATTGAGCCCACCAGGTGACCGGCCTTCAGATCGGTCATCATGTCGGCGCACTGGCCGATGCCGATGCAGATGGCCACACCGAGCAGGATCGAAGCGATGACGTTCTGGCTTGAGACGAAGAAGATGAGCGTCACCGCAATGAGAGACATGCCCGAGAGCGGAGAGATGTCCGTCATGCCCGTCGCCTGAGCGACGATGAGTCCCGCTAGCGCCAGCCAGACCGTGCCAATAATGGCCATGGCTGCTGCCTGGCCGACCGAGACATCTTGGGTCGCGATGAGTGCTGCGATAAAGAGCGCCATCGCGGCCGCCGCGAGGCCGACGTAGAGGACTTTCGTCGACATCTCGTCGCTGCCCTTTCCGCCCTTGACCTTCGCTGCTGACGAGAGACTCTTGAGGGCGCTACGCAGCGCCGGGAAAGCTGCCACGACGCCTGCAAGCGCGCCGCCGATGAGCATGCCGATACCGAGCGGCCGAATCATGCCGCCGTACATCGCGCTCGCCTGGAACGCATCGTTGTCGGGGACGTCGATGCTCGGTGCCCATCCCATGCCGACCATCGCTGGCGCGACGATCCACCAAGCTAGGATGCCGCCGAAGACGAACGGTAGACCGCCCTTGCCGCTCAGAAGGCCCGCCCCGATGCTTGCAAACGAGATCGACACGGCGATTGGGATGTACGCGGGGATTCCGAAGAGGCCGTTGACGACCAGGTCGTGGTCGAGGAGGCCGATCTCCTTTTGGGTCGACAGCGTGAAGAGTGCCGCGACGATGAAGCCGCCAAAGAGCAGCTTCGCCTGCCGCAGCCCGGCGCCAGGCGACTTCAGGAGCGTCGCGACGGCGATGCCACTGGGAAAGCGTAGGCGCTCGAACTCGATCATCTGCTTACGCAGCGGGATGATGAGCACGACTCCCATGAAGGTACCCGCGACAGCCGCCAGGATGAATGGCCAGATGTCGAAGTTCAGCAGCGAGTCATCCTTGAGACCCAGCAGAAAGAGCGCCGGCAGCGTAAACGAGATACCCGCTGACGCATTGTTCACACCCGACGCGATGGTCTGGTTGATGTTGTTCTCAATGATGGTGCCGTTCTTGAGCACCCCACGCAGAACGCCGAAGCCCAAGATAGCCGCGACCGTCGAGCCAGAGAGCGTGAAGCCGAGCTTCAGTGCCATGTACACGAACGCCGCGGTCATGAACGCGCCGAGCAGCGCCCCGAGCACGATCGCGGGGATCGTCACCTCGCGGTAGGCGCCAGGCGGGACCTTGATGGGCGAGCCCTTGCCGCGGTGCTCGCTTGGATTTGGTGTCGCCATCAGGCCTCCTCAGGCTGCACGCACCGTTTGCGCCGCACAGCCAGTGTCGAGTTTGGGGTTCTGTTGGGTTACCAAACACCCGGCCAGCTTGGCAACGCCTCCAGAGACCTCAGCCGGTGGCGAGTTTCTCAACGCCACGCGACATCTATGTCGCGACGCGACACGCCAGCTGAGTCAGCCTCAGCGCATGCACCACAGCTGGACCTGCCCCTCAGTACCCTCGGCGGCCATTGCTGGTGCGGCTATGCGGGCTGCTTAGATGCTCACCAGGGGCCGCTGGCACGCCACATGCACTGACCTCTCTCGCAGGATTCGAAGCGTTCGCTAACACGAACTGAACTTTTCCGGGTCCTGTCGGTGTTTCCACTAGAGACTGACATTGCATCGCGAGGCGCCGCTTCCGGCTCATGAGCCCTGAAAGCGCCCCGCAACTGCGGACTGCCCTCCATCTCCACGACCCATGTTCCCCGGGTTTCGGTGACGACCCCTACAGGATGGCAGTCCTTCGCCGAGTCGAGGCGCGTGACGGGGCCTCGACTCGGCACTTTTTTGTCTTCCGATCGGGCGACGGCAAGCCGCTGCCGCTATCAGGACTCGACGGCCAGTGTCCGCGGGTCTTTCGGTCCGTCCACCGTGACCACTTCGACGCCGTGACCGCGCAGGTAGTCGACGCCGTTTGCGCCGGCGTAGCCGCCATCGACAACAAGCACGCGCACAATGCCTGCGTGGTGGATGAGCTTGGCGCACATGGTGCACGGCTCTCCGGTCACGATGAGCCATGCCCCACGCGTCGCGACACCGCTTGCCGCCGCGTTGCACACCACGTTCATCTCCGCGTGGTGGCAGCCGATCTCCATGCGCGTGCCGCTCTTGACGCCCTGGGTGTCACGCAAGCACTCATCGCCACCGCAGAGATGACCGCCCCCGCGCGGTCCTCCGTTGTAGCCGTCCATCAAGATCACGTTGCGATTGGGGTCGAGCAGCAACGCACCAAACTTCCGGCGCGGGCAGTTCGACGCCTTCGACAGCGCCAGGCATTGCTCGATGCGGATGCGAATGTGCTTGTCTTTCATGCCGTGTCCCCTCGAACGACCAAGATCTCGCGCTCGATCTCAAAGATCTTCTCTTCGATCTTGGCCAACCCGATGGACCGCTTCTCGTTTTCCTGGAGGAAGAGATCCGCACCATGGGTATCGAGTGCAGCGCGCGGGTTGAGGTTTTTGAGACCAATGAGCTGCAGCCGCACCTTGCCGAGCGCTGGCGTGGGCCCATCATCGACGGCCAGAATTCGGCTGATCGCGTAGAGCGTGTCGCCTGCGTAGGTCGGCTGGGTGTGATAGCCGTTGTGCCAGCCGAGCTCCCACGCCGCGTTCTCGCTGATGTCGCGGCTGGACAGCCCAAGGAGCCAGGCGAAGACCAAGCCGCCGTACACGATCGGCTCGCCCGACATCGGGCCGCTCCGTGCCGTGGAGTAGAGGCGGTCATAGTGCAGGGGATGCGTGTTCATCACTCGATAGGTCCACTGGACGTGCTCGTCGGTCACGGTCCGCCCGTTCGCGTGCAGCACGATGCGTCCAGGCCGCATGGCCTCAAAGCGGGTGGTGTCGAGCGTGAGGCCGTCACTGGCCGCGCCGGACCACGGAAAGCTCAGCGTCGGCGACGCCTCGAAAGGAAACGGGACGTCGCTGACGACCTCGTGGTCACCGATGGGCTCTGCGCCGCGTCGAGGCACAAAGATCTTGCGACGGTACTGCACGACCACCTCGTCGCGTTGGTTGACCGCGAGCGTCTCCACCGTGGCGATGCCTGGCTTGCCGACGCCCCGGTCGCGTCGCGCGACGACCCGAGTCCGTCCCATGAGCGAGTCGCCTGCGTAGACCGGCCGCAGAAAGCGGACGTCGTAGTAGCCGAGGTTCGCGATGGCCTTCTCGCTGTCGTTCTGCACGCCGAGCGAGAGCGCTACGTTCATCACAAGGTGCGGGGCAGCGGGGAGCGAGGGATGCCCTTGCCGCTCCGCATACGCCTGGTTGAGGTAGAGGGGATTGGCCTCCATGAACGTCTTGGCGTACGCCAGCATCATACCGCGGACAATCGTGGTGCCGCGCGGATGGACGAAGACCGTCCCTGGGACGAAGTCCTCTAGGTAACGGCCATAGCTCGGCGCGTCGACATCGCTGAGGCTGACGGGCACTTGGCTGGCCAGCACATCATATGGCGACGCATCGATGGAGATCGTGCTCACGTGGACCCTCGACGGATGGGGGGTTGGCAATCATGCCCGGGCGAACGGACACCCACCGATACCGCCGCGACCGTGCGGTGCCAAGCCCTGTCGTTTCCGCCTAGAAATCCGCGGGACGACGACACAGCAGACGCCCGTCCTCCGCGGGTCAGACCTGCTCGTCGATCACACGCTGGAGCACCTGCCGGGCGACCACGCGGAGTGCCAAGACTTCCTCAGCCCCCTCAAAGATCGAAAACACGCGGGCATCCACGAAGTAGCGGCTAACGGCATACTCTTCGGCGTAGCCCATGCCGCCGTGGATCTGCATCGCTTCGCGGGTGACCCACTCGGCCTCTCGGCTCGCCCAGAGCTTCACCATCGACGCTTCAACCTGCCCCTTGTGCATGTCGAGCAGCGACGCCACGTCATAGGTGAACTGACGCGCGACTTGCGTGAGCATGCCCATCCGAGCGAGCTTCCATGCCGTGAGCTGATAGTCGCCGATCGGCTGCCCAAACACCTGGCGCTCTTTCGCGTAGGTCAGGGCCTTATCGAGCGCGGCCTGCATCACCCCAGCAGCGCGCGCCGCCGTCTGTAGCCGCCCACCCGCGAAGCCCTCCATCTGATAGTAGAAGCCACGACCAACACCACCGAGGCCTCCGAGCACGTTCTCGTCGCTGACGAAGTAGTCCTCGAAGAACACGTCAAACGAGTGCATCCCGCGATAGCCGATCGTGTCGATGGCGCGGCCGGTGATCTTGCCGCCGCCTTCCTGGGTGTGCTCGAACGAGTGCCCCTCGAACCGCGGCTTTTCGGCCAAAAAGATCGTCAGGCCCCGGTGCCCTTTGCTGTGGTCGGTGTCGCTGCGGGCAAGCACCATGAGCACATCCGCGTAGCCGCCGAAGGTGCACCACGTCTTCTGGCCGTTGATCAGCCAGCCACCTTCTGCCGGGGTCGCCGTGACCTTGAGGCCAGCGACATCCGAGCCGAAGTCCGGCTCAGTGACCGCGACGGCACAGAGCTTCTCGCCGGTTGCAAGCTGAGGCAGCCACTCGTTCTGCTGAGCTTCTGTCCCGCCCTTGAGCAGCGCCTTCGACAGAATCTCGGGGCGGGTGATGAGGCTTCCCGCGACCCCTAAGCTTCCTCGGGAGAGCTCCTCGGTGACCACGCACATGCCGAGGTTGTCGGGTTCGTTGTCCGGCTGGAGCCCGCCAAAGCGCTCTGGGATGCAGAGCCCAAAGCAGCCGAGCTCAGCGACGGCTGAAATGATCGACGGCGGAATGAGCTCGTCTTTGGTGTGGACTCGCTCGGCAACGGGCTCGACCACCTCGGTGGCGAACCGTCGGAACTGCTGCCGAATCATGTCGCGGTTGCTGTCGAGGCCGTAGTCGTTGACGCCAAGCACAAGCATGAGTCGGGCCACGTCGGCATAAGACTCTGGCGCCAGTGCAAGCCGCATGAAGCGTCGCAACGCGTGACGCTCGAGCAGTCCTTGGACCTCCTCGAGCGTCATGCCCCAGCGCTCGGGATCGAAGAGCACGGCCTGCACGATGTCGCGCGTCAGCTCACCCACAAAGAGGCGCGCATACCCGACGCTCAGGTGGTCTTCGGGACGTCGGGTCGCGTAGCTGTAGATCGAGCGGCCCGCTTGGGCGCGAGAGAGCAAGACGCTCAGGTTGTAGGCGTCGACCTGCCGCTCATCGAGCTTCGGAACGCTCACACGACCTGACTCGGCGCACGCGTCTGCCAACGACGCGGTCATCTGGCGCAGGATCAGCGCGATCCCTTCAAAGACCGTGCGCATCTCGTCCAACGCCACACCAAGCTTCGATCCGGTCTCCACGGCAGCCTCCTCGCCAGAGAATGAGTCGTCATTCATTCACCTACTATAGGCACCACCAAGCACTCCGGTCACCCACTTTGACGCGCAGCGTCACAAGCCCGAGCGGCCAGGTAACCGTTGCAAGGCCTAGGCCCAAATCAAGCGCTGTTTTAGAGCGAGGCGAAGGCGATGTGCTTGCCACCTGCGTCGGTCGAATGAAGGCCCTGCGAGCATCGTCGAGTTCGGGTGAGTGAAGCGAATGCAAGGCGCTGGTGGCGAGTGCATCGCGGAAGTCGCAGCCGGAAGTAGCGCTTGTTCTAGGGCTAGGGGGCGACGACATTTTCCGGCGCGGGTGGCCCGAGGTCGAGGACACCAACGGCCGGACCGCGAAGTGCGACAAAGCCTGCCTCGAACCGACGCGCGACCCGGCCCTTCTTGCCGCGCACTGCGGTGCCTTCGAACGTTCCGGCAACGACCGAGGCGTCGACGACCTCGATGGTCAGCCGCGAGAGCTTCACGATGTAGGAGTCTTGCCACGTCGTGCGTAGGCTCACGGTTGCATTGCTGAGCGCATCTTCCCCCAGCGTCAGGCCGGCCAGCGACGTCGCGTCTGTTCCGCGGGGGAGTGCGATCGGCACCACGGCGCGAAGGTTCGGAACCGTCGGCCCGTCGACCTCGCCGCGCCGCATCGCCGCGAGGCGCAGCGTCACCCCACGAGCGCCCTGGACAAACGAGACCCACGAGTACGGCAGCACGATGTCGGCAACGTGCAGGCGGCAGCGTGTCCAGTAGCCAGCGTCCGGCACGCGGAGCGCCGGTGTCCCTGGAATGAGCGGCCCACGTCCACCAACAACAGCGGGTGCGCTGGGGAAGACGGCCGGGCCGGACGACGGAATCTCCAGCGTCAGCTCGTCGTCTTGCGCTTCGCTTGGATCGCTGACCTCAAACCACTCGGGACATCCCGTCAGCAGCATCGCCGCGAGCAGCAGCCATAGCGCCCGACGCCGCCCGACAGAGCAGCGGTTGACCTCGGCACCGCCTGAGCCCGCCTGGTGACGAAGACTCACGCGCGACCGGGTCAACACACTCAACCCTTGCCTTTGCCCTTGTCGTCGTCTTTGCCCATCGCCTGCATGAGCAGGGCGCCGAAGCTTCCGAGCCCCTCGCCGTCTTTGTCGGCCTCGGCGTCGAGGTACGTTCGCGGTGCGCCGCGGCCGCCGCCGCCATCGCGACGTGGCCCACGTCCACGACCGTCTCGGCCGCCTCGACCACCGCCGCCGCCGCCGCCGCCGCCGCTGTGCTCCGAGCGACGTCCCTCGCGCTTGGTGAGGGCGATCTTCCTGTTGTCGGCATCGACGCGAAGAATCTTCGCTTCGATCTCCTTACCGACCCGGAACTCCATCGTCAGCGGCTTGCCCTGGGGCACGCCGCTCTCGCTGGCAGGCAACAGAGCCGTCACGCCAGCTTCGAGCGTGACGAACACGCCGAACGTCTGGATGCTCTCGACCATCCCTTTCACGGTCTGGTCGGGCTTGTAGTTGCTCGTGATGCTGTCCCACGGATCGGCAGCGAGTGCCTTGAGGGAGAGCCCGATGCGACGGCGCCCGAGGTCGATCTCCATCACCTTCACCTGAACCGTGTCTCCGACGGTGAGCAGCTCCTTCGGATGCCGGATGCGGTGGTGCGCCATGTCAGAGACGTGGACGAGACCGTCGACGTGCGGGGCGAGCTCGATGAATGCACCAAAGTCAGTGAGTCGCGAGACCTTGCCGTTGACGACGGCACCGCGCTGAATCGACTCGACGGCCCCCTCAAAGGGATCGCCTTGAGCCTGCTTGAGCGACAGCGCAATGCGCTGCTTTTCGGGATTGATCTCCAGGACCACGACCTCGACCTTCTGGCCGACGGACAACACGCTGGACGGGTCGCCGACCCGACTCCAGCTCATCTCGCTGACGTGGATCAGGCCGTCGATGCCGCCAAGGTCGACGAACGCACCGAACTTCTGGAGTCGGCTGACGGTCCCGGTCATGCGGGCCCCGACGCTTAGCTTCTTCATCGTCTCAGCGGCCTTGACGGCCAGCTCTTCGCGCATGAGCGCCAAGCGCGACACCACGACAGAGCCAGGACGAATCTCGGTGATCCGGAAGGTCATCACGCGTCCGACGAAGGTCTCGGGGTCCTCCGGCCGGTGGACGTCGATCTGGCTGAACGGGCAGAACGCACGCTGACCAGCCACGAGGACTTCGTAGCCTCCCTTGTTGGTGCTGACGACCTTGCCCTCGACGGGCAGGTTGCCTTCATGAGCGTCTTTCAGCGCGCTCATGTCGCCGCCAGCAGCACCGAGCTTCATGCGGATGTGCACGCCGCTCGAGTTGGTCCCGACGACGATGCCTTCGATCGTGTCGCCCTGGCTGACTTTCAAGGTGCCATCGTCCCGGAGAAGCTCCTCTTTGAGGACGTAGCCTGTCGCCGGTCCGCCGAGGTCTAGGAACACCTCTGGCCCGTGAAGCGAGATCACCTCGACGACGCCAGTGACGCGATCACCAGGCTCGAACGCATTGTCCGTCTTCTCCGTCGCGCCCGCCATGAGGGCCTCGAAGTCGACGTCCTCCGTCACGGTCACCTTCGGCGGCGCTGCCGGGACCGGGACCTGCGCAGGCGCGAGGTCGCGCTGGCCGACCCCCTTGGAGACGACCTCAACGGCCTCTCGCGTCTGGGTCTTGATGCCGTCCGCCGTCGCGGTCACGGTGATGTCGTGGCCCGCCTGCGCGGGTGTCGATGGATTCTTGTCGCTCATGCTGCCTCGGGATGGAGGATCGAATCGTCGCGCGGGGTAGCACAATAATGGGGTGTATGGGTAGCATCGGTGTAGTACGTTCGCCGCGGGAGGAAGTCATGGCCCGACGTAAGGTCGCGACCACCATCTATATCACCGCGGATCAGGACCGGCAGCTCAAGCTGCTGAGCCAGACCACCGGTACCCCTATGGCGCAGTTCATTCGCCAAGGGATCGATTTGCTGCTCGAGAAGCACCGCGAACGCTTGCCGGTGCAGCTTGGGCTCTCCATCGATCCCGAGTGATCTGCTCAAGAGCAGGTCTACGGACGGATGAAGACCATCGCTCCATCACCTTAGGCCACGAGGACGCACACTCATGAGCAAGACCCGCCAGCGCGGCGGCACTGATTTTCCTTCCGAGCGGATCCGGAATTTTTCGATCATCGCTCACATCGATCACGGCAAGTCGACGCTCGCCGATCGGCTCCTTGAGATCACCGAGTCGGTCGTCAAGCGGGAGCAAAAGGATCAGTTCCTCGACAAGATGGACCTGGAGCGCGAGCGCGGGATCACGATCAAGAGCCAGACCGCGCGGCTGTGGCACCGCGCTGAGGACGGCGAGCTCTATCAGCTCAACCTCATCGACACGCCGGGCCACGTCGACTTCACCTACGAGGTCTCACGGAGCCTCAAGGCCTGTGAGGGCGCGCTCCTGGTCGTCGACGCCGCTCAAGGCGTCGAGGCGCAGACGCTCGCAAACGTCTACCTCGCCATCGAGGAAGACCTCGAGATGGTCGTCGTTCTCAACAAGATCGACCTCCCGGCCGCAGACGTCGACAAGGTCAGCGAAGAGATCGAAGACGCGATTGGCATCGACACCACGGACGCCCTTCATGTCTCCGCTAAGTCTGGCCTCGGGGTCGACGCGCTCCTGGAAGCGATCGTCACCCGGCTACCGCCGCCGTCGGCGGACCGGCAGGCCCCAGCGCGTGGCCTCATCTTCGACAGCTGGTACGACGCATACCGCGGCGTCATCGCGATGATTCGCCTGGTCGACGGTACCCTCACCAAAGGCGACAAGATCCGCTTCATGGCGACCGGCGCCGAGCATGAGCTGCTTGAGATCGGCTCCATGGAACCGGAGATGGTCATCCAGAAGGAGCTCGTCGCTGGCGAAGTCGGCTACATCATCTGCGGCATCAAAGACATCCGGGACGCACGGGTCGGCGACACTGTCACCAACGCGAGGCGCCCGGCGACCGAGGCGCTCGCTGGGTTCGAGCCCGCACAGCAGATGGTCTATTCCGGGATCTTTCCGATCGACTCGTCCGACTTCGAGTCGCTCCGCGAGGCCCTGGAGAAGCTCGCCCTCAACGACGCTGCGATCTCGTTTGAGCCGGAGACCTCCGGCGCGCTGGGCTTTGGTTTTCGCGTCGGTTTTCTCGGCCTCCTCCACATGGAGATTGTCCAGGAGCGGCTTGAGCGTGAGTTCGACCTCGCCCTTATCACGACCGCCCCGTCGGTGGTGTATCGCGTCACGCTGACCAACGGCGACACGCTGATGGTCGAAAACCCCAAGCACCTGCCTGAGCCGCAGGCCCGCGAGCAGATCGAAGAGCCCTTCGTGAAGGCCACGATCCATACGCCCCAGGAGTACGTCGGTACGGTCTTGGCGCTGTGCGAAGAGCGACGCGGCGTTCAGCTAGGCCTCTCGTACATGGGAACCGCGCGCGTCTTGGTCTCCTACGAGCTGCCCCTTGCTGAGATCATCTTGGACTTCTTCGACCGACTGAAGTCGGCGACGCGCGGCTATGCGTCGCTCGACTATGAAGTCGTTGGGTTCCGCCGAGATGACCTCGTCCGCGTCGATGTGCTGATCAACGGCGACCCGGTCGATGCTCTCTCGATGATCGTTCACAAGTCGGTCGCGGCTCAGCGCGGCCGGGTCCTCTGTAAGAAGATGCGAGAGATCCTACCGCGCCAGCAGTTCGAGATTGCGATCCAGGCAGCCATTGGCGGCAAGATCATTGCGCGCGAGTCGGTTCGAGCGTTCCGCAAGAACGTGACGGCCAAGTGCTACGGCGGCGACGTCTCTCGGAAGCGCAAGCTCTTGGAGAAGCAGAAAGCCGGCAAGAAGCGCATGAAGAACGTTGGAAGCGTCGAGATCCCGCAAGCGGCGTTCATGGCGGTTCTCAGCACCGACGACAGTTAGGCTCGAACACGCTGACAGCAGCATCGCAGCGGCCGAACGGAGGCTTTGACCCGCGAGCGGACTCGACGGGTTAGACGCCCGGTGTTACTGCCACTGGCCCGCGCGATGCGCGCATCACCTCGACCGATTGGGACACCCTGCGATGGCCATGCACAACACCAGCGGCGCCAAGGCGGCCAAGCCGCTCGCTCCGCGAAAGCTCGTGCGCCGCGCCAAGGATCTCATCAAGGAAGCCCGAGGCCTCCTTAAGAAGCGGCGCCGACGGGCTCCGTCCGCCGCGCTGGAGTCGGTCCTTCGCGAAGTCGAGAACACCGAGGCTGCCCTGCCCTCGCGGCGCAACAAGCGAGCGCTGAACGCCTCTCTACTCAGCGAGCGCGTCGCGGCTCTCGACAACGCCCTTGAGGCCAACTTCAAACCCTTCCGAAAGTCGATGACGCGTGAGCTCGTCGAGGCGGTCGCATGGGCCGTTGGGCTCGCGCTCGTCATCCGCTTCTTCCTCTTGGAGGCCTTCTCGATCCCGAGCGAGTCCATGGTCCCGACGCTTCAGGTGGGCGACCATCTCTTCGTCAACAAGATCAGCTACGGCCTGTACACGCCGCTGTCGGCAAGCCGGCTGATCGCTTGGGATCAGCCCGACCGCGGCGACATCATCGTCTTCAAGTACGTCGATGAAGGCGAGAAGTACGACGGTCAGGACTACATCAAGCGTGTGGTCGCGAAAGAAGGCGATCGTGTTCGCCTTGAGAATCACCGCGTGATCCTCAACGGGGAGCCAATACCGACCCGCATCCTCGGCGACGTGAAGTGCAACATCGAGTTCGGCTCCGAGTGTTTGTGCACGCGCCAGGCCGAGACGCTCGACGGTACCGAGTACATCACGCGCCACGTCAACCCCGAGAGCTGCGGAGGCCAACGCATCGCGCGCATGGGCACCTGGCCTCAGCGCGAGCCGCCGCGGCCGGGTCCGCTGCGGAAACGCGACAGCAAGCCCAAGTACTTCGGCTACGCCGCCATGAACCCGGAGTGGCCCGACGTGGTCGTTCCCGAAGGCCACGTCTTGGTCATGGGCGACAACCGGGACTTCTCTGAAGACAGCCGCTATTGGGGCGTCGTGCCGTTCGACCGGATCAAAGGCACCGCGTTCGTCATCTGGTGGGCCACCGATAAGTCGAGGCTCTTCAACTGGATCGACTGATCGGGGCTGCTCGATTCGCACGGTTGTCGCAGGCAGCGCTTGACGGCGCAGGCGTCGGCGAATACGTATCGCCCAGGACGGGTCGTTAGCTCAGTTGGTAGAGCACCGGACTTTTAATCCGATGGTCGTAGGTTCGAGTCCTACACGACCCAACCTCTTCACAGTCCCCATCGTCTAGCGGCCAAGGACGCCGCCTTTTCAAGGCGGTAACGGGGGTTCGAATCCCTCTGGGGACGACCACCGACCAAGCCACAGGCCACGTCAGCTCAGGTCTTGTTGCTGCCGACGGCAGCGCGGCGTAGGCGATCGATGATCGCGACACCGATACCTTCTGAAGGTGGTGCTTGGACGACGATGCGGTCGACGCCCAGCGTGTCTGCGCGACGCAACGCAGCATAGATGGCGCGCGCAAACGCTTCGAGATCGTCGGACACGAGGATCGTTGCGTGTCTCGATGAGCCGATCGACGCGACGCGGTCGCCGGCTGACTCAAGCGCCGACACCGTGCTCGCGAGGTCCGCGCAAGCATCGATCACCGTGACAGGCGTGCGCGGTGCGTAGTGGCTCGCAAGCTGTCCGGGCGCGATCACTGGCCCGTCGCGCTTCCAAGAGACGGGCCGCCCGAGGCAGTCTGCGAGCTGGGCTTCGGTGATCGCACCAGGTCGCAAGACAGCGGGCTGGCCTCCCGAGAGGTCCACGATCGTCGACTCAACGCCCACGTCACACCGGCCACCGTCGAGCACAACGTCGACCCGATCGCCTAGCTCGGTCGCAACATCGTGTGCGGATGTCGGGCTGATGCGACCGAAACGGTTGGCTGATGGCGCCGCAAGGCCCCGGGGAAAATGAGCGAGTACGTCGCGAAAGACCGGATGACGAGGCGCGCGCAGTCCCACGGTGTCGCGCCCCCCCGTGACGGCGTCGTCCACGAGTGTGGAGCGCCGGACGATCATGGTGAGCGGGCCCGGCCAGAAGGCGCGCGCGAGGAGATTTGCGGCCCCGAGGTCGCCAACAGCGAGCCGATCGAACGCGTTGGCGTCGCTCACGTGGACGATCACCGGGTGGTCGGCCGGGCGCCCCTTGGCGGCGAAGATGCGTCGGATCGCGGCAGGATTGGAGGCGTCCGCAGCAAGTCCGTAGACAGTCTCGGTCGGCAGCCCCACGACCTGGCCGTCGCGTAAGGCCGCAACCGCCGCGGCGATGGCGCCAGGAGTTGGTTGGAGGACGGTGCTCATGGGTGCTCCATACAACACCCGATAACCGAAGGCGATGACGCCAAATGGTGATTGACCGACCGCCGACGCAGGTCGTATGACCCGCTCGTGACGACCAAAGGCCCAGCACCTGTGACCGAACCGCCTGAGCGCTCCGCGAAGGGCGCGTACCTCATGCTGGCTGCTCTCATCACCATCGGATCGCTCCTCGGCGTGCTCGCCTACTCGAGCTTCAAGCAGTCGGATGCCGTCATCACCGAGAAGGTCACCGAGCTGCAGACCACCGGAAAGACCCTCACGGCGACCCAGTGCATCGGCGACGTGTTGGTGTGGTTTGACGAGTGCCAGAAGAGCGCGATCCCGGAACTCTGTCTCAAGGGTGTCGAGAAGACCGTCGAGGTCTGCCTTGCCGGCAAGAACCGGTTTGGCGAGTGCGACCACATGAAGGACGAGTTCCCAGACGGACGCTGGGCGTTCGATAAGTGCTTGGAACACGACGTCAACCGTGGCTCGTCACGGATCATCCGCAAGAGCTGCGTTGCAGCCTACCGGACGCTCTTTGAGTACTGCCGCCTCAAAGCCGAGGCGCCAACATGAGCGCAAAGACGGCACGACACCGCGGATTGCTCATCGTCGCGGGAATCACGGCGGCTCTGACCTTCATCATGCTCGCCATTGGCAGCACGGTGAACCCCACCGGGTCGAGCCTCGCATGCCCGAACTGGGAGTTCTTCTGGGGCCTCATCCCACTCTGCCGCGGTGAGGTCTTCCCAGCGATGGAGGGCGGCGTCCTCTATGAGCACGGTCACCGGCTCTGGGGAACGCTCGTGGGCATCGCGACCCTCGCGACAGCTGCATGGGCCTGGCTCTCAAAAGACGTCCATAAGTCGACCAAGTGGCTCACGCTAGCCGCGCTGATCCTCGTCATCCTCCAGGGCGCTCTCGGAGGACTCACCGTCATCGCACGCCTCCATCCGGTTGTCTCGACGGCCCACCTGATGCTCGGCTACATCTTCTTCTGCCTAACCCTCCTCTTGGTCTGGCGGGCACTGCCAAAGCGGCGCATCGCCCCGACCAGTGGACGGACGCTCGCCCGAGTGTTTCTCGCGGTCGCGTTCGGCTTGGTGCTGCTCCAGGCGACGCTTGGCGGCGCGATTCGCCACTTTGGGGCTGGGCTTATCTGCGGCGACGACGTTGTCGGGTGCGCCGGTCAGGGCCTCTGGCCTGAGCTCGGGCTCGCCCAGCTCCACATGCTGCATCGCTTCGTTGGCTATGCGGTTGCCGTTGCGGTTGTCGCCCTAGCGCTGCGTGCGAAGCGTCAGGCATCGGAAGCCGGCCGTCGCAAGGTCGCCACCCTGGCATGGGCACCGGTTGTGTTGGTCATCGCCCAGGTCGCGCTCGGCCTCCTCACCGTCTACACAGGTCGGTCGGTCGCGATTGTCGCGGGCCACACCATTGTCGGGGGCCTGCTACTCGCCTCGGTGTTTCTGCTCTACATCGGCTTCGGCCCTCTCGGCGAACCGGTCACAAACAACGCTGCCGCGGCATCATCGCCCGCGCGGACAAACCCCAACCCGAGCCGTAAGGTGGTGGCATGACCCAGCTACCATCGCAATCTGTCGCACCGACAACCGCTGTTGCACCACGCGGAATGCTCGCGTCGATGCGCGACTACGTCGCGCTCACCAAGCCGTCCATCAATCGCATGTGCTTGTTGATGACGGCGGGTGGCTTCGCGCTCGCTCCTGGTCAGATCGCGCTTGGTCCGGCCATCTGGGCACTGATCGGCACTGCACTGACGGTCGGCTCTGCCAACGCTCTCAACATGTGGTGGGAGCGCGAGACCGATAAGCTCATGAAGCGGACTCAAGACCGTCCGCTCGCCGCGGGACGCCTTGAGCAACCGCGTGCGCTCGTGTTCGGCATCGCCATCGGCATCGTCGGGTTGGTCGTGTTGGCGTTGGGGACCAACGGCTGGACGACCGCCCTCGCGGCCGCGGCGTTGCTCAGCTACGTCTTGGTCTACACGCCGCTAAAATATGTCTCGCCGCTGGCGCTCTTCGTTGGGGCCATCCCGGGCGCCATCCCGCCGCTCCTCGGTTGGGCCGCGGTCACCAACACCATCGACCTCGCCGGGCTCGCGCTCTTCGGGACGCTTCTTGCGTGGCAGATGCCGCACTTCATCGCGATCGCCATCTTCCGCGAGCACGACTACCGTGCCGCGGGCATCAAGACGGTGCCGATCGTGCGGGGCCACCGTGCTGCGAAGTGGCAGGCCCTCGCTTGGACGGTCGTTCTGCTTCCGGTCAGCATGGCGCTCTTGCCCCTCGGCACCGCCGGCTGGATCTACGGCGGGACCGCGCTCGCGTGCGGCATCGGCTTTGGCGCGGTGGTGGTGGCAGGCTTCTGGGCACGCTCGGACGCTCGCTGGGCCTACCGCCTCTTCGCTGCGTCACTCGTGTACTTGCCGGTGCTGGTCGCTGGCCTCGTCATCGACGTAGCACTGCGATGAACACGCCCTTCGTCGCAGTCGACGCATTGACCGTGCGCTTTGGAGAGCGAGTCGCCGTCAACGCTGTCACCGCGTCGGTCAACACCGGAGAGACCATCGCTTTGGTCGGCGCCAACGGCAGCGGCAAGTCGACGCTCTTGAGCGCGATCACGGGACTCTTGGTCCCAGACGCAGGCTCGATCACGATGACCGTTCCGGTTGCGAAGACGTCTCTAATGCCCGTCGACGTCGGCTTTCGCTCGTCGATGGGCGTGGTCTTTCAGTCGCCAAGCGTCGATGGAACGCTCACCGCGCGTGAGAACATCGTCATGGCGGGTCGGATCCAAGGGCTATCCCGAAAGGAGGCACGCTCTCGAGCGACTGAGCTGCTGACATGGGCGCGTCTGGCCGACCGCGGCGACGAGATCACCAAGCAGTACTCGGGCGGGATGCGCCGACGTCTCGACATCGCACGTGCTCTCGTCCATCGCCCAGCGCTCCTGGTTCTCGACGAGCCAACGACCGGACTCGACATCGCCTCGGTGCGTGACCTCTGGGAGCTCCTCGACAGCCTCACAGACGTCACGATCTTGGTCGCGACCCACGACGCCAACGAAGCCGAGCGCTGCGATCGCGTGTGGATCATGCACGAGGGCCGCCTCGTGGCCGACGAGATGCCCGAAGAGACGCTCGCTCGGCTGGGCGGCGACACGGTCGAGCTGACCACACGCGGCGACAGCGCCGAGCTGAGCCGGCAGCTTGCCAGCGCTCTGGCTGACGCGCAGGTCGTCCGCGGTGAGGGTTCGTTGACCGTACACTGCAGCGACGGTCCCGCAGTGGCCGCCCGGCTCTTCGAGCTGACCGAGACCGACGCCATCTCCGAGCTGACGGTGCGCCGCCCCTCGCTCAGTGACGCGGTCTTGGCGTTGATCGAGTCCCAGCGGGGCTCCGAACGGATGGAGGCAGCGGCATGAGCGCCTCGACGTCCGCCTCTAACGCGAGCAGGCCCGGGATCCGCGCGGCCGACTCCACGAAACGCTCACCCGACGTCGGTCTCGCGCTGACGCTCTGGAAGCGCGACATGCTTCACCTCTGGCGCGAGAAGTCGCGCTGGTTTGGTGTCGTGGCGCAGCCCCTTCTTTTTTGGCTGATCATCGCCGCCGGACTCGACGATGTGTTCGCTGCTCGCGCAGGTGCCGACGCGTTCGGCTTCATGTTCCCGGGCATGATCGTGATGGTGGTGCTGTTCACAACGATCTTCGCCACGATGAGCGTCATCGAGGATCGCAACGCTGGGTTTCTCCAACAGGTGCTCGTCGCGCCCGGCTCCCGGCTTGCCCTGGTCGTCGGAAAGACCCTCGGCGTGGTGACGATGGCCCTGATTCAGGTCGCGCTGATCCTTGCGGTCGCCCCGCTTGCCGGCATCGACCTGCTCGCGCTCAACTGGCCAGCGCTCATCGGCGCACTCGTGCTCGGCGCGGTCGGCCTGACCGCCCTATCGTTCGTCTTTGCGTGGCTCATCCCCAGCACCCATGGCTACCACGCGATCATGGCGGCGCTGCTGCTCCCGCTCTGGCTGCTCTCCGGCGCTCTGTTCCCGGCCGCAGGCGGCACGCTTGGCGTCTTCATGGCCGCCAATCCAATGACATGGTTTGTCGACGGGCTGCGAAGCGCGTTTGCAGGTGAGGCTGGCCTGACGTACGTCCACAGCCCGCCAGCCGCGTTCGCCCTGCTCGGCGGGTTTGCGCTCTTGATGCTGGTGCTCGCTTGCTATGTGAGCCGTCGACGCAAGGGGCCCGGCGCATGAGCACGACTGAGCCAACCACCGACCGCCCGACTGCGGACAAGCCCTTCTACACCTCGGTCTGGTTCATCGCGGCTGTCTTCGGCGTGATGGTCCTCACAGGCATGCGCGTTTGCATCGGCGACGGAAAGCGCGTCAAGCCGCTGTCGAGACTCTACGAGGTCCCGGCGTTTACGCTGACCGACCAGACGGGCGCCGAGTACGGAAGCGAGCAGCTCCGCGGTGAGGTGTGGGTCGCGAGCTTCTTCTTCACGACATGCACGACCATCTGCCCGCGTGTGTCGCGGGCCAAACAGGCGCTCCAGCGTGAGCTGAAAGAGGCTGGGCTCGACGTCAAGCTCGTGAGCATCACAGTCGATCCAGGCAGCGACACGCCAGAGGCCCTCACACACTACGCTCGGACCTACGACGCTGATCCGGAACGCTGGCGCTTTTTGACCGGCGATCGCGACACGATCTTCAAGCTGCTGGTGAAGGGCTTCAACACCGCGATGGGCGACAAGACCGATGACGGCGGCGTTGTCGACATCAGCCACTCCTCGAAGCTTGTGCTCGTCGATCGTGACCACTGGATTCGCTACTACTTCGACTCCACGAGCGAAGGCCGGCGCGCCCTGGTAGGCCACGCCGGCAACGTCGTCGCGGAAGAACGGCTTGAAGGCGGTGCGCCATGACCGCACGCGCAGCACTGGCTGTGGTGTTCATGACAGGCGCCGGATGGATGGCTGCCTGCGGTGGCGAGACCTTCAAGGAGCCGCTGACGCTCGACGGCGTTGTGGTCTCAGCGGAGACCCTCAACCAGGGCAAACACTTCTTCGATCGCTACTGTGCATCGTGTCACGGCTATGACGGGCGCGCCGATACCTCGGCCGCTCGCAACCTCGATCCGCGTCCACGAGACTTCGTCGACGGCGACTTTAAACACACCGACAACCCCCAACGACCGAGCGATGCCGATCTCCTGCAGGTCGTCAGGCACGGAGTACCCGGGACCGGCATGCCAGCGTGGGCACACCTGCGCGACGCCGATCTCATCGCAATCATCCAGTATATTAAGGCATTCTCGCCACGCTGGCGTGCCCCGGTGGAGACACCGAAAACGAGGGCCCGAACCTTGTTGCCAGCCTCGCGACGTGCTGCTAGCTTCCGCGGCGGTCAGAACACGATGAACAGTGATTCATTCCTGCGAGGCGTCATCCGCGCCTCAAAACCGACCGATGCGCACCCGTCGCGCTCGGAATCCTCAACCCACGGCTCGTAGAGGAAGACACAGTGGCCCAGATCTTCCCGCGTTGGACAAACAAGATTCCCTTCATGATTGGCGTTGGCGCGCCGGTCGTGCTCTGCGGAGTTGTCTTCTTTGTCTGGTACTACTTCTCACCCAAGTTTCTCGAGGTTGGCTACCAACCAGAGCAACCGGTGCCCTTTAGCCACAAGTTGCATGCCGGCGCGCTCGGCATGGACTGTCGCTACTGTCACAACACGGTCGAAGAGGCCGGGCATGCAGCGATCCCGCCACCGGCGACCTGCATGAACTGCCACTCGCAGCTCGACTTGGGCGAGACCGCGGCACGTTTCCAGCCCGTCAAGGACGCCTACGAGGGCAAAGCCCCTCTCGAGTGGGTCAAGGTCCACATGCTTCCTGACTACGCTTACTTCGACCACAGCGTCCACGTGGCCGCAGGCGTCGGCTGCGTGAGCTGTCACGGTCGGATCGACCAGATGGAAGTGGTGTACCAGCACGCGCCGCTCTCGATGAGCTGGTGCCTTGACTGCCACCGAAATCCAGAGCCGAACCTCCGGCCAAAGTCGGAGGTCACCAACATGACGTGGGACGGCACCAACCCGCCCTACGACTGGTCTAACGACCCACACCGCAACCTTGGGCCAGACGGCAAGACGCGGGCGGTGGATCCGCCTCAGCACTGCTCCGGCTG
Organism: uncultured bacterium; assembly: GCA_938040325.1. GTDB lineage: Bacteria > Myxococcota_A > UBA9042 > PHBI01 > PHBI01 > CALHXW01. The sequence goes on along the minus strand of CALHXW010000022.1, from coordinate 14,595 downwards.
CCACCGGTAAGGGGAGACGATGACTACGACTACCGATGATCGTCACTGGCAGAGCTACGACGACTATGATGGGACCAGCGACTCAGACGGGCGCGAGTTCGGCGAGGCCGCAGGCGAGCTCGTTATCGACGCCGTCTCGCGTCGCGGCTTCCTAGGTACTGGCGCCGCTGTCGCGTCGGCTGCCGCGCTGAGCGGCTGTCTTCGCAAGCCCGAGCAGAAGATCGTGCCCTACGCTAAGCGGCCCGAAGACTTCATCCCAGGCGTCCCGGTGTACTACGCTACCAGCTTCAGCGCTGGTGCGACCGTCGAGGGGCTGCTCGTCGAGAGCCATGACGGTCGCCCGACCAAGATCGAGGGCAACCCGCAGCACGCCGGCTCGAAGGGCGCAGCGTCTGCATGGGCTCAGGCGTCGGTCTTTAACCTCTACAACCTCGACCGCTCCGAGGCACCGACCATCGCAAAGGATGGCGCGACCGGCGACGCGACGTGGGAGCTCGCCTGGACTGCGTTCGACACGTTTGCCAAGAACGCCAAGGCAGATGAGGGCGCAGGCCTTGCGATCGTGACCGGAACGGTCATGTCACCAACGGTCCGCTCGGCACTCAGCGGCTTGCTTGCGGCGATGCCAAAGGCCAAGCACTACACATCCGACCCGACGTTCAACCACAACGGGTTCGCGGCGTCCGAGGCGATCGGCGGCAAAGGAAGCTACGTCACCACCAATCTGGAGGGCGCGAGAGTCATCGCGGCGTTTGACGCCGACATGCTCTTCACCGAGACGAACGGCCTTCAGGTCGCGCGGGACTTCGCCGCGGGACGCCGGACGATGGCGCCTGGCGACGTTTCCAACCGGCTCTACGCCGTCGAGCCCGTCTTTAGCCTGACCGGCTCTATGGCCGACCATCGACTCCAGGCGCGAGGCGCCGACGTCGGACAGATCCTGCTCTCGTTGGCCCACGGCCTGACCGCCAAAGGCGTGAGCTTGCCGAAGGGCGTTGCTGGCAAGCTCGGCGCTGCCCCGCAACTCGGCAAGAAGGCCGCCGACTTCGTCAACACCCTCGCGGCAGACCTCGCTGGCGCCAAAGGCGCTTCGGCCGTGGTTGTCGGGTCTCGGCAGCCGGCCTGGGTCCACGCCTTGGGCCTCGCGATCAACGGCGCACTTGGCAACAACAAGCACGTTGTGTGGCGCAAGGACGAGACGTGGCTGGGCGGCGGGACACCGGCTGAGCTTGCGGCTGCTCTCACCAGCGGCGCGGCCACGAAGGTGCTTTGCCTCGACTCGAACCCTGCCTACACCTCATCCGGCGCCCTCGGGCTCGGCGAGGCACTTGCGAAGGCCTACACCGTCCACCTCGGCATGTTCCGAGACGAGACAGCGCAGCTGTCGAAGCTCCACATCCCCGTAAGTCACTACCTGGAAGCCTGGGGCGACCTTCAGTCGCTGACGGGCGTCACCTCCATGGTCCAGCCGCTCATCGCGCCGCTCTTTCACACGCCGAGCGTGCTGGAAGCACTCGGACGGCTCGCGACTGGCGCACCCACCAGTGGCTATGCCCTGGTCCGTGACGCGCTGAGCAAGCGTGCCGGACTCAACGACGGCAGCTGGCGCAAAGCCCTGCACGACGGCATCGTCGCGCACTCGAGTGTCGTGGCTGGCTCGGCTGGGGACTGGGCCGCAGCCGCGGCTCTGCTTGCAGGCGCAAAGGCTCCCGGCAGCGGCAACCTAGAGGTCAACTTCTACGTCGACCCATCGGTGCTCGACGGCCGGTACGCGAACCTTGGAATCCTTCAAGAGACGCCCGACCCCATGACCAAGCTGACGTGGGACAACGCGCTCCTTGTCAGCCGCAAGACAGCCAACGACCTCGGCCTTGGCGATAAAGAGCTGGCGACGATCACCGTTGGCGGCAAGTCGCTGCAGGTCGCCGTGAAGCTCACCCCCGGCCAAGCACACGGCACGGGCGCGCTCGCACTCGGCTACGGACGAAAGTTCGGCGCCGTCGCGACGGGCGCAGGCTTTGACGCCTACGAAATCCTGCCGGCTGACGGAAGCCTCTTTGCGAGCGCAACCGTCACGGCGGACGGCGGTAGCTACGAGCTCGCCGACACGCAACCGTCGGGCAATCGGCAAGACCCTGGCAAAGTGTTCAGCGAAGAGATGTTCAGTGGGCGTCCGCTCGCCCTCGAGTCGACGGCCGCTTCCTACAAGGCCGACCCCGAGCAGTTCAACAAGAAGCTCGATGAGGTCATGCCGGCCTACAAGGTCAAGTCACATGTCTACGATAAGTTCGAGATGGGTGGCGCCCAGCAGTGGGGCATGGCCATTGACCTCAACACGTGCATTGGCTGCAATGCCTGCATCGTAGCGTGCACCGCTGAGAACAACATCTCCGTCGTCGGCAAGGACCAGGTCCTCAACGGTCGGGAGATGCACTGGATTCGCCTCGACCGTTACTACACGGGCGACGAAGACGACCCGAAGGCGATCCTGCAGCCGCTGGCGTGCCAGCACTGCGAGACCGCGCCATGCGAAGCGGTCTGCCCGGTCAAGGCAACGGCCCACAGCCCGGAAGGGCTCAACGACATGGCCTACAACCGCTGCATCGGGACGCGCTACTGCGCCAACAACTGTCCCTACAAGGTCCGGCGCTTCAACTTCTTCAACTTCAACCTCGACATCCACCCGCTGCAGCAGATGCAGAAGAACCCGGACGTGACGATCCGGTTCCGTGGTGTGATGGAGAAGTGCACGTACTGCGTCCAGCGCATCAACGGCGCCAAGATTGACGCAAAGGTCAACGGCGACGGGATCATCCCGGACGGCGGCGTTGTGACCGCGTGCGAGCAAACCTGCCCGGTTGGGGCCATCACCTTTGGCGACATCAAGGACCCGGAGAGCCGGGTATCCAAGATGCGTTCACAGCAGCGCAACTATCAGGTGCTCCGCGAGTTCAATACGCGCCCGCGCACCACCTACCTGGCGAAGCTGCGAAACCCCAATCCGGACCTGGCGTAGGGGGCGACGACAATGGCTACAGTGAAAGACACGCTCGATCCCATTAAAGGCCGCGCGCCGCTCGTAACGAGCGGAGCGACGTTTAAGGAGATCACCGACGCAGTCGCAGCGCCGCTCGAGGCCGACAACTACCGTGCGTGGTGGGTCTGCTTCCTCGTCGCAGTCTTCTTCCTCGGCATCTTCCTCGTCTCGGTGAGCTACCTCATCTGGGAAGGAACGGGCATCTGGGGTCTCAACAACCCTGTCGGTTGGGGCTGGGCGATCGTGAACTTCGTGTTCTGGGTCGGCATCGGACACGCCGGAACGCTAATCTCCGCGGTCCTCTTCCTGTTCAGGCAGGACTGGCGAACGTCTATCAACAGATACGCAGAGGCGATGACCATCTTTGCGGTCATATGCGCGTTGATGTTCCCCGGTATTCACGTGGGCCGTATCTGGGTGATCTACTGGGTCTTCCCGATCCCCAACCAGATGGACATGTGGCCGAACTTCATGAGCCCGCTTCTGTGGGACGTGTTCGCAGTCAGCACCTACTTCACGGTGTCGCTCCTCTTCTGGTACGTCGGGCTCATCCCGGACTTCGCGACGATGCGCGACCGCAGCAAGACCAAGGCACGCAAGATCGCCTATGGCATCTTCGCTCTGGGTTGGCGCGGCTCGATGCGCCACTGGCTCAACTACGAGCGCACCTACCTCATCCTCGCCGCACTGGCGACGCCCCTCGTGCTCTCCGTGCACACCATCGTGTCGTTCGACTTCGCGGTCAGTAACGTCTACGGCTGGCACACGACCATCTTCCCGCCCTACTTCGTGGCAGGCGCTATCTTCAGCGGCTTCGCGATGGTGCTCACGCTCATCATTCCAGCTCGAAAAATCTTCAAGCTCGAACATATCGTGACCACCAAGCACCTCGAAAACATGGCCAAGATCATCCTCCTGACTGGCTCGCTGGTTGGTTATGCCTACGGGATGGAGTTCTTCATCGCGATGTACTCCGGCAACCAGTACGAGCAGTTCGCCTTCGCCAACCGTATGTTTGGCGACTACGCATGGGCCTACTGGATCATGGTGAGCTGCAACGTCATCACGCCGCAGTTCTTCTGGTTTAAGAAGATGCGCCGCAACGTCGTCGTGCTCTTCGTGCTGTCCATCTTCGTCAACATCGGGATGTGGTTTGAGCGCTTCGTCATCACGATGTCGCTCTCGGCCGACCCCCTTCCGTCGGCCCACGGCTACTTCAGCCCGACGATCTGGGACATCACGACCCTGATCGGCAGCTTTGGACTCTTCTTCACCCTCTTCTTCCTCTTCATCCGCTTCATCCCGATGGTCGCCATCGCCGAAGTGAAGACGGTGCTCCCGCAGGCCGACCCGCACTGGCATCCGGAGGACGAAGGCGCAGGACACTCGGACGAGGCCGGTTCCCAGGAGGTTACCGCTCATGGCTGAAAAGAAGATTTACGGGATGCTCGCGGAGTTCGATAGCACGCGCGCCATCTATCACGCCTGCGAAGAGGTCCGAGACGAGGGCTACAAGCACTGGGATGCCTGTACCCCGTTCCCCGTCCACGGACTCGACAAAGCAATGGGCCTCCCCCCGTCAAAGATCCCTTGGATCGTGCTTGGAATGGCCATCCTCGGCGGGATTGCTGGCTTCACCCTCCAGTGGTGGACGACGGTGATCGACTACCCGATTCTCATCGCGGGCAAGCCGATGTTTTCGTGGCCAGCGTTCATGCCCGTCACGTTCGAGCTGACCGTCCTCTTCGGTGCGTTCGGTGCGGTGTTTGGCATGTTCGGCGTCAACCGACTGCCCACGTTCAACCACCCGCTCTTCAACAGTGAGCGCTTTCAGGCGGTCACCGACGACAAGTTCTTCATTGCGATCGAAGCGCGTGACCCGCTCTACGACAAGCGCAAGACGAAGAAGCTCTTCAAGAAGCTTGGCGCGACCCACATCGAGCTGGTGGAGGAATAACGTGAGATTCGCCCTTATCGCCTTTGCGGTCGGCCTCTCGCTCATGAGCTTTGGCTGCCGCGGCAACAAATCCGATGTCCCGCCGGTTCACCCGAACCTGAACATGGACTTCCAGCAGCGGTACGAAGCTCAGTCGAAGAACGAATGGTTTGCCGACCAAGCCGCCATGCGACCCGCCGTGGAAGGCACCGTCGCCCGTGGCTTCCTTCGAGCGGACGCGTCGCTTCACCAAGGACGCGGCGCGGACGGTCGACTCATCGACGCACTGCCCGCTGGCATCGAGCTCAACGACGAGCTCCTAACGCGTGGCGAAGACCGCTACGCCATCTACTGCACCCCATGCCACGCCAACAGCGGCTACGGTGACGGGGTGGTCGCGCGGCGCGGACTGCTTGTCGCGCCGCCGAGCTACCAAGAGCCTCGCCTCCGGGCGATGCCGCTTGGCTACCTTTACGACGTCATCACCAACGGTAAGGGCACGATGAAACCCTACGCAGCGCAGCTCAACGTCGAAGACCGTTGGGCTGTCGCAGCCTGGGTACGTGTGCTTCAGGCGAGCCATCGCGCTGACATTGCCGAGATTCCCGCCGCGCATCGCGGCGAGTTGAAGTGAGGAGACTATGAGCGCTCACGGACACGCACCGACCATCACGCTTGAAGAGGCAACGCTTCCGAAGGACAGCATCCTGCGGAAGGCTCCTCTCTTGCTTGCGATCGTCGGCATTATCGGACTCGCCCTCGCCTACGTTACAGGCGGCGGCGACGACGGGCACCACAAGCAGTTCTACTACTCGTACGTCACATCGCTGATGTACTGGCTGTCGATCGCGCTCGGCGGGCTCTTCTTCGTGCTTTGCCACCACGGCTCACGCGCGGGCTGGAGCACGGTCGTGCGACGCATCGCCGAGAACTTCATGATCACGCTGCCGCTCTTTGCGTTGCTCGCGGTCCCGTTGATCATCGGCATGCATGACCTCTTCCACTGGAGCCATGCAGACGCTGTCGCCAACGACAAGATCCTCCAGGCCAAGACCTGGTGGCTCAACTCCGGTGGGTTCATCATCCGCGTCATCGTCGTCGGCGTCGTGTGGACGATCATGTCGGTGACCTTCTACCGCTGGTCGACCCGGCAGGACGAAGAGGGTGGCGACGAGCTGAGCCACAAGATGCGCTGGGCAGCGCCACTCGGATTCCTCTTCTTCGCGCTGAGCGCCACTGTCGCGGCCATCGACTGGATGATGTCGCTGGACCCTCACTGGTACTCCACCATCTTCGGCGTCTACTACTTCGCCAGCTGCGTGATGATGATCATGGTCGCCATCAGCCTCGCGTCGATGTTCCTTCAGCGCCTCGGCCTCCTCGAGAAGGCCATCACGGCGGAGCACTACCACGACCTCGGCAAGCTCGCTTTTGGCTTCGTGGTGTTCTGGGCCTACATCGGCTTCAGCCAGTACTTCTTGATCTGGTACGCCAACATTCCGGAAGAGACGATGTGGTACGCCCACCGGTCGACCGGCGGCTGGGAGTGGGTCTCCCTCGCGCTTGCCGTCTTCCACTTCATCGTGCCGTTCCTCTTCCTGATGTCGCGACACATCAAGCGAAAGAAGTTCACCTACGCCATTGGCTGCTTGATCCTTGCCTTCGCGCACTACATCGACGTGTTCTGGATTATCCAGCCCACGATGGAGCACTTCGGCCACAGCCACTTCTCGTTCCATGTCGCCGACATCCTGGCGTTCGTCGGCATCGGCGGACTCTTCTTGGCGGTCTTCGTTTGGCGCACGGCCAGCAAGGCCTTGGTACCGATTAAGGACCCGCGCTTGGCCGAGTCCCTCGCTCACGAGAACTTCTAGGAGACGTCATGGCAGACACGCAACACCACGACGACAACAAGAGCACGGCCGCTCCAACGAGCGAGATCGGTCCGCGACGCTTGGTCTCGAAGTACACCGACGGTGGACACGAGATCGACGAGCCCAACGGCAACACGCTCTTTCTCTTCTTGGCGATTCTCGCGGGCGTCGTCGTGCTCTCCGCGCTGGGCATCTATCAGCTCTTCTCTGCGGAAGCCGAGAAGCAGATGGCTCAAGCGAACGCGCGACCGGCCGTTCAGCTGATCGACTCCCGAACCGCCGATGAACAGCTTTTGGCCAAATACGGAAAGCTATCGATCGATGGCCAAGAGTTGTATCGGATGCCCATTGTTGAGGCCCGAAGCCGCGTGCTCAACAATGGCAACTGGCTGAAGGCGTTTCCTGCGCCGAAAGACTGGAAGCACCCCGACGACTGAGCGCGCTTGCGCACCGAACGTGCCCCTCCCCTACTCGAACAAGTGTTGAACCAAATCCGACGATGAAACGCCTTTTCCCATCCCTCGTACTCGCAGCGCTGCTCTCAGCAACGTTGTGCACGGCTGCGCACGCCGCGCCGCCGCTGCCGATCGAGTTCAAGGGTGCAGACATCAAAGAGAGGCTCGGAGAGTTTCTCGATGCGAACATCCCCGTCTTCGATGAAGAGGGCGACGTGAGGAAGATCGGCGACTACTTCGACGGCGAGACGCCGGTCCTGCTGACCCTCAACTACTTCCGATGCGAGGGTATCTGCACCACGCAGCTCAACCAGCTGCTGCGGACGCTCAAGACGATGGACTGGGTCCCGGGCAAAGAGTTCAGGATTGTGACCGTTAGCTTTGACCCTCGCGATACCCCCGAGATCGCGAAGGGTAAGCGAAAGTCCTACGTCGACGCCCTCGGGAAGGGCGACGACGTGAGCTGGTCGTTTCTGACGGCGCGGCCGAAGGCCATCGCTGCGATCACCGCGCAGCTCGGATACGGCTACAAGTACGATGAGTCGTCCGGACAGTACGCGCACTCACCCGTCGTGTACGTGCTCGGCGCCGACCGGCTCATCTCGCGCTACGTCTACGGCCTGACCTACAACGCGCGTGACATCGAGTTCTCGGTGATAGACGCTTCCAACGGCCGTGTCGGCACGCTGGGCGACAAGATCCTCTTGAGCTGCTTCGTGTTCGATCCTGAGCACGGCGGCTATGCATTTGCCTGGGGCTTTATGCGAATCGGTGGCGCACTCGTCGCGCTGACCGTGGGCCTCTGGCTGCTCTTCTGGTGGCGTCGCGAGCGACGCCATCGAGTGGACGAAACCTCTCCTCGAAATCTTCTGGAGACCGCAACATGAGTGCACTCGGTTCTCTTCTGACGTCTGCTCCCATCTTGGTGGCGGACGGCTCTGGCGGCGGATTCTGGATGCCACCTCAGGCATCGGACTTTGCTGTCGGCGTGGATGGACTCTTCGACTTCATCCTGTACTGCTCGATCTTCTTCTTCGTGCTGCTGATGGGCCTGACGGTCTACTTCGCGGTGAAGTACAAAAAGAAGGACGACAACCAGCGCACGAGCCCGATTCATCACAGCTTCAAGCTCGAGTTCCTCTGGAGCGCCATTCCGACCGTTCTGATGGTCATTGTGTTCGCGTGGGGCTTCCGTGACTTCACGGCGCTCTCGCAGACGCCGCCCGACGCTCTCGACGTCCGAATCCTCGGCCAAAAGTGGTCCTGGACCATCCAGTACCCGACCCTGAACAAGGAGTGCGCCAACAAGCTCGTGCTCCCGGTGGACCGCCCGTTCACGACGACGATGTCGTCGTCGGACGTGATCCACTCGTTCTGGATTCCGGCGATGCGCGCGAAGCGGGACGTGTTGCCGTCGCGCTACACGGGCTTCACCGTGACGCCGACGCGCGTCGGCACCTACCCGTTCTTCTGCACCGAGTTCTGCGGACAGCAGCACTCGAACATGGGCGGGACCGTCCAGGTGCTCAGCCAGGACGACTTCGCGAAGTGGGTTGCCAGCAAGGACTGCCCGGGCCTCGATCCAGAGTCGCCGGACTACGGTCCACGGCTCTTCAAGAAGTTCTGCGCGAGCTGCCACACCGACACGAAGGACGGCGGACGCCTGGTCGGACCCACGCTGTGGGGCAAGCACAACACGATGGAGAAGATCGTCGGCGGTCCAGACGCGCTCATCGACGACAACTACATCCGCGAGTCCATTCTCTACCCGGAGAAGCAGATTGTTGTCGGGTACGAGGGTGAGAACATGCCGGCGTTCCGGGGTCGTCTCGACGACCTGCAGCTGAACGCCATTGTTGACTACATCAAGACGCTCAAAGACTAGGCAAGAGGGGTTTTCGCATGGCGACGACAACTGTCGAGGGTCACGGACACGACGACCACCACGACGAAAAGAGCTTTTGGACCGCGAAACGCGGCCTCTGGTCTTGGCTTTCAACGGTCGACCACAAACGTATCGGTATCATGTACCTGGTGGGCACCATGGCGGCGTTCGGCGTCGCGGGTGTGCTCGCGGTGCTGTTCCGTATCGAGTTGATGACGCCCGAAATCGACTTCTTCGTCGATGGCGCGCTCGCTGGGACCGCTGAGGGCTGGGCGGCCGGTAAAGAGCTCTACAACAAGATGTTCACGTTGCACGGCGCGTTAATGGTGTTCGTGTTCATTGTGCCGGCCGTTCCCGCGGCCCTTGGAAACTTCTTCCTTCCGCTGATGCTTGGCGCGAAAGACGTGGCGTTTCCGAGGCTGAACCTCGCGAGTCTCTACATCTGGATCACCGGCACCGTCATCCTGCTCTTCGCCATCCTGATGGGACAGCTCGACACCGGCTGGACCTTCTACACGCCCTACTCCAGCTCGGGTACTGGACCGGTCATCCTCGCGACAGTCGGCATCTTCGTGCTCGGGTTCTCGTCCATCCTCACGGGCGTCAACTTTGTCGTGACGGTCCACAAGATGCGCGCTCCCGGCATGACGTGGAACCGCATGCCGCTCTTCATCTGGGCGCTCTACGCAACGGCTGTCATCCAGGTGCTCGCGACCCCCGTGCTCGCCATCACGCTCATGCTCTTGCTTGTTGAGTCGCTCTTCAAGATCGGCATCTTCAACCCCGAGTACGGCGGCGACCCGGTGCTCTTCCAGCACTTCTTCTGGTTCTACAGCCACCCGGCCGTCTACATCATGATCCTGCCCGGCTTCGGTATCGTCAGCGAGCTGATTGCTGTGCACTCCAAGAAGCACATCTTCGGCTACAAGGCGATTGCGCTCTCGTCGGTGTCCATCGCCATCATCAGCTTCCTGGTGTGGGGCCACCACATGTTCGTGTCGGGTCAGTCCGAGTTCGCGAGCGCGCTGTTTTCGTTTCTGACGTTCGCCGTGGCCGTGCCCACCGCCATCAAGGTCTTCAGCTGGGTCGCCACCCTCTACAAGGGCAGCATCTCGTGGAACACCCCGATGATGTACGGGCTGATCTTTCTGTTTACGTTCACGATCGGCGGCCTCACAGGTGTCTTCCTGGGCGCTCTGTCGGTCGACGTTCACTTCCATGACAGCTACTTCGTCGTGGCCCACTTCCACTACGTGATGATGGGCGGCACGGTGATTGCGCTCCTCGGTGGTCTTCACCACTGGTGGCCGAAGATGTTTGGCCGCATGTACAACGAGAAAGCTGGCCTGGTCGGTGCGTTCATTGTGTTCGTCGGCTTCAACCTGACGTTCTTCAGCCAGTTCATGCTCGGCTCGCAGGGCATGCCCCGCCGCTACGCGGAGTACTTGCCCGAGTTCCAGAGCTATCACGTCGCCTCATCGATCGGCTCGTTCATCTTGGCCGTCGGCCTCTTCTGGACGCTCTTCTACCTGGTGCACGCCATCTTCAAGGGCAAGAAAGCTGGTCCGAACCCATGGGGCGGCGTCTCCCTTGAGTGGGCCACCGCGAGCCCGCCCATCGAGCACAACTTCCACGACACGCCGCACGTCGACGCGTCGCCGTACAACTTCCCCGAGATCGACCCTGATATGGTCGAGGGGCACCACTGATCTCGCTCGCGCCCTGTCACACGAAGCGACGTCGAGCTAAGCAGGAGTTCACTCAATGAGCACCACTGTCGAGTCCCAAAGCCACGCCCATGGCGACGGACACCACGACCACCCCGAGTATCTACAACACCACTTCGACAACCCTGCTCAACAAGAGTCGGCTGCGAAGCTGGGGATGTGGGTCTTCCTCGCCACCGAAATCCTCATGTTCAGCGGGCTGTTTCTGGCCTACTTCATCGTGCGGAGCCAGTACCCAGAGATGGTGCTGAGTGCTCACGAGCAGCTGGATTGGAAGCTCGGCTCGGTCAACACCGTCGTCCTCATCTTCTCGTCGCTCACGATGGCGCTTGCGGTTCGGGCGGTACAGCTAAACAACCGAAAGCAAGCCTCGCTGATGCTGATCATCACGATCTTGTGCGCTTGCGCCTTTATGGTCATCAAGTACATCGAGTACAGCTCCAAGATTGAACACGGCCTGCTGCCCGGCATTGCATACGCTGAGCACACCATCGTCGAAGGAACGCACTACGCCCAGGAAGGCTGGTGGGGTGGCCCGCAGCTCTTCTTCGGTATCTACTTCATGATGACGGGCCTCCACGGCCTCCATGTGGTCATCGGTATCGGGCTGCTGGTTTGGCTTCTCGTGAAGAACAACCGCGGGCGCTTTAGCTCCGAGTACTTCACTCCGGTCGAGAACGTGGGGCTGTACTGGCACCTCGTCGACCTCATCTGGATCTTCCTCTTCCCCCTGCTCTACTTGGTGAAGTGATGTCGCACGAATACGTCAAAGGATACGTCAAAGGTCAGCCGGCCAAGCCGGCGCACGAGGGCCATCATGTGATGCCGCTCAAGACCTACCTTGCGGTGTTCGGCGCGCTCATGGTGCTCACGGTCGTGACCGTGCTCGTGAGCCAGGCGGGACTCGGCTCAGCAAGCCTCGCAGTCGCGATGCTTGTGGCGCTCATCAAGGCGGGCTTTGTTGTCGGCTACTTCATGCATCTGAAGTACGACGTCCGCTTCTATAGCTTCGTGTTCTTCTCCACGATTCTCTTTGTCGGCATCTTCTTTCTGATGACCTTCGCCGACATCAACACGCGAGATGCCATGAGTGCTGAGTGGGGCAACAAGCGGATGAAGCTCGACGCTCAAGCGAACGTGCCGCCGAAGCCGAAGAAGATCGAAGCGCGCTCCTCCGGAGCGGGTGAGATCAAGGCTCCGGAGCCTGCTGGGGCCAAGTAGCCTACGAGCGACTGCGTACGCGACCATGAGAGCCCGGCTGCCATCAGCCGGGCTCTTGTGCGTTGTAGCTGCGTTGCCGGACAAGGCTGTCTCTGTGACGCACAACGTTGATGGTTGGGGCGGCGAGAGAGCGACCTCAGCGCGCGCCTCTGGAATAGGCTCGTCAAACGGGCGTCGCGACCGCGGCCACCGTCCAACACGAGGGTCACGAGCGGATCGTACCCCAGGCACGGCATTGGCGAACCACAGGCCGTGTACACGCAAGTTCGGCGTTCCGCTGGGCCACGCTGTCACCGGGACGCCAGTCGGTGAGGCGTTGGCTGCTGATCGCAAAGCGGTCCGGGCTCACGCACCGCACTATCCCTCCCTCGTCCAACGAGTGGTCGTGGCTCGGCCCATGAACAGGTTCAAGAGATTCGCGTTTCCGACGCGCCTGGAGTGCGGTACCCATCACGGCCGCCGGGTGGTATTGTCCCAGCCGGCAAAACCTTCGATTCCCGCATGAGAGAGGTGCTCGTTGCACGTGCTGATCGCTGACGCGCTCCCCAACGAAGTCAAAGCTGGCCTAGAAGGCCTCGGCATGACCGTGACCTGCCAGCCCGATCTAGGGGCACACGCCCTTCCCGAAGCCGTCGAGGATGTCGATATCCTTGTGGTCGGCCGAACGCGCGTCACCAAGCGTACGATCGAGGCCGCCAAGCGGCTGTCGTTTATCGTGCGAGCAGGCGCAGGCGTCGACACGATCGATGTCTCGACCGCATCCGGCCGCGGGATCCTCGTCGCAGACTGTGCGGGTGCTGACGCCAATGCTCGGTCCGAGCTCGCCTGCGGCATGGTCTTGGCCCTCGACCGCCAGCTGCGCGCGGCGTTTGGCAGCGAGTCCGCCCCTGCCCTTGGACTTGCTGGACGGAGCCTTGGGCTCGTCGGCTACGACGCGGCCGCTGCAGCGATGCAAGCGGTGGCATCCGCCGCTGGCGTTCGTGTCCATGTGTGGGCACCGAGCCTCACGTCAACGCTTGCCTCTGAAGCTGGCCTGCATCACTGCAGCTCCGTCGACCAGCTCTTCGCCAAGTGCGACATCGTCTCGATTCAGAGTGGCCATGGCCTCGACGGAATCATCGCGACGGCAGAGCGAATTGCGTCGATGCCCAAGCACGCGATGCTGGTCAACCTCACCGACCGGGGTCGGATCGATCTCACTGCCGCAAAGCAGCGCCTTGAAGAAGGCACGTTGGGCCTCGCGCTCGACGTCTACGATGCTGATGACTACGGCGACGACGTTCCCTTCGCTGTGGACGCCTACCCAAACGTCATCGCAACCAATCACATCGCATCGGTCACGCAGCAAGCCACAGACGCCATCGCGAGCGACGTGGTCGCAGCCATCGAGCACTTCGTGACTCGCCAGGGGATCGACCGCTGCGTCAACCTTGCCAACGGCGAGACCGACGCGAACGTCCTCGTCGTGCGCTACAAGCGTGAGGACGGCGCGCTCGCCGCGGTCCTGACAACGCTTGCCGAGTCGGGTGTGTCGATAACCGACGTCTCGACACGGCTCTTCACCGACTCAGGCTCGGGCTACGCACGGGTGTCGCTCACGGCACCGCCGGACTCATCGATCATCGGAAAGATCACGCGCGACCCGAAGGTGATTGCGGCGTCCCTGCACGGGCAATAGCCCACACGCCGAAGCATTCCGCCATGGCTGCGGTGACCATCGCAGCAGACCCCGGGCTCGAACCAACAAACGCGCCCGCGCACAGTGAGTTGCTGGAAGCAGACGTCGTCCACTCAGCGCGCCCTGAACTGCGCAAGACGGCTCGTCTCCGCTATGGCTTCGGCTCGGGTGCAGCAACGGTGAAGGCGGCAAGATCGGAATGCGCCCGCTGAGCTGCCTGACGCGTCGTCATAATGGCGTCGGTCACCTCTGTCTTGAGGCGCTCCTCGAGTGCGGAGACGTAGCCTCCGCCGCTCTGCACACGCGCAACGGCCAGCTCCTTCGCGAGTCGCCCGATGCTCGGCTGCCGCGCAACCTCCGCGAGGAAAGAGCCGTCGTCGTGGGAGGGCGTCGCTGACCACCACGCAACCACCTCGCTCATCGACGCACTGCCCTGGGTCCATGCACGCGCTTTGGCCTGTGCGGCTCGTGCGAGCTCTTGGGACGTGTCGTGCTGCCCGATCGCACTGAGCGCAACCGCGGCTATCAGGCTTCTGCTTGGGGTGCCGAGCCATCCGCCGGGCAGCAGGCCCAAGATCTTGAGCGTGCGCTCCACACGCTGACCGTCGAGCTGTGCGAGCGCGAGCCCACGTCGAGCCATGGCCCAGCGGCTTGACGCGCGCGGCACTTCGAGTAGGCCCTCGATGGCCCCCGTCACGTCCCCTGAGCTGCTCGCCATCGTCGCCGACCACAGCCGCTCGATCGCGCCAACATCAAGCCACGCTGGGTCAGGCGTTACCCCT
>CALHXW010000021.1 GCA_938040325.1 uncultured bacterium | reverse complement strand
AACCTACCGCCGCAGCTCTTCCCGCAGTGGACGTTCGGCCTCGTGGCGCGAACACTAGAAGCGCAACCCTACCCCATCGAGCGAGCGCTCAACGGCGGTTGCACGATGACGGTGCACCGCCAGATTCCGGCGCATTCAGAGCTGGTCGTTGCCGCGCGTTTGGTGTCCGTCGAAGAAACCGAGCGTCGCATTCGCTTTCATCAGCAGCTGTTCACAGGACCGGCCGACGATCCCGAGGCGCTAGAGGTCAACTTCTTTCCGGTTATCCCAAAACGCAGCAGCGGATCCAAGAAGCCGCGGAAACCGGCCGCAAGAGGCGATGACACACCGCCCCCGCAAGAGATTGGCCGGTGGGGAGCGAGCTGGCAGGACGGGTTTGACTTCGCAGTCCTAACGGGTGACTTCAATCCCATCCACTGGATCCCGCTTGCCGCCCGTGTGTCTGGCTTCAAGCGTACGATTCTGCATGGCTTCGCTACGATGTCCCGCGCCATCGAAGTCTATCAGGCCGACCAGCTCGGTGGCGATCCAAGCCGGTTGGCGTCGATCGATGTCCGCTTCACCCGCCCTCTCGTGCTGCCTGCGGACGTGGGAGTCTTTGCCAACACCGACGGCCGAGTCATCGTGGCCGACCATGTCGACGCCAAGCCCTACCTCGTAGCGACCATCCAAAGCTCGGACTAGGCCTAAAGCAAGCACTATTTTCGAGCGAGGCGAACGCTTCGGCGCTTGCCAGCGGCGTCGGCTGAACAAAGGCGATGCGTGCATCGTTGAGCTTCAGGTGAGCGAAGCGAACGAACCGACGCTGCTGGCAAGTGCAGCGCCAAAGCCGCAGCCGGAAAGAGCGCTTGCTTTAGGCCTAGGTAAGTTCGGTCGAGGTCCGGCCGTTGGCCTACAGGCGTACGCGCCACTCGACGCCGTCCACGCCGTCCATGACGAGGATCGAGCGCCCTTCCAGCTCAGCACGCACGGCGTCAGCATCAGCCCACTCTTTGTTGGCGCGGTGAGCCTGTCGCTTGTCCAAGAGCGCCTGGATCTCGCTGCGTGAGATGCCGAGAGCGTCCAGTCGCTTGTCCTTCACCTCTTCAAGGAACTCGCCGGTCGGTTGCGACATCAACCCGGTCGCGCTGGCCACGAGGTCGAACGCCTCGAGAGCTGCGCGAACAACAGGTCCGCCCCGCTTCTTTGCCTTCTTGTGGTTGCTAAAGCGATTGACCGCGCGGGCTACCTCGAAGAGGTCTCCCAGCGCTTTCGACGTGTTGAAGTCTTCGTCCATCGCCGCGTGGAACCGATCGGTGAAGCCACGACCAAGCTCTAGAACCGCGATGGCGTCCTTGCCGAGCTGTTCGGCGACAACGTCGGCCGGCTCCTCCCCTCCCATCGCCTCGGCGGTCTCTCGCGCCTCGTACAGGCGGCTCAACATCGCGAGGGCTTCGGGTAGCGCCTCGTCGCTCCATGGAAGCGGAGAGCGGTAGTGGTTCTGCATGTAGTAGAGCCGGAGCGTCTGAGCCGGGAACGCTGCGAGTGCCACCTGGATGTCGATGACGTTGCCGAGGCTCTTGCCCATTTTCTGGCCACTCGACATGGTCAGCAGGCCGTTGTGCATCCAGTAGTTAGCGAAAGGCTTGCAGTTGCCGCACTCAGACTGAGCGATCTCGTTCTCGTGATGCGGAAAGACCAAGTCCAGCCCGCCGCCATGGATGTCGATGGTTGGCCCGAGCTCGCTCCAGGCCATTGCCGAGCACTCGATATGCCAACCCGGCCGACCTGGTCCCCACGGGCTCGGCCACTCGGGCTCGCCAGGCTTGGCGGACTTCCACAACGCGAAGTCAGCTGGGGCGCGCTTGCCGTCTGCCGCGTCAGCCGACCGCAGCTCATCGACCTTCTGACCGGAGAGCTTTCCGTACTGCTTGAAGGTCTCGACGGAGAACCAAACGTTTCCGCTATCGACGTAGGCATGTCCGTTGTCGATAAGGCGCTGCGTCATCGCCTGGATCTCGTCGATGGACGTCGACACGCGCGGTTCTTTATCAGGACGCAGAAGGCCCAAGCCATCGGCGTCTTCATGGAGCGCGTCGATGTACCTCTGCGCCAGCACTGCAGGCTCTTCGTTGAGCTCCGCCGCACGACGAATAATCTTGTCATCGACATCCGTGAAGTTCCGAACGAACTCAACATCCCACCCTCGGTAGCGCAAGTAGCGCACGAAGATGTCGAAGACCATGAATGCTCGAGCATGCCCAACGTGGCAGCGGTCGTAGACAGTCATCCCGCAGACGTAGAGCGAGACCTTGCCATCAACGATCGGCTTGAAGTCGCCTACAGCGCGGTCGAGGGTGTTGTAGAGTCGAAACGGAGCAGCAGTCATGTTCACCTCGGTCGACAGCGGCACGCATTCATTACGTGCGTCAGCCCAAGGGTCAAGCGAAGACGCGAGCGTTGACGGCGCTTGGAAGAAGCCTTCTTAGGCGACGCCATTCGGGTCACTCGATTCATCACCAGGCCCGCTCACCTGGACGCTTACGGCATCCGGTCAGGTTGATTCGTCGGTCAGCAGACGTTCGACGTGATTCAAGGCCCAAGACTGGCGTGCCAGTTCGAGGCGAAGGGTCAGGGCTGGCCGGCCACGCAGA
This sequence comes from uncultured bacterium, assembly GCA_938040325.1. Lineage (GTDB taxonomy): Bacteria > Myxococcota_A > UBA9042 > PHBI01 > PHBI01 > CALHXW01. The sequence goes on along the minus strand of CALHXW010000021.1, from coordinate 3,125 downwards.
AGCTCGCCGTACGCCGGTGTGCCGGCAGCTCAAACTGACCGAGTGTCATACACGCTTGCGCCATGGAGGGCGTTGCCGACAAGGGTGGACCTATGGTGGAGTCTAAAGCCGCACGTGCCGGCTACGGAACCGTCGGTGCGGCGCCGGTGGCCGATTTCAGTGTCACGCTGTGGCGTGTCTTCGTCCGGTGTGACAGCTGGAGCTTGTAGGGCTTAAAGCCGGTGCGCCTCAGCTCGACGATCACTCGCTTGTTGGGATCTGTCCACGTGACGGGGGTCGGCGTCGTCCCAACGACTTTCTTGTCGAGATAGACCGATGCGCCACTTGGCGTCGACTCTACGCGAACGGTACGCTTGAAGCTTGTCGCTGTGGGCTTCGCTTGTGTGGAGGGGGTCCCCGAAGAGTCGCCGGACGCGCTCGACTTCGCCTCGACAGCGCCCGGCTTCGTCGTGACGCTCGACTTGGACGACGACGGCGCGGCCTTGGCAACTGTCGCCCCAGCACGTTCCGTGTCTGTCGTGACAGGAGTCACAGAGACCCCAGTGCTTGGCTTCGTGGCTGTCGTCTTTGCGGTCGTCGCCGTGGATTTCGCGGTCGTCGACGACGCCCCTGTGGAGCTACCCGTCCGTGCTTTGCTGGGGTCGTACGCATCGTTTTTCTGACTCACCGCGGGTCGCTGGGCGCGTCGACGGCGCTTCTTGCGGGCAGGAGGCGGTGTCGAGCTCCGCGAGACCCGACCAGGTGGCGGGTCAGCGGGGAGGATGATCGGGGCAACCGTGTGGGTCGTCGAGGACGCGACAACGCTGTTTGGCTGTGCGGCGGGCGCTTGCGTGGCTGAAGCGGCCGCTGGCGCTTTCTTGCCCTCTTGTGGCATCTCGCGCTCAAGGAGCTCACGTGGCACGATGACGCGCGCGACAGGCGCCTTCACCGGCTCAGGCGACGCGGTTGCGGTCACGGGCGCAGTTGCCGGCGTCACGACAGCCGCAACGGGCGGCTTCGGCTGGACGTCTGTGACGACGTCTTCGTTGCTGCCGTCGGGCCGCGTGGCGATCAAGACGATCACAGCGGTCGCCAAGAGCAGCGTGGCCGCGAGTAGCCACTTCGTCAGCGACGACTTGTTGGCTGCGGCAGCGACTGGCGCGGCGCCAACCCGCTCCATCGGAGCCGCGGGAGTCTGGATTGGAGCTGCAACGATCGCCGCGGCAGGCGCGGCCGCTGGAGCCACAGCAACGGGTGCGGGAGTCGGCGCCGGCTCAGCAAAGCGTACTTCCGTCGGGACGGGAGAGGTCGCCTCAGCATCGAGCATCAGTGCGCTGTCTGAGAGCTCCGGCACGGCGGATAGCTTTGCGCTGATTGCGGGAAGCGAAGCTGAGCTCAGCTCTTGCTGGACCTGCGCTCGCTCGAGCTGGTTGAGGGCGAGTGAGGCCGATGCCGGACGCTTCTCGGGCTTTTTCTCAAGGCAAGCCATGATGAGGTCAGGCAGCCGTCCGCGGACTTTGATTCCATCGACCATCGGCCACGGTGGCGCTTTGACGGCGTGCGCGATCAGGTAGTCGCCGCTGGACGGCTCACGGAACGGATGGCGCCCCGTGAGAAGCTCATAGAGTAGGAGACCGACGTTGTAGACGTCTGCGGCGCCAGTCACGTTGATCCCGCGTGCGACCTCAGGAGACATGTAGCGAGGCTCACCAATTCGCTCGGGGCGACTCGATGAGTTTGGCCCGTTCACGATCGCTGCGAGACCAACCTCGTCGATCTTCAGCTTCTCGTGCCGAACCATGACGTTGGCAGGGTTGACATTGCCGTGAACGAAGCCGCTGCGATGCAGTGCCTCGAGTGCGCGGAAGAGCTGAGTACCGTAGGCGATCACCTCTTCTTCCGGCAGCGACTCGGCGTCCTCGAAGCCGTCGATGACCTCAGCGAGTACGCGGCCGTCGAACCACTCGGAGGTCCAATAGCGGATCACGTCGCCGCAGCTTCCAAACTCGGACACGCCGACGAGGTTTTCGTGCCGAACGGATCCAAGCGCGTCGCCGATCTCTTCGAAGCGTGCGCCGACGCCATCGCCGCGAAACAGCCACGGATCAAGAACGGTCAGCGCGACATCTTCGCCGTTGTCGAGGCGGGTGGCTCGATAGCGCGACCCCGCGGAGCTGCGACGAACCTGCGCGTGCACGCGGTACTTGTTGGCGAAGTTCGTTCCTGGCTCGAGTGACCACGATGAACGCTCGTCCGGCGCTAGAACCGTCTCGTACCCATCCTTCGGGCACCGGGCATGTTCGGTGCGCTGAAAGCAGTGCGGGCAGATGCGATTGTTGGTGGCGATCGTCAAGGGAGCGTGTGTCCTGCGGAGAGCGTATTCTAGGCAAGCTCAGGTTATCATAAAGCTAATGCTCGTAAACTCAATTCGGCCAGGTTCATCAAGTAACCAAGCGGTCACAACCCTCTGGAGGAGCGGCATGGAAACTTGAAGCCGACGCTACTCGCATTCGGCTGGAACATCCTTTGCTTGTTTTCGAGCCATCGAAGCAACGTGCCGCGACGGTCATCAATGTGATCACCGACGAGGCGGAATCGAGGACGATCGTGATCGTGTCGTGCGGCGCTGGGGCGACCAAGCCGATCGTGCGTCCAACATAGCCTCACGCAGCTGGGTACTAGCAGCGTGAGGCGAAATGCGGATTCTCGAACGCTGCTAGCCCTTAACCCATCGTGCGCTTAGAGCGAGGCGTGCGCGATGTACTTGCGACCGGCGTCAGCTGAATGACGGCGATGCGTGCATCGTTGAGCTTCCGGTGAGCGAAGCGAGCACACCGACGCTGGTTTGGCGAGGGCATCGCGGAAGACACAGCCGGAAAATAGCGATGGATTAACGAGTGCCCGTGCCAGGGGGGCCTGACGGTCTGCCCCGGTCGACTTCGTCCGACCTCAGCGTCACGTGCGACGGTGTTGGTTAGCGATACACTCCGTCCTCAAGCCGCGGCTCCAACGGCGTAAACTCGCACCAAACCATCGAATCCCCTGACGCGGACCACTCGCCCGCTCAATACGAATGTTGCGACGCGCTCGAGGACGTCGCTCTGCGAACGCTTACGCCGCGTGAGCGTGCACTCAACGCAGCGAGG
>CALHXW010000020.1 GCA_938040325.1 uncultured bacterium | reverse complement strand
GCTACGGTAGCGCCCCTCAGCCCATCCGCTGTAGCGAGATCCGCTTTCGCTTAACGTCGACGTCCAGCACCCTGACGCTGACGCGATCGCCGGCGCTGACGACGGCGTGGGGGTCGCGGACGAAGGTGTCGGCGAGCTTGGAGACGTGCACCAGGCCGTCTTGGTGGACGCCGACGTCGACGAAGGCCCCGAAGTCGGTGACGTTCGTGACCACGCCGGAGAGCACCATGCCCTCGCGGAGGTCATCGACGGTGTTGACGTCAGCGCGAAAGGCCGGGGCTTCGAACTGCTTGCGCGGATCGCGGCCGGGCTTCTCAAGCTCACGGAGGATGTCGGTGAGGGTGGGCAGTCCGACGTCGTCAGAGACGTAGCGCTCTGGCTCGATGCGCTTGGTGAGCGCTGCGTCGCCGACGAGCTTGGCGAGGGGCACGCCCAGATCAGCGGCCATGCGCTCGACGATCGGATAGCGCTCGGGATGCACGGCGGAGGCGTCGAGGGGATGGGTCCCGTCGCTCACGCGCAAAAAACCTGCGCACTGCTCAAACGCCTTGGCGCCAAGTCCGGCGACATCACGCAGCGCCCGGCGGCTCGCGAACCCGCCGCTTGCCTTGCGGTGCGCGACGATCGCTCGGGACAGCTTCGGCCCGATGCCGGCGACTTGGGCGAGCAGCGGCGCACTGGCGGTGCTGAGCTCGACGCCGACGCCATTGACGCAGCGCTCGACCACGTCGTTGAGGCGCTGCTTGAGCGCCTTCTGGTCGACGTCATGCTGATACTGGCCGACGCCGATGGCCTTGGGATCGATCTTGACCAGCTCGGCGAGCGGGTCTTGCAGACGACGCGCGATGGAGACGGCCCCTCGGATGGTCACATCCAGCTGCGGCAGCTCTTCGCGCGCGATGTCCGATGCGCTGTAGACGCTGGCACCTGCCTCGTTGACCGAGACGACGATGACCGTGGGCGCGTGTGCTTTGACGACCTCGCGGACAAGGGCCTCCGTCTCGCGACCGCCAGTGCCGTTGCCGACAGCGATGGCGTGCGGGGCATAGCGGTCGATGAGGTGCCGCAGCTTGTTGCGAGCTTGCTCGACGTGGTCGCTGCCGCGCCCGACCATGTAGAGCGTGGCGTCAGCGACGACCTCTCCCGCTTGGGTGACGACCGCGCACTTACAGCCGGTGCGGATCCCAGGGTCGATGCCCACGACGGGCAGGGCCCCCAGCGGGGCAGCCATCAGCAGCGCCGTGAGGTTGCGGCCAAACACGTCGATGGCAGCCTCATCCGCACGCTGCTTGAGCTCTGCTCGCACGGCGGTTGTCGCTGCCGGCAACAGGAGTCTCTTGAGGCTGTCGGCGGCCGCTTCACGCAGCACCGGACCGAGCGGGGAGCGCGGGACGTAGCGGATCCGACGCAACAGGGCGTCGAGAGTGCGGTCCAAGTCGATGGCGACCGACACACTCAGCGCTCCCTGGTCCTCGCCACGGCAGATCGCCAGGTAACGATGCGACGGGATGCGCCTCACCGCTTCATCTTGGCCGTAGAACGCCTCAAAGGGCGCCGGGCTGCCGGCGGGCACCTTGAGCCCTCGCTTCTTCTTGGCCGTGACCCGGCCGTGCTCGGCGAGGAGCTTGCGGATGAGGGCTCGCAGCGCCGGCGTGTTGGCGAGCTCCTCGGCGACAATGTCTCGAGCCCCAGCCAGTGCCTCGTCGCTTGGGCGGCTCATCCGCGGCTGGTTCGGCTGGCGCAGGATCTCGGCGGCGATAGGTCCGTAGCCGGCCTCGCGCGCCACATCGCCGCGGGTCTTGCGGCGCTTCTTAAACGGCGCGTAGACGTCTTCGAGCTCTGCGCGGGTTCGACACGCGGCAAGACGGTCGAGCAGCGCGGCCGTCATCGCACCTTGCTCGGCGATGGCTCGTTCGATCGCCTTGCGGCGGGCGACGAGCTCAGCGAGCACCCCGCGACGGGCAGCGATCTGGCTGACCTGCAGGTCGTCGAGAGACCCCGTTCGCTCCTTCCGGTACCGCGCGATGAACGGGACGGTCGCGCCTTCGTCGAGGAGCGCGAGGACGGCGGCGACGCCACGCTCGGCAAGGTTGAGCTCTCGAGCGATGACGGTGGCTGCGTGGGTCGGTGAAGTCGTCATGGCGCCGGCGATATCGGTGCAGCCGCACAAGGTCAAGCACAGCAGTTTGAGTGCCGCAGGAGACGACTCCACGAGCGCTCGGAATAAAAAAAGGACGCCGCTCGATCAGTTCGAGCGGCGTCACGCGGACCCCTTTAACGTGGGAGGCCTGCGGTGTTCGTCGTGCGGATCGGCGCCGTCGAGCGAGGGATGCCTCGCTCGTCGCGTCGAGCTCGTCGCGGTTTGGCGCCGATTCGCGTCTCAGCCGGGGAGGCTTGGCGCCTGCTGCTCGCTGAGCAGACAGGCGCCAGTAGACACTCGTGCTTAGCGCTTCTTCAGGTACCCGTTGGCGCCGTACTCGCTATCGGCAGGAATCGAAAACGGGCTGCGACGTCGGCCTCCGCCGTCGCGCATGTCAGCGAGGGTGCGCCCCCCAGTGTGCCACGGCTTCGGCTTGAAGCTGTCGCCTCCCGAGGTCGCAGCCGCTGCGCGCTGCGAGGGACGGCTGGCGTTCACCGACACGAAGGGACTCGTCGTCTCGCGCTCCTCCCGGAGGTGCTGCGTCAGCGGCGGTAGCTCCGGCGGTGCCGGTGCTGCCAGCTCTTGCGGCGGCGCCTCGTAGATCTCGATGGTGTCTTCCTCGGCGGCCTGCTCGGCCATGCGGTCGAAGCCGGTTGCCACGACCGTGATGTGGATCTCGTCGCCGAGGTCCGGGTCGATGACCGCACCAAAGATGATGTTGGCGTTGGTGTGCGCCGCGTCTTGGATGAGCGTCGTGGCGTCGTTGATCTCCATCAGGCCCATCGTCTCGCCGCCAGTGATGTTGACGAGGATGCCGTGGGCTCCGTCGATGGACGTGTCCTCGAGCAGCGGGCTCGAGATGGCCTGCTTGGCAGCGATCGACGCGCGATCCTTGCCGGCAGCCACACCCGCACCCATGAGCGCCATGCCTTGGCCTTCCATGATGGTGCGAACGTCCGCGAAGTCGACGTTGACCAGACCTGGAATCGTGATGAGGTCCGAGATGCCCTTCACCGCGTTGTAGAGGACGCCATCGGCCTCTCGGAACGCCGAGAGCAGGCTCATGTTCTCATTGGCGATGGCGAGCAGGCGCTGGTTCGGGATGACGATCAGCGTGTCGACAGACTTCTTGAGCGCCTCGAGCCCCTGCATCGCGTTGCGCATGCGCGGGCGGCCCTCAAACTCGAAGGGCTTGGTCACGACGCCGACCGTCAGCGCGCCCAGCTCACGCGCGACCTGCGCAACCACAGGGGCTGCGCCCGTGCCGGTGCCGCCGCCTAGACCGGCCGTCACGAAGACCATGTCGGCGCCCTGGAGGAACTCCGCGATGGTGTTCGTGTCCTCCATCGCGGCCTTCCAGCCCTTCTCGGGGCTGGCGCCGGCGCCAAGACCCTTCGTCAGCTTCTGGCCGATCTGGATCTTGTGCGGTGCGGTGTTCTTGTCGAGGGCCTGAATGTCGGTGTTGCAGGCGATGAAGTTCACCCCCGACAGTCCGTTTTTGACCATGTTGTTGAGCGCGTTGCCACCAGCGCCGCCGACGCCGACGACCTTGATGTTTGCGCCCGAGATGACTTGCTCCTCAAAGCTGATCATGAGTGTTCCTCCCCAGGAATCTAGTAACTAACGATGTGTGAAGTGACGAAAATCTATTTTGAAACGTTTGGTTAGGTGCGTTCGGGCTAGAACCACGACTCCATGAGCCGGCGCATCTTGCCCCAGACCTTTGTGGTGCGTTTGGGCGGCGCGGTGTCGATGGGCCGCGGGGCCGCATCGAAGGCGTCGAGACAGAGGCCCACAGCTGCCGCGTAGCGTGGGTCTTCGACAACGTCGACTAGGCCACCGGCGCCGTGTGGCGTGCCGACGCGGACCGGCATGCCGACCAGGATGTCCTCGCCGAGGTCGGCGATGGCTTCCAGGTTGGCCGTGCCGCCGGTGAGGACGACGCCAGCGGCGAGCAGCTCGCGACAGCCAGCCACGTCGATCTCGTGGCTGACGCGGGTGAACATGTCTTCGAGTCCCGGCTCGAGGATCTCGCAGAGCAGGTGGCGCTGACGAATCTGTGGCTCGCGGCCACCGACGCTCGGCACCTCCATCGACTCGCCGTCGCTGACCATCGACGCAAGCGCGCAGCCGAAGCGCTGCTTGATGATCTCCGCCGACTTCACCGGCGTGCGCAGTCCGCGCGCGATCTGCTTGGTCAGCTCGTCGCCGCCCCAGTCGAGCGACACCGTGTGAACCAGCGCGTGGTCGTACCAGACAGCGAGATCGGTGGTCCCGCCGCCGACGTCAACGACCACGGAGCCGAGCTCTTTTTCCTCGTGGGTCAGGCACGACGCGGACGCGGCCAGCGCGCCGAACGCAACCTGCTCGACGGTCAGACCCGCCTTGCCGCAGCACTCGATCGCGTTGATCAGAGCGGTCCTGGCGGCCGTGATGACATGCACGCGCGCCTCAAGACGGACACCGTTCATGCCCAAGGGCGTCCTGATCCGGTCGTGACCGTCGATGATGTACTCCTGCGGCAGAGCGTGCAGGATCTGCTTGTCCGACGGTAGCGGGACGGCGCGAGCCGCTTCGAGTACGCGCTCGATGTCGCTGTCACCCACGCGTCCGCCGCGGATGGCCACGGTCCCGTCGGAGTTGAAGCCCATCGCCTGGCTTCCGCTGAGCGACAGGCGCACGTTCGTGATCTCACAGCCCGCCATCTTGGCAGCCTCGTCGACCGCTTGGCGGATGGCGTCGGTGGTCCGCTCAATGGAGACGACCTGGCCAGAGCGCAAGCCCCCGCCTGTCGGCACCAGCGACACGCCGATGATGTTACGCGCGACCTCGTCGCTCTCTACGATCACAACCGCGACCTTGCTCGATCCGAGGTCGAGCCCCGCGATGATCTGCGAGTTCCTCGCCATTAGTATTCCTCCCCGCTCAAGTCGAAGTTCATGACCGCCGGTCGCCCACCTGACAGGGCAGGGCGGGCCGGTGTGTCGTCGTCGTTTCCAGTTACGCCAAAGCCCAAGCCGCCTGCTGTCGGCAGCGACGGGCCAAAGATGTCTCCGTTGGGCGGCAAGCCCAGCACGCGGCGCTCGGCCTCGCGGGCTCGCTCGGCCGCTCTGGCCATCACATCACGCTCTTTGGGCGCGATCGCGGCCTTGACGATCACGCGACCGTCGTCGTCGGAACGGCGGGTGTCGCGCGCCATGTCCAAGATGATGTACTCGGCAACCTTGCCCTGCTGGCGCAGGTTCTCGAGGACCCACTCCAGGCGGTAGAGCTTGTCGCGATAGGGGCTCCGTCCGAGCACCGCCTCGGTGCCGACGCCGCCGATGATCAACGTCATCCCCCGCACCGGGTCGACGCGGACCTCGCCGATGGGCCAGCGACCGTCGTAGCCCATCGAGCGGTAGAGCTGGTGGAGGTTCAGCGCAGCCCGAATGTCGGCAAGCGCATCCGAGCGATTGGCGGGGTCTTCGAGCCGGGCACGCGTGACGCCGGTGATGATGGGGAGCTTCTCGCTGTCGTCCGGGCTGACTCGGGCGAAGGGCTCGCCGCTCCGGTTGACGACCCAGAGCTCGCCTGCGGACAGATAGGCAGCTGGGCTGTGCTCGACCACCTCGACGATCAGCCCGTCGGGGAGCTCGCGCTCGACCTTTGCCCAGCGGATCCACGGATGAGCGAGCAGGCGCTGCTGCAGCTCGTTCATGTCGGTCTTGAGGAGGTGCTCGCCCGGGTCGATGCCGAGCTCCTGGCGCAGATCCTCGCGGCTCAGCCGCTCGTTGCCCGCAATGCGGATCGTCCGAACGTGGAAGTGGCCGGTCTCCATCACGTACTCGTAGGCGCGCACGCCGAGCAGCGGCGTCGAGAACGCCAGCACCGCGACCACAACCGGCGCGAGGAACGCTGCGGCCGTGAGCGCGAACCGGATGCCGCTGGTCCGCCGGGTCTCGGGCTCAGCCGCCCGTGCGGCCTGAGCGGCCTCGGCAGCGGCACCCACACGTCGACCATGCTTCGCTTTGCCACGCTTCGCTGGCTTCGCAGCAGGCGCGTCGCCGCTTTTGCGGAGCGTCGAGTCGCCGGTCTTGCGACGGTTCTTGCGCGGGCCGAGCTTGGGCATCGACTCGGCGAGCTTGGCGCCCCAAGCGTTGAGGCGATCGCCCAGCGGCGCGCGCCAGCGCCCCGGCCCCTTGTCGAGTCGGCGGTTAGACATGGCCGGCCTCCGTGTGGCCGTGCCCAGGCGGGTACGTCGCGGCGACGACGTCAGCCGGCCAGTCACCAACCAGCTGGACCTCAGGTCGCAGCCGGACGCCGCTCTCGCGCTGCACGGTCTCGATCGCGCGGTGGATGAGCGCCAAGACGTCCGAGGCGGTGGCATCGCCCGTGTTGACGATCCAGTTGGCGTGCTGCTCTGAGATCTGAGCGCCACCGACCTGCTCGCCCTTGAGCCCAGCGACGTCGATCAGCCGGCCGGCGCTGTCGCCTTCAGGGTTGGCAAAGACGCTACCGCAGCTCGGCAGGTGCAGCGGCTGGGTGGACTTTCGGTAGGCGAGCACTTCCTCGAGCCGCTCCCGCATCTTGGGATCGGCGTCGGAGCAAGCGAAGCGCGCGGCCGTCACGATCGCGCGCGGCGGCAGGTTCGAGCGACGGTACGAGAGCCCGAGATCCGCTGCGGGGACCCACTGCGCCGCCACATGCGGGCGCAAGATCTGAGCGTCCACGAGGCAGTCGCTGAGCTCACCAAGGCGGGTGCCGGCGTTCATGCGGACCGCGCCGCCGACCGTCGCCGGGACACCGCCGAGGCACTCGACGCCGGCGAGCTTCTCGCGCTTGGTGACGCGGAGCAGTCGGGTGATCGACATGGCCGCACCGGCCTCCAGGATGTGGCGGCCCTCGCCAAGCGCGTCGCGGTCGAGCCGGACATAGTCGAAGGCGTCGCCGAGCTTGATGACGCAGCCAGAGACACCGGCGTCTGCGACCAGCACATTGCTGCCGTTTCCGAGCACCAGAAACGGCGCGTCGATGGATGCGAGGACCACCAGCACGGACTGCAGCGCGTCGACGGTCGCAGGCACCAGCAGGATCTCCGCATGCCCGCCGACCTTGTAGGTCGTCATCTTCGCCAGCGGCGCGTCCTCTTCGATGGCGAGGTCGGCGATCGCGCGCAGACGCCCGATCGGCGAGCTGGCGGTCGCGCTGATGCTGGTGCTCTTGGGAGTGGGTCGCCTCATCGCGCCAGCTCCTCGAGTCGGTCGACAATGCGCTTGGCGGCGTCGAGCTTCTCGAGCCCGGCCGCGGCTTGCGCCATATCGGCGAGCCGCGCGCGATCGTCGGCGAGCTCCGTCAGCCACGCGCAGACGGCGTCGTGGTCCCAGTCCCGCTGCTGGACAAGCTTGCCAGCGCCAGCGGCGTCGATGACCTGCGCATTGGCGGTTTGGTGGTCGTCAGCGGCGAAGGGGAAGGGCACGAGCAGGCTCGGTAGCCCCACGGCCGTGAGCTCTGCGACCGTCAGTGCGCCAGCGCGACACATGGCAAGGTCGGCCGCGCCATAGGCGGACGGCATGTCGTCGATGAAGGCGGTGACGGTGACGCCGTCATGCAGCCCGAGGTCCCTGTAGCGCCGCTCGGTCTGCTCGCGCTCAGCCTCGCCTGTCTGATGGGTGATGGTGAGGCGCAAGCTGGGGCGCTGCTCAGCCAGCTGGGCAAGGACGGTCGGGACCTGCTCGTTGAGAAAGCGCGCACCCTGACTCCCGCCGAAGATGAGGATCGTCAGTGCGTCGGCCGTCGGCGCGGAAGCCACGTCTCCACCAGCCGCCTCCAGCCGGCGACACAGCGCCGCGCGAATGGGGTTGCCGGTGAACGCCGACTTCTCGGTGTTGAAGTGGGACTTGGCGGCGTCGAAGCCGAGGAACACGGCCTTGGTGACCTTGCCAAGCCAGCGGTTGGTCAGCCCGGGCGTGGCGTTTTGCTCTTGGATCGCCGTTGGGCGCCAGGTCAGCCAGGCGGAGATGAGCGCCGGGCCTGAGGCGTAGCCGCCCACGCCAAGCACGACCTGCGGACGGTAGCGGCGCAACACGCGCCAGGACTGGAACATCCCGACCGGAAGGCGCATCAGTCCCTTGAGCCGGCCCCAGATGCCGCCGCCTTTGAGCCGCGAGACCGTGATGGTCTCAAGCGTGTAGCCGAGGTTCGGCAGGATGCGCGACTCGAGGCCACGCTCCGTGCCGATGAAGGTGATGGTTGCGTCGGGGTTGCGGCGGATGACCTCTTCGGCCACGGCAACGCCAGGGTAGACGTGGCCGCCGGTGCCGCCGCCGGCGATGACAAGTCGTTGCAGCGCGCTCATGACAGCACCTCGTCGATCGTCTGTCGGCGCGGCTTCTTGCGGTCCTTGCGCTTGCGCTTGTCCTTCTCTTTGAACTGGCCGCCCTTGGCGCCGCTGAAGATTGAGCCGCGGCGCGCCTTTGGTGAGGCCTTTGCGCCGCGTTTCTTGCGGGGCTTGGGCTTGGCGCCGCCGTCGCCGCCGTCTGAGGGCGGCTGCTGGCGTGGCGCGAGGTCGCGGACGACCTCGATGCCGTGGGAGCGGGAGATGTTGAGCAGGATGCCCAGGCCAACCGCGCAAATCAGCATCGAGCTGCCGCCGTAGGAGACGAAGGGAAGCGTCAGGCCCTTGGTGGGTACGAGCGCCACGGCGACCAGCATGTTGATGGTCGCCTGGAGGACGATGAGCAGGGTGATGCCAAACGCGAGGAACCGACCGAACGCGTCTTCCGTCTTGAGCGCAATGCGGATGCCGCGGAAGAGGATCAGGGCGAAGAGACCGGCGACCAGCAAGACGCCAATCACGCCGAGCTGCTCCGCGATGACGCTGAGGATGAAGTCGGTCTCACCTTCCGGGAGGTGTCCGGTGAGCGTCTGACCGCCGAAGCCGAGGCCTTGGCCGGTCCACTCACCGCTGCCGATGGCGATCTGGCTGTTGACCATCTGATAGCCGCGCCCCATCCGGTGGGCCCAGGGGTCGATGGCCGCGAGCACGCGGCCAAGGCGCATGTCGTTGCTGGCGATGGCCTGGAACGCGAGGAACCCGCCGACGAACACGAAGAGCACGATGTAGCTCACGCGGGTACCGGCGACGAAGAGGAGCGTGAACATCAGGACGACGAGCAGGACGCTCGTGCCGAAGTCAGGCTGGAACAGGCACATCAAGATGAGCGCGCTCAGCACGATGAAGTGCGGGACGAACGCGACGGTGAACTGCCGGATCCGTCCGCCCTTTTTGGTGATGGAGTGGGCGAGGAAGATGACGAAGACCAGCTTGGCGAGCTCCGCCGGCTGGAAGTTGAAGCCTGGGAACGACAACCAGCGACGGGCGTTGCCGGCCTCGGTACCCACGAGGATCACGAGAAAGAGCAGCCCGAGCGTGAAAAAGAGCGCCGGATAGACGAGCTTTCGCAGCTGTTTGTAGGGAAAGAACATCGCTGTCAGCAGCGCGAAGACGCCGACGCAGATGTGGATGAGGTGGGTCTTGACGCGCGCGGCGCCGTCGCCGTCAAAGAGCGTCGATTCGTTGATCGTGGCCGAGTAGACCATGACCGTGCCGAGGCCGAGCAACAGGACGACGGCCGCAAGCAGGGTGAAGTCCCACGGGGCGATCTTTTTGATCTCGCGCCGCAGATCGGGCGAGTAGCTGGCCTTCTTCGGGGCGCGAGCTCCCGAGTTGTCAGCGGCGTTCGCTGTCGTTGCCGTCATCGCATCACCTCACCTTCAGGCTGGCGATAGCGACCAGCGCAAGGATGATGGAGATGATCCAAAAGCGGACCGTGACACGGGTCTCGGGCCACCCCTTCTTCTCGAAGTGGTGATGGATCGGTGCCATGGCGAAGACGCGCTTGCCCGTCATCTTGTAGCTGTAGCGCTGGATGATGACGCTCAGGAACTCCACGACAAAGATGCCGTGGATGATGACGCTGAGGAACTCGTGCTTGGTGAAGACGGCGATGGCACCGAGTGCGCCGCCGAGCGGCAGGGCACCGACGTCGCCCATAAACACAAGCGCCGGGTAGGTGTTGTACCAGAGGAAGCCGATGCTCGCGCCAGCGATGGCGGCACACAGGACGGCCAGCTCGTCGACGCCCTCGACCTTCGGCAAGAGCAGCCACTCGGCCAGCGAGTGCCCAAAGAGCGTCGCGCCGGTGAGGTAGGCGAGCAGGCCGAAGGTGACCGTCGACACAATGGTCGGGCCAATGGCGAGGCCGTCGAGCCCGTCGGTGAGGTTCACGGCCGTCGAGGTGGCAAAGATGACGATGGCCGCAAAGATGCCGTAGCCCCAAGCGGGCAGGGTGATCGATGCCGTCTCAGGCTTGACGAAGGGCAGGTAGACGTCGAGTGAGTAGCCGACGTCTTCGGCGATGTAGCCAAAGAAGATGCCCATGAAGATGCCGACTGTGAGGAACTGGCTGATGAGCTTGCCCTTTTCGGGCATGCCGCCGGAGCTCTTGTCGCGCAACTTCCAGAAGTCATCGAGGAAGCCGATGATGGTGTAGCAGACGGTGATCCCGAGCGTCAGCCAGACGAAGGGGTTGTCGAGCCGACACCACAAGAGCGCGGTCACGAGCACGCTGATGATGAGCAGCGTGCCGCCCATCGTGGGTGTGCCGCGCTTTTTGTAGTGGCTCTCGGGGCCGTCGTCGCGGACGACCTGGCCAATCTGCTTGGCCTGGAGCTTCCGGATGAGCCACGGGTAGAGGAACAGGCAGATGAACATGGCCGTGATGGTCGCGCCGATGGTGCGGAAGACCGGTGAGCCAAAGAGCCGGAAGAAGCCAGGAGTGTCGCCGGCAAGCTCGTAGAGCCAGTAGAACATCAGCGGCCTCCCCGTGCGGCAGGCGTGGTGACGGCCGTGCTTGGGTCGTTGTCGGCGAGCAGGCTGTCGACGATGCGCTCGAGCCGCTCGCTGCGGCTGCCCTTGACGAGCAGGAAGCGACCGGGCAGCGCGAACGCGGAGACAGCAGCCTCGATCTCGGATGCGTCGTGGGCGACCTCGAGGGTCGCGATGCCAGCGGCGCCGCGGGCGATGTCGGCGGCGAGCGCCCCGGTCGCAGCGATGAAGCTGTAGCCGAGGGACTTGGCGAACGCACCGATCTCTTCATGGAGCGCGGGAGCGGTCGAGCCGAGCTCGCCCATGGTGCCGATGACCGCGCCGAGGGACGCATCGGCGGGCGTGATGTCGGCAAGGGTCTGGAGCGCGGCCCGCATCGAGGTCGGGTTGGCGTTGTAGCAGTCGTCGAGGACGGTGAAGCCATCCGCGCGCTCGCTGAGCTCAAGCCGGTGCTTGGCGGGGCGGAAGTTCATGCGCAGGGCGTCGACGGCGCGGGACGGCTCGAGGCCAAGCGCGTGGACGACGGCGGTGGCCGCAGCAGCGTTGTGTGCGCTGTGGGTGCCGAGGGCGCGGAGCCTGACGCTGACGGCGTCGCCTGCCACAGAGAGGCTGGTCGTGAGCCCGCTGCGGTCGAGCCGAACGTTGGTGACGTGCACGGTCGCTCCGGCGGCTGCGCCGTAGGAAACAAGCTGTCCAGGCGCAAGCTGGGGCGCGCGCGCGGCAATGCGCGAGTCGTCGGCGTTGAAGATTGCGACGGCCCCGGGGCTTAGGCTGCTGAAGAGCTCAGCCTTGGCGTCGGCGATGGCGTCGACGGAGTCGAAGAACTCAAGATGGGCCGCCGCGGCACCTGTGACCAGTCCGACATGGGGGCGCGCGAGGTTTGCCAGCTCCGTGATCTCGCCCGGGGCGCTCATGCCGAGCTCGAGGACCACGAAGTCCTCGTCGCCGTCGAGGCCGCAGAGCGTCAGCGGAAGGCCGATGTGGTTGTTGAAGTTGCCGGGGGTTCGGCCGACCTTACCGAAGGCGGAGAGCGCCGCGGCACACATGTCTTTGACGGTGGTCTTGCCGACCGAGCCCGTGATGGCAACGACCTTGGCGGTCATGCGCTCGCGGGCCACGGACGCAAGTGTTGTCAGCGCCCGGAGCGTGTTGTCGACCTCGATGATGGCGATGTGTGCGGGCAGCTCAGCGAGCGCGTCGAGGTCGCTGACCAACACGGCCGCTGCGCCGCCTTCGACGGCGTTTGCGGCGAAGGCGTGGCCGTCAAAGCGCTCGCCGCGCAGTGCGATAAAGAGGCCGCCAGCAACGGGCTTGCGTGTGTCGGTGAACACGTCTGAGAGCGACAGGGTCTCGGCGCCGGCAACGAGCGTTCCGGACGTGACGAACGCGACCTCTTGGGCGGTAAGGGGCTTCATGCCTGACCTCCCGCGGCCGCGTTGGCCTCGCGCTCGGCCAGAGCGACGAGAGCGTCGCGAGCGACCATCACGTCGTCGAAGGGAAGCTTCTCGGTGCCAACGATCTGGTAGTCCTCGTGGCCCTTGCCGGCGATGACGATGACGTCGTTGCCGGCGCTGGTGGCCACGGCGTTCTCGATAGCGACCGCACGGTCGACCTGGCGCTCGACGACCAGCGAGCTGGAGGTCGGGAGACCGGCGCAGATGTCGTCGAGGATGGCGTTGGGCTCCTCGGTGCGCGGATTGTCGCTGGTGACAATGACCACGTCAGCGACAGACGCGGCCGCGCGTGCCATCTCCGGGCGCTTGCCCTTGTCGCGGTCGCCTCCGGCGCCGAAGACGGCGATGAGCTGGCCACCGCCTCGCACGAGCGGTCGCAACGACGTGAGCACGTTCTGCAGCGCGTCGGGGGTGTGGGCATAGTCGACAAAGACGGCCCGCGGCGTGGCAACGCCTGGGGTGTCGAGGGTCACCCGCTCGAGCCTGCCGGGCGCGCCTTTGGCATGACCGAGAGCGGCGATGGCGGCGTCCTGGTCGATGCCGGCAAGCATCGCCATGCCCAGAGCGACCAGCGCATTCTCGAGGTTGTGAGCACCGATGAGCGGGAGCGAGAAGTCGCGGCGGCCGGTGGGCGTGTGCAGCGTTGTGGTGCAGCCAGCAAGCGAGAAGGTTGGCGCCTCTGCCCAGATGTCGGCCCCTGTGTCGCCCTTGGCGCTGACGGTCAGCGACAGGCCGCCGAAGTCGTTAGCGAGCTCGTGGCCGACTGCGTCGTCGATGTTGAAGCACGCGGTCTTGGCGAGGCGCGTGAACAGACGCTCCTTCGCGGCGCGGTAGTCGGCCATCGTCTCGTGGTAGTCGAGGTGGTCGCGCGAGAGATTGGTGAAACCGCCGACCGCCACGCTAAACGCCGCCATGCGGTGCTGGTGGAGGCCGTGGGAGGAAGCCTCGACGGCCGCATGGGTGCAGCCCGCGTCGCGCATGCGCGCCAGCAACGACTGGAACGCGGGCGCAGGTGGCGTCGTGAAGATGGTGGGCTCCCGGACGTCGCCGACGACGACCTCGACGGTCGAGACCAGCCCAGGCTTGCTGCCCACAGCGGTCAGCAGGTCAAAGAGCAAAAAGCTCACGGTCGACTTGCCGTTGGTGCCGGTCGTGGCGAGGACGGCGACGTCGTTGGCGGGGTGGCCGTAAAAGCTGTCGGCGACGACGGCGAGTGCGAACGTTGCGTCCGGCACCTGGACCCATGCGTGGGGGCCTTCATCGCCGGCGGGGCGCGCCGTCTCGGCGATGACGCAGCTTGCGCCAGCGGCAATGGCGGCGTCGATAAAGTCGTGGCCGTCCACGGAGAACCCGCGGGTCGCGACGAAGAGCGCCCCCGGCACGATGTCGCGGGAGTCTGCCGACATGCGCGTGGGGCTTGCGTCGAGCCAGGTGTCGGCACGGGCGATGTCGCCTGCTGATGGGCCGCTGAACGTGGCGGCCGCGATCTCGGAGCGAAGGCGCGCGATGAGCTCACGGTAGATCATCGAATGCCTCCGTCGCGTGCGCCCTCGCGGCCGTTGGGGGCCTGGGGGATCTGGGCTGGGTGCACGCCGCCGGGCATCGCGTCCCCATGGATCGGCAGGACCACCCGTTGTTCCCCTTGCGGGTGGTCGCCTTCTGGGAGGGCGGGCATGCGGTCGAGGGGGTTGTCGAGCATCGACGGATCGAGCGCGACGCCTGGGGCTCGCGGGTTGAAGCTGATGGTCACGTGGCTGCCGACCCGCACGCGCTCATGGGCTGGGATGGTCTGGGCAACGGCGACACCAGAGCCCTGCAGCCACACCAAGAGCCCGAGGGAGGTCGCTTGCTGGCGGACCTCGTCCATCGTCATGCCGCGGAAGTCCGGCACCGGCACATCGCCGGAGCGTGCGACGTCGACCGGCGGGCCGTGGCGCTCGAGCGGGTCGTTGTCGTCGGTCGGCATGGCGCGGCGGCGTGCGAGCACGTCGGGGTCGAGCCACGCTTGGCGTTTGCCGGCTTCGTAGGGAGAGGGCACACCGAGGTAATCAAGCGAGAAGCGCATGATCTTCTGGAAGGCCGGCGCGGCGATGAGCCCGCCGCCGTGGTTCTTGCCGGTGGGCTCATCCACGAGGATGACGATCGCCAGCTCGGGGTTATCGGCCGGTGCGAGGCCGACGAACGTGTTGACCCACATGGCCTCGGAGTAGCCGCGCTTTCGCAGGTGGGGTTTTTGGCCGGTGCCGGTCTTTCCAGCGACAGGGTAGCCGGGGATGTAGGCGCGTCGGCCCGTGCCGTCCGGCTCGGTGACGCCGCGCATCAGGTCCAAGACGGTGCGCGCCGTTCGCTCCGACACGACCTGACGGACCTTCTCGGGCTCGAACTCGCGCAAGACGGTGCCGTCCTCGGACACCAACCGGCGCACGACCAGTGGGCGCATGAGTGTGCCGCCGTTTCCAAGTGCTGCCAGCGCGGTCACGATCTGGATACCGGTCGCGGCCATGCCTTGGCCGAACGAGACGTTGGCGAGCTCCACGGGGACCCACTGGGCGGCCGGGCGAAGCAGGCCGCGCGCCTCACCGGGTACGCCTGAGCCAGTCTGCGAGCCGAACCCGAAGCGTCGGAGGTAGGCGTCGAGACGCTCGGCGCCGAGCTCAAAGGCGATCTTGGCGGCGCCGATGTTCGACGACTTCTTGATGATACGCGCGAGGTCGCCGCGCTTCATCTTGGAGACGTCGTGGATGACGTTGTCGTCGGCGTCATGGAGCTCCCAGTCGCCCTTCTCGAGGTCGAAGACCTGCGACAGGTCGATGGCGTCCTCTTCGAGGGCGGCCGCCGCCGTGAAGATCTTCATGACCGAGCCTGGCTCGTACACATCCAGGAAGGCGGTGTTGCGCGACGCATTCGGGAAGCGGTGCTGGTACTCGACGTAAGCGTCGATCTGCTCGTTGAGGGAGCGGAAGCTCTCACGCTCATAGTCAGCGTGCAGATCGGGGAAGGCCGCGGTGTTGAAGCTCCACTTGCTGGCCCACGACAGGTCGTCACGGCGCTTGGCAAGGGCTGCGCGCTCGGCGGTGAGCGGGCGGCGGTCTGCAAACCACGTCTGGAAGGTGTTGGGGTTGTAGTTGGGGAAGTTTGCGGCTGCGAGCACTTCGCCCGTGCCGACGCGCATGACGACGGCGTATCCGGCGCGGGCGCCAGAGCTGAGGCAGGCTTTAGCGATCTCCCGCTCTGCGGCCGCCTGGATCTGGAGGTCGATCGAGAGCTGGACGTTGCTGCCAGCGAGGGCCGCGGAGTCTGGGATCCCGTCGAGGTAGATGCGTCGGCCTCGGTTGTCGCGGATGGTGCTGACGGCCGTCTGGCCACCGGCGAGGATGGCGTCCATGGCGCGCTCGATCCCCGACAAGCCCTTGCCATCGCGACCGACGAGGCCCAGCAGCTGAGCGCCGGACTCACGCTTGGGGTAGTAGCGTCGAGGCTCGGGTCGGGTCAGGACGGCGAGCAGTGGGTTGCGGCACGCCTCGTTGCGCTTACGGGCCTCGCGGCAGCGCTTGTTCCAGGCCTCGCGCTCTCGCGTCAGCTCGCGGATCTGCTGGTCGTCAAGATCGCGCGCCACGTAGGCGAAGCGTCGGCCTCGGGACGGGAAGAAGCGCAGGCTGTTGACGTCGGCGTGCAGTGCGCCGGCGGTTCGCTCCGCCGCGTCTGCCAGCGTGTCGACGAGCTGGAAGATGGCGCGGTCTCGGAGCTGGTCGAGCTGCATGAAGCGCTCGAGCACGTCGAGTCGTCGGTCGAGTCGCTCGCGCGGAGTCTGCCACATGCGCTCGAGCAGCTTCACCATCGGCGTGGCGGTCTTGCGTGCAATGCGAATCGACGGGTGCTGGGTCGTCTGCTCGTGGACGGGAACGGCCGTTGCCGGGTCGATGCGCTCATGGATCTGGTCGGCGGTCTTGCCGACGATGGGGGCGAGGGCTTGGGCGACCTTGGCGGGCTCCTTGATGGTGGACGGGTCGACCGTCACGGCCCAGCGATTGACGCTCACGGCCAACAGCCCGCCCTTGCGGTCGATGATGTCGCCTCGCCACGCGTCGATGGTCTCGGAGCGGACGTAGTTGCCGGCGGCCTCTCGCTTCATCACGGCGCTGTCGACCGTCTGGAGCATCACGGCACGGCCGGTCGCGATGGTCATGCCTGCAGCAAGGACCACCGCAACGACTAGCATGCGGCGACGGATGGTGTTGAGCCGAACCGGCGGTAGCTCCGACCGGACGCTCTGCTCGTCGCTCGCGCGTGTGTTGGAGTTGCCGCGACTCATCGCTGCCCCCCCGAGTAGAAGCCACCGAAGCGCTGGTCGGGGCGCGGGCCGTCGCTGGGGTTGGGCACGAAGAACTCGTCGTTGAGCCCGGGGCTCCGCATGCCGAGCTCGTCCTCGGCGAACGCCTTGACGGCCGCAGGGTCGTTGAAGGACGCCAGCGACAGGCGCAGACGCTTCTGCATTTCCATGAGTCGGCGGTGCTCGAAGAGGTCTTCGTCGATCGCATACCCGAGGCGGATCTGCTCGTACTGGCGGTTGACTTGGAAGAGTCCGAGGCCAGTCAGCACGACCGTGCAGCACACGAGGGCGACGAACCGGCCCACGCCAAGCGATAGCCGCGGTCCACGTGCGCGACGGGTCCGCTTCGCCTTGGGCTCGGCAGGAGCCTCACGCTTGACGTTCGCTCGTGGTGCATCGTCGCGCTTGCCGCGCAGGCGCTGGAGGAAGGGCAGCTTCATGCGGCCACCCCCTGGCGCGGTGCCCGTGAGGCGACGCGCATCTTGGCGCTGCGTGCCCTCGGGTTTGCCGCAATCTCGGCGTCGGTGGGCAACACGGGCTTTCGGGTTAGGACGCGCCAGGTCTGACGCCACTCCGGTGGTGCCGGGAGCCCGCGCGGCATGATCGGTCCGCGATCGCCGTCACGGAAGGCGCGCTTCGTGCGTCGGTCTTCCAGCGAGTGATAGGAGATGATCAGCAGCCGACCGTGGTCGAGCAGGCGCTCAGGGGCGACCGCGAGTGCCCGGTCGAGCTGGTCGAGCTCGCCGTTGACGGCGATGCGAAGGGCTTGGAAGACCTGGGTGGCGGGGTGGGTCTTCTGGCGCTTCTTCGGCGCTCGCTCGCTCACCAAGTCCGCCAGCGCACCTGTTGTCTCAAGCGCGCCATCCGCTCGTCGGGTCTTCATCTCGTTGGCGAGGCGCCACGCGCCTTGCACCTCACCGAACTCGCGAAGGATCTTGGCGAGTCCATCGGCGTCGAGGCGGTCGATGAGCTCGGCTGCGGTCTCGACGTCGTCTTGGTTCATGCGCATGTCGAGCGGTGCGTCGCCATGTCGGAACGCGAAGCCGCGGCCCGGTGCGTCGAGCTGCCAGCTCGACACGCCGAGGTCGAGCAGGATGCCTGCCACCTTCGCGTCGGGATCGAGGACCTGGTCGAGGTGGGCATCGAGGTCGCCGAAGCGGCCACGCACGAGGTCGACCGGAGCGCCCTCGAGTCGTCGACCAGCTTCTGCGATCGCGTCCGCGTCGCGGTCGATGCCGATGACGCGACGGTTGGTCTCGGCAACGATCCGTGCGGTGTGGCCGCCGCCACCGAGCGTGCCGTCGACGATCGGACCAGCAGGGGCCTCAGCGAGGTAGGTGATGACTTCGTCGGCAAGGACGGGTGTGTGGTAGGCGGTCATCGCTCACACCCCCAGGTCCGCGAGGTGGGCCAGGATCTCGTCGACGTTCTCGCTCGCCTCGGCGAACGAAGCATCGAGGCCTGCGGGAGACCAGAGCTGAAAGCGGTCTTCGTCGAGCCCGACGAACGCAATCTTGTCGGCGAGGCCACAGCGCTGGCGAAGGGCGGCCGGGACCAAGATGCGGCCCGCGGCGTCGATGTCTACCGGCACGGCTGCACCGAAGTAGTAGCGCTTGAACGCCAAGACGCGGCGGTCGTTGGTTAGACCGCCAATCTTCTTGCCGAGAGCCTCAAACGACGAGTTGGGCAGTACATCGAGGTGATCGGGACCATCCATCGCATTGGTGATCCAGACGGTCGTATCCCCGATACGCGCGAGGCGGTCGCGAAACCGCTTCGGCATCATTGTACGGCCCTTCTCATCGAGGGCGTGATCGTAACGTCCCGCGAACATCAGTAATTGCGTGGATCCAGATTGATCCACTTCCTCCCACGTTGAGGCGAGACTAGACAGCTCGTGTCTGGTCGTCAAGGGAGGCTTAGCCGTTTGATCTAAATAATGATTTCTCGCTGTTACTCGACCAAAAGGTCAGCATCGACGATCCACCATATATTGTGCCCAGAGCCATCCACTTCATCAATAGGTAGTGTGGATCAAAGTGGATCGCATTAGCTCACCACCAAGACCCTACGCGGGACGGCATATTGCTGCATATTTGTTCAGTGCCAGGGGCGGCATTTCCACGCTGGAGCCTGCGGCCGACGGGCCGTGTCGGCAAAAAAACGCACCGTGTTTGTGGCATGACGCGGTCTGCGCACCATGGCGACCGCCGATCGCTGACCGGCTGGACGCCGCGGCGTTCGCGGGTCAAGGGTGGCTGTTTCGAGGGTGCAACGCTGCTAGCAGCGTCGCCGGGAAATGCGGAGTCTGGGACCCACGTGAGGTGTGCCGCACGGGACACGTGACCGACGCTCGCGACGTAGGGGGCGTGCGTGGGCAGCGTGCGTCAAACGCTCGAAGTCCCTGCCGGACGACGCGCGCAACGCACGTGTGTTCGCCGCGTGAGGGGCTACAGCGGGGCGTGGCCGCCCAAAAAAGAAAAGGCGCTCCCTCGGGAGCGCCTTTTCTTCGTTCGGCAAGCGCAGCGGGTGCGTTGCACAACGCTGCGGTTGTCTGCGCTTAGAAGCCCAAGCTGAAGCAGATGGCGTTCGGCGTGCTGCCGGTTGGGGTGCCGCCGCCGCCCAAGATGGCGAGCAGGAAGCCGAAGTCGACGCAGCTCGCGCCCAGGCAGGTGTCATTGCCCGTCAGCGATGAGCCCTCGCAGGCACACGAGCCGGGGATACCGCCCGCGCCACCTCCGGGGAGGGGCGGCAGCGCGCCACCCGCGAACGCATCGAGCAGGCTTGCGCACTCGCGAACCTGACCGTCGGCGCCGGGGCAGAAGGCCTTCACGTCATCGCAGCCACCGCCCGTGTCGTAGCAGAGGCCGGTCGGGACGTGGCATTGGAGGGTGAAGCCGGTGCCCGAGGCATCGCAGTCGGCGTCGGTCTCGCAGGCGTCGGTCGGGGTGACCGTGCCGCCCTCACACGCGAAGGTGCTTGTGTTGCAGACGCCGCCCGCGCCGCAGTCGGCATCGGTCGCGCACTGCACGCAGTACCAGTCCGAGCCCACCTGGGTGCAGGCAGGGTAGGGGGCCGCGCAGCTTGCGCAGGTGTCGTTGACGCAGGAGCCTGTGCCGGTGTTGCAGAAGAGCGCTCCGCAGTGGTCGTTGGTGAGACACTCCACGCACGCTCCGTTGAGCTCGTAGGGCGTCGCGCCGCTGCAGTTGCCGCTCGCGGACTGGCAGGTGTTGTTGGTGCAGACGCTGTCGCCCGCGCAGTCGGTGCTGTCACGGCACTCGACGCAGCCGCCTTCCAGGCAGTGCGGGGTCGCCCCCGAGCACACGGGGTTGCAGACGTCGGCGCACTCGTCGCTGCAGGTCGACACGCCGTTAGCCGTCGCGCCACAGGTACCGCCGCTCGGGCAGACGCCACCGGCGCAGCGCGTCACGCAGACACCGCCGTTGCAGGCCTTGCCGTCGCCGCACTCCCAGTCGCTTGCGCAGCTGTCGCAGACCGCCGCTGCACCCACGCACGCGTTGCTGCCGGGGCTGCATGCCTGACCAGCCGGGCAGCCGTCGGTGATGCATCCGCTGCAGTTGAAGTTCTCGGGGGTGCAGTTGCCCGCCTGGCAGGACCAGCCGGTGGAGCAGTCGTCGTTGGAGGCGCATGGCGGCAAGCACGAGTTGCCGTTGATGAGCGGCGCACACTTCCAGCCGTCGCCGCACTCGTCGGCGGTGCTGCACGACTGACACGGTGTGCCTGTCGGGGTGACCACGTCCTCCTCGCAGACGCCGGTTGCGGTGTTGCAGGTGAAGCCTGCGTCGCAGCCATCAAGGTTGCAGTCGGCAGGGGTACCGCACTCATCGCCTTGGCAAGCACGGCACTGTCCGCCGTCGCAGACCTGGCCGTCCGCGCAGTCCTGGGGACCGGTGCACTGGCCGATGACGCCAGGGCCGCACGTGCCGTCGTCGCCGCAGATCTCGCCCACGGGGCAGGCGTCGCACGTGATGCAGCCGCACTCTGCAAGCGAGCAGACCGAGGCGTTGTCGATCGTGACGCAGGCCTGCTGACCGTTGAGGCAGTCGCTGTTGGAGGCGCAAGGGAGCTCGCCGCAGTTTCCGCTTGCGAGGCAGATCTGACCAACGGCGCATGCTTCGTCGTCGCTGCACGTGTTGCCGTTGCTGGTGTCGTCGTCGCCGCAGCCAACGAAGGCGAGGGCGATGGCGACCGATCCCGCCCATCGAGCGACCTTGGGGAGCGACCAGCGCATGGCGCGCGTCGTGTGCATCAGGGTCCGTCGTGTGGTCATCAAACTTTCTCCAAAAAACAGGGTCCGGTGATCGGACGCGGCAGTATAGGGAGCGACTCCGCACAGACCAAAGGAAAAGCTCGTTGCGCCGGAAACCTCGACGCTGCCCGACACTTAGCGGGTCCTTGGCTGCTCAAGACGCTGGCCACGCGTTCGAAGAACCGGTCGTTGTGTCGTGGCGGGACGTCGCGTCGCTTGCCGGCGGGGCGGTGGTAGACTATCGAAGGAGTTGCTCGCTCCGATTGGAGCCTTGACCACAGGCGGATCGACATGGAACGCGCCCTCAAGACCCCGCAACGCCCGACGCAGGGGCGTTCAGTCGCGATCACCCGCTCGGTGAGAGCCGGTCGTGCGATTGCGCTGATGGTGCTGACGGCTGTTGCGGCGGCGGGGTGTGAGCTGCCAACCAGCGGCGACGCCGGGACCGTGGAGGCCGCGTACTACAGCTGGATCGAGGCCCGCCGGACCCACGACACCGCGACGCTCTGGGAGAGCCTCGAGCCGACAGCTCAGGCGGAGTTCACGGCGTGGTTTCAGGCAGAGCAAAAGGCCCAGAGCACGATCAAGACCCAGTACCCGACGGTCCATATGAAAGCGGCGCTCGAGAGCCTGAAGCTTGGCGAGCGAGCCGCGCTCAAGAGCGCGCAGCAGCTCTTTCTGCATGTCGTCCGCAGTGCACCTGGCGAGGAGCTGGGGACGATGGCCAAGCTGGGCGCTCGCGTCCGCGGGGTTGAGATCGAGGGCGAGAACGCGACCGTGACGACGTGGGGCGGGGACAGCTGGGTCTTCGCCAACGCCGACGGTACGTGGAAGGCCACCCTGTCAGCCGCTGAGATGGAGCGACTCCGGAACGCACGTCAGCGTGCCGAAGCCAACCTCGCCACTGCCGAACTGAACGTTGAGCGGCTCAGCGGTGCGAAGTAGACCAGCATTGCCTAACGCGCCCGGGGCGTGGGGGTGAGCGGCCGCGTTCACATCATCTCCGAGGTGAGCGTGCGGGAGGTTCTGCTGCGGGCCGTGAACACCGCCGGCGTGGAGGCCACGTGGGCCAGGCCAGACGCATCTCCGCCTCATGGGCGGGCGCTTCGCCTGTTGGTCGTCGACATCGCAGCTGACGTTGGCGTTGCGGCTTGCACCCAACGCATTCGGGCGCTTCCGGCGTTCGCTGAGGTTCCGATGATCGTCATTGTTGGCGCGGCGCGTGTCGACCAGCTCGCCCGCTTGGACGCCCTGGCGGACTTTTGCCTGCGGCCGCTCATCGAGGGGGAGCTGGCGGTGCGCGTGCGACGGGCGCTTGGCGACCCAGGCGATGATGCCGCGATACGATGCGATGAGCTGGTGGTCGACCCCGAGGCCTTCGAGGCGACGCTCGCTGGCAAGGCGCTGGATCTGACCTTCCAAGAGTTCCGGCTGCTGGCGTTTCTGGTCGGCCATCCGGGGCGAGCGTTCACCCGCGACCAGCTCCTCAACCGCGTCTGGGGGCACGACTACTACGGCGGTTCCCGGACCGTAGACATCCACATTCGGCGCCTGCGGGCTAAGCTTGACCAGCCCTACGCCGGGCGAATCCAGACGATTCGCCACCTCGGCTACAAGTGGGCTGACCGTGACGGTGCAGCTGGAACAGGCCACAAGCGCAAAGGAGACACTGGGGCATGAGCGACGCTGACTACCTTATCAAGCAGGCGAGCAAGTCCAAGGTGGAGCTCATCCAGCTCTGGTACCCGTCGGTCGCGGGCCAGCTGCGCGGAGCCGTTGTGCCGACCAACCAGCTTGAGCAGGTGCTCGACGCTGGCGTCCCGATGAGTGGCAATGAGGTCGGGCTCGAGCGCGGTACCCGCTTCATCCTGCGGCCAGATCCCAGCACGTGGGCGACACTGCCGTGGCACGCGACCAACCGCGTGGCACGCTTGATCTGCGATGTCGACGACGTCGACGGCCGCCCCGCGGTTGTGGACACGCGCTCTGTCCTAAAGTCAGCGATGGGGCGTGCCGCAGCGCTGGACTACCGTCTCTACGCGGGCGCAGGTCTCTGCCACTATCTGCTCGACGCGTCGGGAGAGGCGCTCGCAGGCCAAGGCGGTGGGCAGCCCTTCGGTCTGGACCCGGCCTCGACGGAGCTTGCCTTTGGTGCCGACGTCATCGGGATCCTTGAGGACCTTGGCGCCGCGACCACAGGGTTTGGGACGGCTGCGGGGCCTGGTCAGCTGCGTGTCGGCTTCGCGTACAGCGACGCGCTGACGCTCGCCGACTCGCTCCTGTCGGCGCGCGCGGTGGCCAGTGTCGTTGCGAAGCGCCAAGGCGTCTTGGCGACGCTGATGCCGTTTCCCTTTGCTGGACAGCCACGAAGCGGCATGGATCTGACGCTCTCGCTCGACAGCGACGACGGCGATGTCGAGCTTCATGGGGTCGGACTCGATGAGGCGAAGAGCCCATCGTCCTCTGCCCAAGGGATCCTGGCTGCGCTTTCCCAGGTTCACGGCGATGCGAGCTTGTTCACCCGGCCGACCATCAACAGCTACACGGCGCCTGTGGCGGTCGATGGGGTGTGCAGCCTGACAGAGACAACCGGCGATGAACGACCCAACGCGTTCGTCTTTCGTGGAGCCGACGCCATCGCCAACCCCTACCTGGTGCTCGCGTTGCTCATTGATGCGACCGTCGGTCGCCTTGGGCAGAGCCGCGCACCGGAGACGTCTGGCGGCGAGCAAGCACCCGTCACGCTTGCTCAAGCAGCGGACCGCGCGCGCCACTCAGTCGTAGTGCGGACCGCGCTGGGCACGCCGCTCGTCGAGCTGGCAGCCACAGCCGCCGAGCAGGACGGTGCCGCCTATCGCCGGCAGGTCACCGCGTGGGAACGAGAGCGCTACCTCCGCGCGTAGGGCGGGCTCCAGTCGGAAGCGTCGAACCCTACTTCGCCTGCTCGCCCAGGACTTGGGCTTTTGGCTTGGCGAGGTTTTTCGCTTGGTAGCCGTTGACCGTGAACAGCAGGCCGGCGAGAGGACCGCTGTCCGTCGTTGCGTAGGGGGCGTCGCCGGCCTTCTTGTTTCCAATCACCACAGTCCGCGAGCTGCCATCCTTGAAGCGTGCGGTGTAGGTGCCGCTCACGTCGGCCCGCTCGCCACGGAGCTGTGCATGCTCCGGCGTCGTGGCCGCAGGTGGGAACGTCTTGGCCCGCAGCTGCACGAGCGTGTTGATGACGGTCTTGATCTGGTTGCGGTCGCCGGGCAGGTCCTCGCCGCGAAACTTGCCGTCGTCGCCGCGCTTGAGCACATAGGCGTCCTCACCCACCTTGAGCTCGAGCGTCGCGATGGCGCCGGCCTTCTCTGTGAACACGCGCTTGTCGCGGAGGGTCGCGACGTTGGTCTCCAGCCGCTTGACGACGTGGCCGTGGACGAGCGCCGGGGTGTCGGGCCATGCGGTGCTCAGCGCCCAGCGCTTTGACGCGTCCTCGCCCGCTCCAATCGGCTCACTGAGGCTGAGGGTGACGTCGCCGACGGTGGCGACACGCGCTGGCTTTGCGAGCGCTCCGCGTGCGGCCTCCTGCTCGTCGGTGCGGGCATACCGCAAGGCTTTGACCTCGCCGAGCTGGCGAATCGCGCCATCGGCGTCGAGAGCAATCGCCGGTTGGTCCTCAAGGCGCCATCCCGCGTCGGTTCGCTTGATCCGGATCGGGGTGCCGGACGGATCGGAGAGCACGACGTTACCGGCCGTGGCTGAGCCCGCCGGAAAGAGGCGCTTGTCACGGATGTCTTCAACGCGCTTACAGAGCGCGTCGCGGGCGTGCTTGGGCAGCTCATAGTGCTCTGTGGCGCCTTCAACCTTTGCCCACCAGCTGTCAGGGCTCTCCGGGGTGGCTGCGATGTGGAACACGTAGGGTTGAGCACGACCGTCGATCGTCGCCGTGATGCGCCATGGGGCGTCGCCAAGAGCGCCCTTTGGGGCGTCGGCATCGGACACGAAGCGCTTGACGCGGAGGTCCGTGAGGCCGTTGACAACACGGTCGACAGACGCGTCGACAGCGATCCCCTCAGGTGCCGTTACCTTCCAGACGGGCGCGGCGCCGTCCTCAGGCGGTGCCGAGGAGAGGGTGAGCTCTGCCCCCGCCGGGTCGCGGATTGTGAGCGACCGCACGGCGCTTGGCTCGAACGAGGTCGCCTTCTTGTCGCGGAGATCGGTGAGCGGCACCATCAGAGGCTTGAGAAGGTTCTTGTCGACGACGCGATGCGCGACGTCGGGCTTGTCCGCTGTGGTCAACCACGTGTCGACCGACAGAACCTTGCCGGTGGCGTCTGTCTCTTCGACGGCCTTTCCAACGTAGAGGTCGATACCTTGGAAAACGGCGCCTTTCGACTTGAGCGTGACGCGCCGTCGGGCCTCTGGCGAGAGCGAGAGATCCTTCGCGTCCGGCTCAGAGACGCGCCGGCTGTGCACGGCGACCGTCTTGTCTTTGAACGGCGTGATGATCTTTTTGACGAGGAACTGGACGGCGAGCGACTTGACGGGCGCCACCATGTGCCACGTCGCATCTTTGCCTTCGCCGCTCCGTGTGAGGTGGAAGTTGCCTTCGGGACGCTCGACCAGGATCTCGTCGATGGGGTGGTCGATGTCGACAGGGGCGTCAAACAGGTCACGCTTCTTGTCAGCTGCGAGCTGCGCTTCGCTCGCGTACCCAGCGAGCGCGAGCTCCTCGACGTTGTCACGGTCCGCGCTCGATTGGCTGTCTCCGTCGCTCGGCGGGAAGATGAGAACGAGGAGTCCGAGCACAGCGACCGCAGCGAGCCAGTAGAGGGTTGACTTCTTCATGCTCGGAGACCTCCTTGGCGGCGACGGCGCAGGCGCCACCAGACGAATCCCGCCAAGAGAAAGAGGAGCGGGCCGCCAGCGATCGCTGCGAGCTGGTAGCCCGTCCGTGTGCCGGACTCCGTCTTGTCGAGCGGACGGCGGGCGAATGGCTTGCTGCGAAGCTCCGCCAGCGCGTCTCGCTGGACCGACCAGTCGAGCACATTGGTGAGAAAGCGCAGGTTGCCGCTGAGCGTGTGCTCAAGCTGGCCAATGCGGGTGTTCCAGTTGTGGAAGTTGGCACGCCACTGCCGGAACTTCTGGATGTACTCCATGTTGTCGTTGGTCAGCGAGGTCAGGCTGAAGCCGTCGAGGATCGATGCACGCGAGAGCGGCTCGAGACCAAGGTTCGAGCCAACGACGAGGACCCGTCCGCTGCCAGCATCCAGCCGCGGTGTCGCTGGCTGAGCCGTCGCGGCGTCCTCCTCGCCACTCGTCGCGGGTGTCGGTGCTTCGCGGCCCGCGAATGCGCTGGTGAGCTCGCCCGACACGACCGCCACGAGCGCCAATGGTCCCTCGCCGCTCTGGGCCGCGATACGCGCGGCTTGCTCGCGGGGCGTGAGCGGAAAGGCCTGATCGTTCATTGTGACGGCTGCTTCGCTGGTCCGCACCAGGGGCGTGGCCGCGCCGCTGAGCTCGAGCGAGGTCGGAAAGGGCAGCGTGACCGACGTCATCGCGCGCACGAGCGGGCTTGAGTCGTCGAGGTCGCTCAAGACAGGCAGCATCGGCGATGGGGAAGGGCGGCGCTGCCAGGGAAAGAGCTGTCCGCCGCGCTTGCCATACTCCTGAAGCACGAGCTGGTCGTGTTGCTTGGGCTCCATGACCATGTGGCCTGTGGGCTTAATCCCGTAGTGCGCAACGAGGTCGCCGATGTTGGACGTGTTTGCAGTCAGCCGCGGGTCTGCGACGTCGCCCTTCGCGGTGAGGTTGAGGATCTCCACGTCCCACGCATTGACGAAGACAACGAGCGAGCCTCCGCCCATCACAAACTGGTCGAGCTGGTACTGCTGGTAGTCGCTGAACGCGCCCTTGGGACCGAAGACCACGAGCGAGCGCACGCTGGTTGGAATCGGCTGCTCCAGATCGATGTCGACGATGTCGAAGCCCTGGGAGCGAAAGAGCCCTTGGTTGATGCGCGCCAGCACTTCGTTGACCTGGCTGTCGATCTGCTTGAGCTGGGGCAGGACTTGGCCAAGGATCGGGTTTTTCTGAGCCAGGGCACCCTCAAGCTCACGGGGAACCAGCGGTTGGCTGTTCGGGAAGGGCGCGAACGTGAGCCCGTTGGTCACAAAGCCGATCTTGCTCCGGCCGGGCGAGTTCTTGAGGTCGATGTTTTCGGCATCGACAGCGTCGGCAATGGCGATCACACGCTGAGCTTGTCCAAGCGCGGCCATCGCGGCTTGGGGTTCTTGGGCGCCGAGTGCGTCGGTGAACGCCTTGTAGCTCTCTTCAATCGCGCCGGTCATGGCGGCCATTCGCTTGAGCTGGTTGGCGTTGTCTCCCAGAGCTTCGACGCTGGCGGTTGTCTCGCTCAGCGATCCGCACGATGCGTTGAGCGAATCGACGGCGGCGCGATACGCGGCGAGCGTGGCTGCGGTCTTCTCTTGATTGAGAAAGCCGATTCCTCCGCCGCCATCGTCATCGGGTGCTGCGGCTTCTAGCGCCGACTTGCACTTGGCGACGTTCTCAGCCGCTTTCGCGCCCGCGGCGAGCTCGACGGCCATGCCGCTTGCGTTGTCCGCCTTCGCCTTGAGGGTCACGAGGCGCTTGGTGATCTCGAACTCGTAGAACTCCGGCTCCAGCGCCAGCTCGATGACCTCCATGTGGCCTTGGTAGTGAAAGGTCGCGCCGATGACGTACTCGTCGAACTTGATACCACCGGCGTCCGTGCGCGTGGCGTCTGTGCCTGTGACGGGACGAATTCGCGCGAGCTTGGCCTTTTCCACAACGTCGTCGACGACCCGGGTGACGACCATGCTTGGGCTGTGGGACTTGTACTCAGCGATCTTGTCGAGGAGTCGCTGGGGCACGTGCTGGACAACGCGCGAGGTCTGACCGAAGGGGATCGAGTTCGGCAGATCGGGTGAGATGTAGAGCTTCACCTCGAGGTCTTCGAGCTCCGCGACCGCCTCTTTTGACGCGTCGGAGAGGACGTTGAGGTTGTTCTCCGTCAGGTCGAGTCGACCGAAGAGTGAGCTCGATAGCTGGTTGATAAGGACGACGGCCACGATGGCGCAGATGATGACCACCGCTGCGTTCAGACCGCCCGAGAGCTTGCTTGGTGCTGCCATGTTTGCTTCCCCTACTTCCAGTTGCGCGATTGCAGAGACTGAACGGAGATGACGAGCGCGAGCGCGGTCATCGAGAGGTAGAAGACCACGTCGCGCGTATCGATGACGCCGCGAGCGATGTTGGTGAAGTGCGACTCAAACGAGAGGAACGCGACCGTGTCTTGGGCACCGGTCCAGACGCTCTCGACCATGCCGCCGATGAAGTAGAAGAACGCGCAGAGCAACGCGCCCAACAGGTAAGCGACGATCTGATTCTGCGTCCAAACGCTCGTCATGAGCCCAAGGCCTAGGTAAGCCGCGCCGAGCAGGAGCAGACCGATGTAGCCGGCCACGACGGCGCCAAGGTCGAGCTCGCCGAGCGTGCCGACCAGGATGGGCAGCGGCAGCGTCGCGACGAGCGCGATCCCGATGAACACCAAGCCGCCGAGGAACTTGCCAACGATGATCTCGGTGTCGGTGATGGGCATGGTCACGAGCAGCTCGATCGTGCCGCTTCGCTTCTCCTCGCTGATGAGGCGCATGCTGATCGCCGGCACGAGGAAGATGAAGAAGACGGGGATCGCCTCGAAGAGCAGCCGCATCGAGGCCACGTCCCCATCGAAGAAGGTTTGGCCGTCCGGGCCCTTCCCGAAGATGAAGAGGTAGGCGCCACAAAGGAGCAGAAATGCCGTGATGACGACGTAGGCGATGGGGCTGTTGAAGTAGAAGCCAAGCTCGCGCTTGGCGATGGCCCAGATCGGTTTGATGCGCATGGGTTAGACCTCCTGTGTCAGCTGACGGAAGAGGCGCTCGATGTCGACGCGCTCACGGGTGAGCTCAAGCAGTGTCCAGCCTTCGTCGATGGCCAGGCTTGAGATGGATGCCCGCACGTCGACACCGGGTTCGATGTCGATCAGGAGGTGGGCAGCGGCCTCAACGTCGCGATCGCTAGCGTGGTCGTCTGCGGTGACGCCGGCGACGCCCGGAAGGGCGCTGAGCTTGGACGCGAGCTCGGCAGGGGTGGTGTCTGCGAGCCGGAACGCGGCGCGAAGGCGTTGGTTGGCATTCTCGCGGGCTTCCAGCTCGTCGGCGGTACCGTCGGCAACCAGCTGACCGTTGTGCACGATCAGCATCCGCGTGCAGGTCGCCATCACCTCGGGGAGGTTGTGGGTCGACAGGATGATGGTGCGATCTTCGCCCAGGCGCTTGATGAGGTTGCGAATCTCCACGATCTGATTCGGGTCGAGGCCGCTGGTCGGCTCGTCGAGCACGAGGATGTCTGGGTCGTGGATGAGCGCCTGTGCGAGCCCGACGCGCTGCCGGTAGCCTTTTGAGAGCGTCGAGATCTTCTGGCCGACACGGTCGGCGATGCCGCACATCTTGGCTGCGCTTAGCGTCTTGCGGTCGAGGTCACCCTTGGCAACGCCACGCAGGACGGCTGAATGCTTGAGGTAGTCGTAGACCAGCATGTCGCCGTAGAGCGGGGTGGACTCTGGCAGGTAGCCCATACGAGCTCGGCTCTCGAGCGGAGCGTCGGCGATGTCTTTGCCTGCGACCCGCACTGTTCCGCTGCTCTGCGGCATGAAGCCCGTCAGGATCTTCATGGTGGTGCTCTTGCCGGCGCCGTTGGGGCCGAGGAAGCCGATGATCTCGCCCCGTGCGACGCTAAAGCTGATGCCCTTGAGGGCTTCAAATGTGTCGTAGGATTTTCTCAGGTCCTGAACTTCGATCAAGGCGACGCCCTCCAACAGCTCCCGAAATAATCGCCCGGTAATCTACGAACTTCGCCAGAACGGTCAACATAGAACGTCGCGACGTGCGTTCGAGCCGCGATTGAACGCGCTCGGCGGCGTTCGCGTTGCTGGGTTGGGTGTCACCGACAAGCCGGCTTCTCGACGTGTGTCGATAGACGCGCTAGGAACCGACGGTAGTATGGAGTGGTTTCGCGGCGTCGCGAGGCCGGATGCCGAGCAAAGTCGCGAAGGAGAAGCGTTTGAGTGACGTCAACACGCTGGTTGGACGAGGAAGCCACTTCGAAGGAAAGATGACCTTCGAGGGAGTGGTGCGCGTAGACGGGTCGTTTGCTGGGGAGATTGTCAGCGATGACACGCTCATCATTGGCGAGACCGCCGAGGTCCACGCCGAGCTGGATGTCGCGACCGTGGTGATCTACGGCGCGGTCTACGGCAACATCCGGGCAACCAACTGCATCGAGCTACACGCCCCTGGGCACCTGGTCGGCAACGTCATCAGCCCGGCGCTGGTGGTCGAGCGCGGCGCGACCTTTGATGGCAACTGTCGGATGGGGCAGATCGCAGGTTGGCAGCCACCGCTGGATGCGGAGGCCGAACAGCCTTACGATGAGTACGACGAGGAAGAGGCGTTCTTCGGAGAAGACGCCCCGCTAGAAAATGAGGTCAACGATGTCGAACAGTAGCTCCGAAGAGAACTTCAGTAAGCGCTTCAACAAGCACGGACTGCTCTCCACCACGAAGAGCAAGGTCGCGGCCGCTGTTGTGGGTGCTGCGTTTCTGATCCCGACCGGCGGGATGAGCTACGCGGTCAGTGAGGGGGCGTTCTTCCCTGAGGCGAAGGCGACCGAGACGGCACCGCAAGGGCATGTGGTTCGGACCCACGGTTGGGGCGGATTCTACATCGGCATCGGTGGCGGTAGGCGCCACTTCGGTGGCGGAGGATCGATCCATTGAGCGCGCCAGACTGTGCGCCAGGTCTCTCCATCGGCACGCGTGGAAGCTTCGACGGCGTCAACGTCGAGGTGCTGGGCTGGGCGAGGTTGCAGAACCACCATGGTGAGAGCTTTCACGAGGTCGTGCTTCGGACAGAGGACGCGAAGTGGTGGACCCTCGAGTTTGACCGCAACCACATCATGCTCCATCGCGAGCTCAAGCATAAGCCGCTCGACACGCCAGAAGGGATCGCCGACGGCAGTACCGTGACGCTCGACACCAAGCGCAAGGCCTACCCCTACGAGAAGGTCACGCTGCACCAGGTCGAAGGCGAGTACTGGAAAGACATGGAGCGCGGAGACGCGTCGGTCGTTCGGCCGTTCTTTGGCGGCTCGACCGTGGTCACGGCTCAGAAGGACCTTGGCGACGACGACGAACCGTGGACCTGGAGCGAGGGCGTCTATCTCGACAAGAAAGACGTGGAGACCGCGTTCGAGGTGGAGCTTGCGAAACCTGCGCGGAGCGACCTGCACCCCGCGCGTCCCTACCCGTACACTCCGCTGATGCGCTGGCTGGGGTGGGGGTTCTTGGCCGGTCTCGTCGGTTCAGCCATCGCCGCGTTCATGATGCCGGCCGGCGGTGGTGAAGTGCTCTTTGAAGACACGGTCGCGCTCACGCCCGGCGAGGGCGAGCTCTTCGTGGGCATGCTCGACTCGACCGAGGGTCAGACCGTCGGGATTCGCTTTCAGACCGAAGGCTTGCTCAACACGTGGGCCAACGTGACGCTCGTGCTCACGGACACGCCCGGTGACGGCGTCACGCCGGAGCAGTTCGAGGCAGCCAACCTCGTGAAGGTCACGACAGAGCTGAGCCGCTACGAGGGCTACGACGAGGGCTACTGGGTCGAAGATGACCAGAAAAAGACCGAGGGCTTCCGCATCAACAGCGGCAGCTACGGCGTCCTCCTAGGCTGGGAGATGGATCCGATTCAGCGCAGCGACGTGCCGTTCAAGGTGACGATTCAGAAGGGCTACACCAACCCTCTGCCGCTCTACGGCTGGATGGCGTTCTGCGCGCTGGGTGGGTTGATCTGGTTGCTCGTTCGTAGCGGCCACCGTAAGCGCGTCCTCGTCGAGTACGAGCTCGCCGACGACGACTGAATTCGACCGCGCCGCCTGGCCACCGAGGCCGCGAAGAGCGCGCATCCAAGGGAACGTTGGCGCTGACCGCGCGGGTCCTGCTCGTTAGAGTACGACCTGCGGGGCTGCGGCGTTCAGCTGGCTCGCCGGCTGTCTAGGAGGGAACATGACGTGGATCTTGATTGGTTTGGCAGTCGGTGCGCTCATCGGAGGCGGCTACTGGGCTCAGCAGAGAGCTCAGCAGGCGCGGGTTGGCGGACCCAAAGCCAAAAAGCTCGAGGTGAAGACCCAGGCGATGAAGCTTGCCGACGATGAGCGGCGGATTCTCGACCTACAGCCCAACGACATCGTCGAGTACTACGACGACACGATGATCGTGGAGTCGACGCTGCTCTATGACGAGGAAGGCTCTGTCTGGCAGGTTCACCTCTTGTCTGGCGCAGATGATGGTCAAGACCGCTGGCTGGTGGTCGATGATGACGACCGGATTCGGCTGGGCTTTTTCGAGGTGCTGCCCAGCGGTTCGGTCGACGTGCCGTTTCCGCCACCGAAGTCGTTTACGGTGGG
This sequence comes from uncultured bacterium, assembly GCA_938040325.1. Classification (GTDB taxonomy): domain Bacteria; phylum Myxococcota_A; class UBA9042; order PHBI01; family PHBI01; genus CALHXW01. The sequence continues at coordinate 3,771 of CALHXW010000020.1, read as the reverse complement.
GGCCATTACCTTCAGCCTCGACGACCGGGGCAGCGCACGTGTGCGCAAACGCGACGCGAAGGGGACGCGCGACCTCGGTAAGTGCAAGTTTGCCGACTACAAGGGTCCGGCAGGCGAGCTGTTGGCGGTCGAGTGGTGGGGCGAGACGGCTGAGGTCGCGATCGGTAAGGGTATCGATGAAGACGATATCATGATCCTGCCGGGCAGCTAGCCCCGGGACTGCGCGCTTGTGGACGGCTGGACCGGAGATGAGCGCTGTGGCCCGAGAGAACGAGTGAACGCCTAGGGAGGCGCATGTACGACGAGCAGACGGACTCGGTCCTCAGCGACGGAGCCGCTGACACAACGCCCGTGGACCGCGATGGGGTCGAAGACTTTGAGCTGAGTCATGGTCGGCGCCTAGTGCTGCTCTGGAGCGTCCTGCTGGTCGCTGCATGTGGCCTAGCTTACGAGATTATCGCGGGCGCGGTGAGCACCTACCTGCTTGGCGATGGTGTCCTGCAGTTCTCTCTGACCATCGGCATCTTCCTGTCGGCGATGGGGCTCGGCTCGTTCATCTCTCGCTTCGTGCGCACTCGGCTGCTTCGCACGTTCTTCGTGATGGAGATCCTCATCGGCGTCATCGGCGGCAGCATCCCGGCGGTGCTGCTGTGGGTGTACGCCAGCGGCGGCCCCTACCTCCCGGTGCTCATACTGATGCTCGGCGCGGTCGGGATTCTCGCCGGTATGGAGATCCCGATTCTGCTGCGAACGCTGCGGCACTTTGAGTCGCTCCGTATGAACGCGTCGTCGGTGCTTGGGCTCGACTACGCCGGCGCGCTCATCGGTTCGCTGGCAGTCCCGATTCTTCTGATCCCGGTGCTCGGTACGATCGGCTCGGGCTGCTTGTTCGGGCTGCTCAACCTCGTTGTCGCGCTGGTCGGCGTGTGGGTGTTCCCCGAGGCCTTCCGAGGCTCGCGTCGGGTCGCTATCGCCATCATCTTGCTGCTCATGATCCCCATGGCGGGGGGCGTTGTCTTCAGCGGGGCGATCGCAAAGTCCATCGAGTCGGGCCTGTATCAAGACCCGGTCGTCTACGCGAAGAACACCCCATTTCAGCGCATCGTCGTGACTCGGTGGCGCGGGGACATGCGGCTTTTTCTCAACGGGTCGCTGCAGTTCGCAAGTCGCGACGAGTATCGCTACCACGAGGGGCTCGTGCATCCGGCGATGGCAGTGACGCCGCGGCGCACCCGCGTCCTGATGCTCGGCGGCGGCGACGGCATGGGGCTGCGCGAGGTCTTGAAGTATGACGACGTCGAGAGCGTCACCCTGGTCGACCTCGATCCAGGCGTGACCTCAATGGCGGCGTCTCACCCCGATTTTGTTCGTATCAACAAAAACGCCCTCAACGACCCACGTGCCACGGTCATCAACACGGACGCGCTCGAATACCTCAAACAGCGGCATTCCCCGTGGGATGTCATCATCATGGATCTACCGGATCCCTCGAACTCAACGCTCTCGCGCCTCTACGCGCAGTCATCCTTTCGGCTCGTAACGCGTCACCTTGCCGCCGATGGCGTGTTGGTGACTCAGGGGACGAGTCCCTTCTTCGCGCGTGACGCCTTCTGGTGCATCGCTGACACTGTCGGCAGCGTTCATGCAGGCGGGCAGGGTGGCCCGCGGCTCAAGGTCCGACCCTACCGCGTGGTCGTTCCGAGCTTCGGCGTTTGGGGCTTCACCATGGCCACCGGCCGCGACATCGACGTGACCGAGCTGAACGTCACTGTGCCGACACGGCACGTCACGACAGAGCTCTTGCCGTCGCTTTTCGCATGGCCCGCAGACGAAGGCCGCCCGGAAGGGCCCGCGTGTATCAACCGTCTCAACGACGCGGTGCTAGCGCGCGTCTACCGAAGAGGCTGGTCACGCTACGGCGAGTAACTTGCTGCGGACTTACGCCAGCCACCGTCGTTGCTCCTCAGTCACTTATCCCGACAAACTCCCGCGTCGCGCCTTGGTGGCCAACGCAAGTCCGCACCAATTCGGATGCAATTCACCTGACCGGTGCTCTAGCCGCTCTTCCGCGAGACGCACACGTGGACTGTGTAGTGGGAGGTAGCGCGCGCGTTGTCTTGCAGCGTCCAGCTCAGCTCGTGGGTCTCGACGATGGTGTGCCTGACGTTTAGCAGCGGGCTATCGCCACGCAAGAGCGTGTGCAGAGCTGCGGCGCTACCGTAGGCGCTCAACTCGTTGAGGGGCTTGCCGGCCGAGGGCCATCCTGCAACCTCGGATAGAGGCTCAAGCGTCGCGAGCTGGCGTTCTGGTGGCGTGATGCTGTCCTGCCACGCGAAGGGGCTCGAGACGATGAGCAGGCCGCCTGGTGCGGTGATCGCATCGAGCTGCCCGAGCAAGGCGACGGGATCATGGACGCAGTCTAGTAGGTTGAGCGCTACGACTACGTCGGCACACTCGGCCTGAACCGGCGGATCAAGAGCGTCTCCGACGACCGCGACGACGTTGTCGAGCCTCGCGAACTGGATCGGTGGAGCGCTTCGAAAGCTGCGGCCTTCGAGGCGCTCCAGCGGAAAGACGGTCTCACCCGCGAGCTGACGCACCGCGACCTGAGTCTCAGGCAGCGAGTGGTCAAACCCAATGACGAAGTCTGCGAGGGGCGCTAGTGCGCGAAGCTCTGTGCCCACCGACGATGCGGCCTCGACGATCAGACGGCTGTCTGGCGCGTGGGCTGAGACCGCTGTGGTGAGACAGCGTGTGAGTGCATCCGGGGCGTTGCTTGCGTCACCTAGGCGGCGCGTGTACCGGGCGAGCCGACAGAGCGTCGCGTAGGGCAGGGCATGAAGGTCGGTGGACCAGCCAGGGTAGTGACCGAGATAGGTGACCGGATCGGCGACCATCACAGGAACCCCAAAGGCGGTCTGCACATCGTGCCACGAGCCGCTGCCCGTTCCGTCGCCTGGTGTTGGCACCCGCAGTGCTGAGTGGGGTCGGACGCTCAATCGTTTCCTGTGCGCAGGTGGTGGTCGTCAGAGACTACGAGACGCTGGGTCGCAGTGTCGCGCCTGCCGAGCCAGAATGCCACCTGCAACAGCCGCAGAGGGCGCAGAGGGCGCGTCGGCGATGGCTTGTATCGAAGTCGTCGCAGCCAGAGAGGTCGACCGTTTGGCGTCGGCCTCATCCACGCAGACCTCGCGCTCAACGCGGGTTGACGGACGCAGCGTCTGGGCATCCCGTGGTGCTCGTTGGTCTCGCGCGGAGTGACTCGCGCCCCCACCGATACCTCGGTCCAAGACGACGAGCCCGGCGACCGGATGCAGGGGCGCCTCCAGGACGCGCAACGCCGGCGGGTCGAAAAGCTCGTTCGCGACGGCAGTTTCTTCGTCAGCTCTTAAGAGACCGGCGATGCCGCTTTCGATGCTCTCGGCGCGTCGGCTGGACTTGCGGCGTTGCAGGCCAAAGAAAAAAGCCAGCGCACAGAGCGCTGGCTTTCGTTGTCTTGGCCGACTGCGTCAGCCTTTCTTGAGGGCCGCCGGTGTCGCGAACTTTGCCACAGCAAGACGCGTCTCGGCTCGACGCTGCTGTGCGATGGCTTGCGACAGCGTCTCAGCCTTGTCGCCGCCCTTCAGCTCAGCGATCTTGCGCTCAGCGTCGGCCAGTGACTTCTTCGCACGCTCGACATCGATCTCGTCGGGCGTCTCAGCCGTCTCTGTCACGATGATGATCTTGTCGTCGCTGACCTCAAGAAAGCCGCCGTTGACCGCCAAGTGCTGG
>CALHXW010000019.1 GCA_938040325.1 uncultured bacterium | reverse complement strand
CTAGTCCCAAATCAAGCGCTGTTTTCGAGCGAGGCGAAGGCGATGTTCTTGCCAGCGGCGTCCGCTGGACGAAGGCGATGCGTGCATCGTCGAGTTCAGGTGAGCGAAGCGAACGCACGGACGTCGCTGGCGAGGGCATCGCCAAAGCCGCAGCCGGAAAGAGCGCTTGTTTTGGGTCTAGTTACGGCGAACCGCGTACTGGACGCAGCTCCCGCTGTCTTTGTTGTAGCCGACCCGGAACGGCAGCGGCTGGATGTCTTTGCGCTTTGCGTAGGCCCTGCTGAGCGAGCGCTGCACGTTTTCGTGCCACAGCTTGTTGGCGCGCGTGAACTCGCCGAAGAGCTGGGTATCGAAGTGCTTGTCGAGCTCGGAGTAGTCGATGCCTGTCTCGTCCTGCCAGATGCTGGTGGCGTGCTCCAAGATCGCCTGCTTAACGATCGAGAAGAAGGGCTTTTGCATGAGGTGGGAGGCGGCCTTGGTCACCACCTTGTTCTTCGAGATCATCTCGACCCAGCTGCGATGGGCCTCGTCCTTCTTCAAGAAGCCGTCGCTCAGATCCATGTGGAGATAGTCGACGGTGACCTGCGTGCCGTCGGCGCGCTTGAGCAAGAGCCGGACCGAGTCCCACGTCTCCCGCTTGGTCTTGTCGCCAGGGTGAGGCTCGAGGTCGCTGCCGTCGGCGTTGACCCGGATTGGCGACACGGTGAGGACCTCGTAGCCTAGGCCCGCCGCGAAGCCCATCAACACCGGCGTGACCCCCTCGACGAAGCTGTCTTCGTTCATGTCGCGGTTCATGTGATCGGTGTGGAAAAAGCCGCGGTGAGCAAAGCTCTTCCAGCCCCTTGAGAAAACACGGAAGAAGAGCCGAGCAACGGCGGGCTTGCCGGTCGCGAGGCGCGGCACGCGTCCGCCCTTCTGGAGCGCGATGAGCACGTAGCGTTTGGCGTCTGGGTAGAGCAGGTGCACCGTCGGCAGGTCGGGCCCGGCGAACGGGTAGTACACAGTCTCACCCGCGGCGCTTGGTAGCTGCTTGGCTGCCCAGTCGCGCAGGGGCGTGGCGATCTTCTGTTGGTAGCGCGACCACTTCTCCGTCGCCATCGACGCATACTCGGTCGCAAAGCGCTTGCGGTCGTCGAGCTCCGCCAGCGGCGTGACGTCGGTTCCGGCGAGGATCTTGGCGGTCTGCGCGACCGAGAGCTGGGTGGCTCCGGAAGGCGTGAGCCCCTTGGCGCTCGCAGTGCCCATTGCCGTCCAGGTCAGCGCCGCCACGACGACGAAAGCTCCGGTCACTCGATTCATCCAGCCCATCATCTACCTCGATCCAGTTGGTCTCGCCTCGCTGGCGCGAACGCTCATCGTGCGGGTGTGATTCCGAGGCGGGTTTAAAACACGAGGTGTGCGCGGAGGCAAAGCTTTGGCCCACCCGCATGATGGCTCGCTCCGCAGGCGTTGCTCGGCAAGCAGGCACTGCCGAGATTTTCGCCACCGGTCGAGCCCGACATGGAGGCGCGGCGACGGCCCTTCGCCGGTTTGTGGACGGAAAGCCTGGTTGCCCGAAGGTCCCTTGCGCCTTCTCGCGACGCCGCGAGCGCAAGGGACCCCGGGCTGTTAGCGGGCGCGATTGCCCACGACCGGGACCTCGTTAGAACGACACGCCGCGCTGCAGGCAGCTCAGCACCGCACTCGACCCCATCATCGACTCGTCACAAACGCGAACGGTGGCGGCCACGTCACGGTCGGCACGCACGGCCGTGGCAATGCACGCCAGCGTGTTGGTGGTCCCGATCATGCTCTTGTCGCACTGGGCGATGACGCGCGACGGCTCGTACGACGCCTTGTTGGCATGGTCGAAGCACTTGAGGACAGCCGACGATCCCATGACCGCCGCGTCGCACGCCTGCAGCCGTTGGCTCGGGTCCGCCCAAGCGCGCGATGCTTTGCGAACGCACGCCAGCGTGCTGGTCGAGCCGTACATCGCCTTGTCGCAGGCGGCGATCACAGGCGCCGGGTTGTAGCGGAACGCTTTCACTGTATCGAGGCAGGCCGACTGGCTCGACCCGCCGTAGAACGCGTCGCCACAAGCGGCAATGACGGAAGGAACAGAAGCCCAGTTGGTCTGGTGCACGATCGGCGCAGGCTGGTCACTGTAGTAGCCATCGTTGCCCTGCCCGACTTGCGTCGGCGAGCAGCGGGCGCGGAAGGCCCGCTTGCCGCGGACTTTCACGTGGCACTGAAGACGCTCGCTCTCTGTCTCGACCGCGAACGTTAGCTTGCGACCCGACCACTCAAGGCTGTGGATCTCTTGAGCCTGACCACGAAACGTCAGGGCGCCGCCCCCGTAGCTGAAGCTGTCGAGCTGGCGCTGCAACGTGACCCGCGCGCGCTTGCTGCCGCGCCGCTCAAGACGCTCAATCGCAAGAAAGGGTGTCCCCAGCGACTCACCCGCGATGCCGCGCCAGATGTCGGACCCGCGTCGCGTCGACGCCATCTCGCGCACGTCGTGCCGGGCAAGTCGATCCACGCCCCCATGGGTGGGGTGATAAGCAAGACCGGTGCTCGGAATGAACGACAGGGCCAGCAACGCAGTCAGGGTCTTAAGCAGGATGGACACGGCGAGTCTCCTCATGATGTGGGGGGTGTCAGAGCGCCAGCGTTCGCCGGCAAGAGGACTGACGGCCGCCCAAACCCTCGATTCACATGGAGTTGTAAACAGTTTGTGCCTGTTCTGTTGCCGGCAGCGCGCCTCGCCGAGCGTGAAGTGTAAAGTGCCAGTTGACACTAGACAGCCCAACCCGTTAGCGTGGGAACATGGCAGCACGCGACCTCGCACAAGCTCTCCGAGACCGGCTAAGGACCCGCGCTGAGGCTGTTGCGCGCGACGCCCGCATGGTGGCGTCCGTGCTCGCGGGCCGGCCCCCGACGCCGGTCGTCCGCGCTGGCACTGCACAGCGACTGCGAGGGGTTCGCCGTGACGGAGCCGCAGCGCCGGCGCCCTCGGACGTGGGAGCTGTCGCCCCGGCCCCACGGCTCATCGGTCGCCGCTTTGAGGTCACAGATGTCGAGGCGGTCAGCCCCGACGCGGTGAGCGCGTGGCTGGTTCCTGTCAGTGGCGACACGATCCCCCACACGGCGGGCCAGTTCTTGACCCTCGCCGTTCCCTACCGCGGTGAGGAGCTGCGCCGTGCCTACTCGATCTCGAGTGCGCCCGGCGACGCCCGGGGCTACCGCATCGCCGTCAAGCGCGTCCGCGATGGCGTGGTCTCGAACCACCTCAACGACACGCTGGCGGTCGGCGACCGGCTGGACGTGTTCGGCCCGTCCGGAAGCTTCACGTTCGTGCCGACCGACGTCGCGTCGCCACTGGTGCTCATTGCCGGCGGTAGCGGCATCACGCCGATCCTCTCGATCGTCCACGCGGCTCTCGCAGCCGCCGGCGGTCCGGTGACCCTCATCGTCGGCAACCAGTGCCCAGCTGACGTCATGTACCGAGCGGAGCTCGCTGCCACGGCCAGCCGCGGCGGCGAGCGACTTCGGCTGATCCACACCTACGATGATGCTGGCGACCGCCTCGACCAGGACGGGCTCGAGCGAACGCTGAGCGCCAACGACGTCGCCCTCGACGCACCCGGGACGCAGGTCTACGTCTGCGGCCCTGAGCCGATGATGGCCGCAGCCCGCAACGTCCTGCACGCGCGCGGCGTCCCGGCTGAAGCGATCCACGAGGAGCGCTTCGCAAGCCCCGCCGACCCCGGCTCAGGGCTAGCCGACCTGCAAGACCAAGAGGTCGCGCTGGGCCCCGGAGGACCGACGTTCGTCGTGCGCGCTGGGCAAACGATCCTCGCAGCCGCCCAGGGTGCGGGCGTCGACCTTCCCTTTTCATGCGCGATGGGGGGCTGTGGCGCCTGCAGCGTCACGCTCAGCGAGGGCGAGGTGATGTTGCCCCAACCCCACTGCCTCACGCCGCTTGAGCAAGAGGCGGGCGTGGTCCTGACCTGCATCGCCCGGCCGCTGTCCTCGTGTCAGCTCGAGGTCCCGTGATGGTGTCGGCCCCAACCACCACCGAGTCCGGCTGGCGCCTCCGGATGCGCGATCTCTGCGAAGCCTCTGGCCTCGAGCGCCAAGCCATTCACTTCTACATCCGCGAGGGACTCCTCCCCGCCGGGCGCAAGACCGGCCGCAACATGGCCTACTACGGCCCCGTTCACCTCGAGCGGCTTGAGCTGATCCGGCGTCTGCAGCATGAACGCTTCCTGCCGCTGCGCGCGATCAAGGCCATGTTTGACGGCGACGGCAGCGGGTTCTCACCGGAGCAGCAGCGCTGGCTAGCTGAGGTCAAGGCACACGCAGACTCGACGCTCGCTGCCGGTGCTGACACACCGGAACCGACGACGGCACGGGGCCACCTCCGCTCGGCCGGCGTCGCGGAGGATGAGCTGCTTGCGATGGCGGAAGGCGGCCTGCTCCCAGTCCAGCGTCGCACCCCCGACGGCGCGCTCCAGGTGCTCGAAGACGACGTCTGGATCATCGAGCTGCTGGGCGAGCTCAAGCGCCTTGGCACCGCCGCCGGTGTGACCTTTTCCGTCGACGACCTCGGGATGTACGAGCGGGCCGTCTCCGGTCTCTTCGACGAAGAGATCGCTGTCGTCCGCGAGCGCTTCGTCGGCCTCGACGCCGCGAACGCAGCGACCCTCGCCGAGGACACGCTGCAGCTCGTTCATCGCTTCATCGAGCGCTACCACCGCACCAAGATCCGTCGCTTCTTCGCGACGATGAGCTGACGCCCCAAAGGAGTCCGAGATGTTCGACCATGCCTGGAAGCTGATGCCCAAGAAGGTCCGAGAGGGCGTCACCAGCTACGTCGATGCCGTGCGCATCTTCGCTCAGATTCGCGATCCGAAGGTCTTGCGCTCCCTCGCACCTTCCGGTGTGCGAGGGCTGCTGCTCAAGCGGGGCAAGCAGGGCGTGCCTGCTCGGATGACGGCGAGTCACGACGCCTACTTCGACTGGACCTATCCATCCGACCAGCCCGAGATGGCCGACCTCTATGCCCGTGCCAAGCGCGGTCAGTGGGACGGCGCGCGCGACCTGGACTGGGCCACGGACGTCGACCTTGAGAACTGGGAGCGCCCGATCCTTCCGCCGGAGTTTGCTGACTTCCGCTATGGCGAGACGCTCGGCATCAAGCTCAGCCGCGCCGACCAAGGACGCCTCACCAACGACCTGGCTGCGTGGTCGCTCTCGCAGTTTCTTCATGGCGAGCAAGGCGCGCTGCTGGCCGCGGCCCAGGTCACCGAGGCCGTGCAGTTCTTCGATGGCAAGCTCTACGGCGCCACCCAGGTGGTGGATGAAGCACGGCACGTCGAGGTGTTCTCACGCTACTTGGACACCAAGCTCGGCAAGCTCTACCACGTCAACGACAACCTCTTTGTCATCATCGACGCCCTCATGGCCGACTCCCGCTGGGACATGAAGTTCATCGGCATGCAGATCATGATCGAGGGTCTCGCGCTCGGTGCCTTTGCCACGATGCACCAGCTGACGTCCGAGCCGCTCCTCAAGTCGTTGCTCCGCGGGGTCATCCAGGATGAAGCACGCCATGTGCACTACGGCGTCGTTGCGCTGCGCGAGCACCTCAACAACGAGGTCTCCGACCGCGAGCGTCGTGAGCGTGAAGACTGGGCCTTTGAGATTGCCATGCTCATGCGCGACCGTTTCATGGCGCGCGAAGTCTACGACGAGTGGTTTGCCGGCAGCGTGAGCTGGGACGACTGGAAGCTCTTTGTCGGCCGCTCGCCCGGGATGGAGGCGTTCCGCCACAACATGTTCTCGCGCATGGTGCCCAACCTCCGCGAGATCGGCCTGATGTCGCCACGAATCCAACCGCACTACGAAGCCGCCGGCCTGATGCGCTACTTCGGTGGTCGCGCCGCAGACGCCATCACAGCCGAAGACATCCTCGGCGCGCCGAGCGCATCGCTGACCGTGTCAGCTGCCTAGAGCACGCGGAGCGTGCTCCGGGACCGCCGCTCAGGTCTCGACCCGACCCGGAGAGCGCCGCCGCGGCGACAGCTCCCGCTACTCGTGCTCGACCCAGCCACGCTTGACGTTCTTGGTCACCCAGGCGTCGATGAGCTCATCGGCGCGCTCTGTCGTGCTCGCGACCTGCACCGCCGTCTTGAGCGGCTCTTTCCGCCCGGCTGAAAAGTCCGTGTAGTGCACGACGAACGACGGGTACCTCGCATCGCCATCGCCCTTGTTGGTGGCAATCACCACGTACTTTCGGACGGCAAGCTTGCCCTTGGTCTCCTTGACCCAGACCCCACGTCGCACCGTCTCACTCTTGGCGAGAGACTCGACCACCGGCGTGTCGTCTTTGCCTTCAAAGGGCAGGTAGCGCCACAGCTGCTCGAGCCCCACGCAAGCGGCATCGACGGTCTTGTCGTCGCGCTCGCGGATGAGGGTTGGGTGGATGAGCGACGGAATCGGCATGATCGCCAGCGGCGTGTAGCCTTCGTCGGGCGAGTAGTTCAGCGTCATTCGCTTCGCCGGCGCCTCGTCGCTGTCGGCCAGCAACAGATCCGAGCACTTGATCTGAACGACGACCTCAGGCCGAACGAACCGGCACAAGGTGCCCTCGCGGTTGGCCATTCGATAGGTCGTCGGCACGGTCAGCTGCGACAGCCGGGTGTGCCACTCGGCGCGCTCTTCCTCGGTCATGCCGGTGCCGACCGATCCCATGAGGTGGTAGCTGCCGTCGTCTCGAACCAGCCCGACGTTGAGCTCACGCACCTGCATGATGTCGCCATCGACCTTGCGCTCACCGAACGCCAAGACGACCGCGTCGATCGAGCGCTGGGGCTTGACCTTATACGTCAGCCCCTGCTCGCTTCGGACCACCAGCCCCTCGAAGCGGTCCGAGTCGACCCACTCTTTGTAGAGCTTCGCCGCCAGTGGCTTGTCACCGATCTGAGTGGCCACGACATTGCAGCGTTTGCCGGCCGCAAAGATCGTGCTCATGCGCTCGTAGCGCTCGCCATAGGACGACAGCTGCTGGTCCTCGCCGGCAATTCGAATCGCATCGAAGACCTTGAACCCGAGGCGCCGATGGCCATCGGTCGAGTTCAGCGCCGAGGCGACGTGATGAACCCGCGGGCGCACGCCTTTCGCCTGGCTCACCGCGAAGAGCTCGCCCGCAAAGAGACAGTCGTCGAGCGCGGCCAGGTGGCTCTCGGCCTCAGCACACACCTCGATGCCGGTCAGCACGCGACCGTTGTAGGCCACGAGTGCGACTTCGCCAGCCTTTTTGACCAGAAACCACAGCTCGCCGTCGACCTTGGTCGAGACGTGCAGGTCGCCTTCAGGGAGGTACTGACCGATCTTGTCCGGAAAGACGATCCGGTAGCGCTTGGCAACGTTCTTGCGGTAGCGGACCAGCTCAGTGCCCAAGGCCGAGTCGGTCAGCGACCGGATCGCGCCCCGCAAGCCAGCGCCAAAAGGTGTCAGTTCGTCAGCAAAGACACTCATGCCTCACCCCCTTCGGCGGCCACGTCGGCCACAGCGGGCTTCGGCTCCGGCAGCTTGAGCTCAAGGTTGGAGAGGTGGAGCATGAGCAAAAACCCATCGCCCTCCACGCGTCCCTCCAAAAACCCGCGGTACGGCGAACCGTTTCGCGTAAAGATCAGGGGCTGACTTCCCTTCGTGCCGGAGCCGACCAGCAGCATCTTCTGCTGCTCCTGGAGGGTTCGCGCGATGTCGAAGAGGAAGTCGAAGGTCAGGCCGTTGATGTGCCGAAGCTGGACCTTGCGGACGAGCGCAAATCGCCGAACCACCTCGCTCTTAGGAAAGAGACGGCCCGTCCACGGCAGGATGTCGTCGGAACCAACGCTCGCCTCGATATCGACAAAGTCGACCCGGCTGAGCTCCTCGCCATGCGGATCCTCGGTGACCTTCAGCACCCGGGCGGCGTAGAGCACCGAGCCGTCCTGGCGCACCCAGACCCGGTCGGCCGGTCCGACCTTGCGGCCGACCAGCTCGAAGTCGATCTCCGGGTCGCCGTCGACCAGCGCCTGAGCCACGCCAGCGTCGTCGCCGGCGGCGTCAAGCAGCGCCCGGTAGTCGTGGCCCTCGGTGGTGCGGATGAGGCGCACATAGTCGAGCGCGCCACCGTCCTCGGTGACGAAGCGATGACCTGCCGAGCGCTTGACGCTCTCCATGGCAACCTGCGCGTCGCGCTGTTTCTGGTCCGTGAGGGTGATGAAGCGTGGCGGCAAGGAACGTCTCCGGTCGATGTGTGGTCGCGCGCGGTTCGCAGCGGCGCGAATGGCGGCGCGGTAGCCGAGTGGTCCGTGTCAGGGGTCTTGATTGTTTGGCGCGGGTTGGCTTCGTTCGAGGCCGAGGATTGAGGACACCACCGCCAGCAGGCCTAGCAGCGCTCGGGCGACTAGAACATGCTGAAGTCGAGGTCGTCGTCAGCGAAGGGGTCCTCGCCTGTCTCGACGGGAACGAGCTGCTTACGGACGGGCTCGAAGCCAGCTGGCTCGGCCACGAGAGCGAACACGCCAGCCTCGTTCTTCAGCAAAAACAACGGGTTGAGCGTGTAGCCGTCGCGGTAGTTGAACCCCGTCTCGAAGATCTCACCGGCATCGAGCTGGGCTAAGAGCCCCGGCGCGAGCTCGGTCGGGTCGAGCAGGTAGACCGCGTTGGTCACGTGGTCGAGGACCCGCTCGGGTGTCACCGGGCCACTCAGCGGCTGCTCAACCCCTAGGGTCGACGGGACCTTCTCAATCGGCTCCCCATCGCTGTCGACAGCCCTTAGGCGCGAGCGACTGACGGTGTCGAACGCGCTGTCGACGTACAGATCGGAGGTCGAGCCAGGGGGCAAGAGGGCCGCGCCATCCAAGGTGAGCGTCGCTGCGACGCATGCTGCGCCCTGCTCATCGACGATGACGCGCCGGCGTCGACCGTAGAGTTTCTCTCGGGTCATGCGGGTCAACGCGAAGCGGCTGACGGCACCTTCGAACTCAACCGTTACCTCTCGCGCCATTGTCGCCTCCTCGGGGTCGCCACTCGTTCCATTCCGACGCGCCGCGCCAGCAGAAGGCGTGCCACGTGCGCGCCAGCTTGGTCAACCCGGCCGGGTCAGCAAGACGGCCACCTCTTGGTGGTGGGTGTGCACAAACATCTCGAAGGGTGCGACCTCTTGGATCGTCCAGCCCGCTGCCTGCAGGACGGCGGCATCTCGCGCGAGACTGCGCACGTTGCACGACACGTAGACCAGCACCCTCGCTGAGCTCGAGGCGAGCGCGGCGACGACCTCTGAGCCGCATCCTGCGCGTGGTGGGTCGACCACGATGGCGTCTGCGTCACTGAGCCTGCCCAGCGCATCCGCCGCTGCCGTCTCCACGACCTGGACGTGCGCGGCGTTGGGGAGTCGCGACGCGTTGGCGCGAGCGTCGATCGCCGCTTGGTGGTGGCGCTCGATGAGCGTCACCTTGTCGGCAAGGTGCCGGGCCGCTAGGCCCATGACGCCCACGCCTGCGTAGAGGTCGACAAGGTGAGCAAGCGTTGGCGCGGCGTCTGCGTCCGACGCAGCCGGCGGCACCGCGGCTTTCAGCCAGCTCACCACCTGGGCGACGAGCTGGGCCCCGACGGCCGCATTCGTCTGAACGAACGCCGTGGGTCCAAAGAGAACGCGCTCATCACCGACGGCCATCCCTTGGCGACGCGCACCGACAAGCTGACGGTCGAGGGTCCCGTTGACCGAGCCGCCAGGGGGCGCGATCGCGGTTGCGACCCCAGAGATGCCGCTATGCCCCATGAGCATCCGTGCGACCCGGTCGATCGTTGGTGAGTCGCTCCCCGGCTTGCGTGTGAGCACGAGCGTCAGGATGCCTGCACCGAGCTCTGGCTCAAGCACGTAGCGAACCGCTCGCAAGAGCCCAGGCCGCTCTGCGTTGCGCCACGTCGGCAGTCGCTCGGCGTGGCAGACGTCACCCACAAACGCCATGACCTCATTGATGATGGGATCCTGGATGGGGCAGTCTTCTGCCGGCACCAGCTGGCTCGAGCGCGGGGCGTAGAACCCCAAGCGCAGCGTTCCTGCGCGGTGTCGCGCGATCATGGTCGCGCGCGTCCTGTGACCGTAGGGCTGGCTCGTGACCAGCGGCAGCTGCGTGGCCCCTTCCAGCATTGGCCCAAGCGCCTGCTCCCGCCGCGCCGCTCGCTCGCGTCGCTGGGCTTGCACGCTCACCATCTGCCAGGGACAACCGCCACACGTGTCGACCACTTCGCAGCGCGGCATCACGCGGTCCTCACTGACCGTCTCAAGGTCCTCAGGTCGCGCAATCGCTTGGTTCTTGCCGACGTGGACCAGACGGAACGTCCCTGCGTCGCCGGGCACACCGCCAACGACTTTCACCCCTTCGACGCCGCCGATGACGCCGCGAGCTACGGCATCTGGCCCGAAACCCGTCACCTTGCCGGCGACCACATCCCCTTGGGTGAAGGGACGCTTGGGCTTCTTTGCCTTGCGCTTGGTCGCTGTCGTCGTTGTCGCCGTATCTTGGTCGTTCATACCAGCATCTTCACGGTCCGAGCGTACGGCTCGGGGTCGGTCGGCAGCGGTCGCCCACGCTCGGCGCGCTTGAGCAGCTTCAAGATCTGCGGGCCGAGCAGGTCGATCTCTGTGGACTCGTACTGCTCACCGCCAAAGCGCCGTATCTGGGCGGTCTGTTGGCTGAGAACCTTGGCGTCCTGGGCAAAGATCCGCAGGGCGATTGGCTCGAGCACCGGGCGCACCAGCCAGCCTGGCACCGGCAGGCGCAGGTCGATCGTGGCAAAGAGCGCCGTATCATAATCGCTGATGGGTGAGGCGATTGCGGTGACAAGCACGTGGCTGTCGTCGCCTAGGCGGTACTCGACCTGGGCCACCGACGGCAAGATGAAGCGGTCCCAGTGCTCCACGAGGCCCCCGCTTGGCGCCAAGAGCTTGGCGACCACGCCGGTAGGCCGAGGCTCGCCGATGTACTCGACCTCCGCCCGGTCGACCCCGCGGGTCAGACGCGCTTCGATCTCGCGACGGCGGCCCTCGTCTCGAAAGAGGCCGCCGTGGAGAAACGCTGTGTGCGGCACGTCGAGGGCATTCTCGAGCGTCGCGTGGAGCGAGGCCGTCGCACGCACCTCGCGCTCGACGCGGGTGTAGCCGGGCGGCACTGCGCCAAGGGCATAGGGCGCGATGTCAGGCTCCTCATCCGGACGCCCGTACACCCAGATGAGGCCGTCTTGCTCGCGGCAAGCGAACGACGGCACGCGGCGCCCACGCGCGTGCGTCGCGTCCCCGCTAAGCCCCGGAATGAGGCGACACCCGCCGGCACCATCAAAGCGCCAGCCGTGATAGCCGCACTGGATGGTGTCCTCGACAACCTTGCCGTCTGAGAGCGGGATGTTGCGATGGGCGCAGCGGTCAAGCAGCGCCGCTGGCTCCCCTCCCCGTCCTTTCCGCCGAAACACCACCAGTGGCTGCCCCAGCAGCTGCCGTGCGATCGGCCGCTTTCCGAGCTCGCCGCTGCGGCACACGGGGTACCAGTAGGCGTCGACCCGTACCACGGAGGTCACCGGTTTCGTTGCGTAGGGCGTGAGCACCGGCCGTTGTCCGGGCCCGGATGGGTCGTTCGCTGACATGGGCCAACGATAGGCAGAAAACGACGAGCTTGACCATGGCGTGCTCGTCGCGGCGTTGCCGAGACGCTTGGCTAGCCCTGGCTAGCCCGGCCCCGACCGGTCAGGCGTGACGCTGGAGGGAAAACCGCGCCTCAACGTGCCCAACCACCGTTCCGCGACAGTTGATGCGCCGCATCCGGCGGAACGCGGCAAGCTCGTACGCGTCGCGCGCCACGACCCCGAGATCCTCGAGGGTTCGGAGCACGGCCACAGCGCGAGCATCCGAGTTCCCGTCGGCAACCTTCAGCGCCACCCCGTAACGCTTTCCATCCCCCGCCGTCACCGCCATCGCGTAGCAGCCGTCCGCGCCGCGCTTGGCCACGAGCCCGTCGACGCTGCGCATGAGGACCGTGTCGAGGACGCCACCGCCGGCCACAAGCTCGGGGTGAGCGCGCATCGCGGCCGACACTCGCGTCAGGCCCGCTCGGTGGTGCGCTGGCGCGCTCGCAGGTTCAGCGAGCTGCGCAAACATCCGTGCGAGGCGGTGCAGGCCCATCCCGAACGTCGGCGCACTGCAGCCGTCGACCGCATCCTCCAAGTGGCGACTCCCACAGAGCTCGATGATCAGCGCGCGGATCGCCTGCTGGAGTGGATGAGAGGGCTTGAGGTAGGTCTCTAAAGACGCATCGAGACAGCGCGCGGCCATCAGCATGGCGGTGTGCTTGCCGCTGCAGTTGTTGTGAAGGTTAGTGACCTTCGCGCCACTCTGGGCAAGCGCGTCACGACTCGCTGGATCCATCGGCGCATGTCCGCCGCAGCGAAGATCCTCTGGCGTGAGGCCAATGTGACTGAGCCAAGCCGCGACGCGGGAGACATGGTCGGGCGTGCCCTCGTGGCTCGCACACGCGAGCGCGAGCTCAGCGTCATCGAGCTCGGCGCCCGCCTCAAGCGCGGCAAGCGCCTGAAAGGGCTTGGCGGTCGACCTGAGCGTCGTCATGGCCCGCGGATCCCCTGCAGACCAGACCAGATGGCCATCACCGTCAGAGACCGCGACCGACACGCGATGTTGAGTCTCGACGATCGCCCCGCGTATGCGAGCCACATGGTCATCTGCAGCCATCTGGCGGCCCTCCCGTCTTTTTGTGAAGCGATGGCAACTGGCCGCGGCCGCCGCTGTCAGCGACGGCGCGCCGGAAATTGAAACCAGAACCGGCAGGGTATCCCTTCCAGCCCTGCGTTGCATTGGTTAGAAAGAACACCTTGGCGCTTTTTCGCGCCAATCTGTCCGGCCGAATTCCTATCATCCGTAGTGGGACTCCGACGCATGCCCCAACTATCGCCAACCGAACATCGGGCCCGTTTCGCGCAGATTCAGCGCGGGCTCTACTACCTTCGGACTTCGCTCGGACAGGGAGCGGTTCCCCCGGAGACCGCGACGCGAGTCGTCGACGCAATTCTTGCCGAGTTCGACGTCGTCAAGACCGCGGTTCCGCAGCCCTCGTCCACCGAGCACGACGTCGCCGACATGCGTGCAGCCCTTGCGCGATCGGAGACCAAGGTCGCCGCGCTTGAGCAACAGCTGTCGCGTGCGCTGGCAGCCACCGACGAGGGCAGCGCCGTCGGCCAGGTCGAGCGCGAGCGCCTGGAGCGGGAGCTCAACGAAGCGAAAGTCCTTCTGGCGGAGCGAAACGCCGAGATCCAGAGCTTCGGTCCGGTCAAGGACACGCTAGAGCGCGCACGACTCGACATCGAGAGTCAGGTCGCAAAAGCCCGTCGTCTCAAGGGTGAGCGCGACGAACTGCAGCAGCAGCTCGAAGCCCTACAGCGCGCGGACGAGTCGCTGCGAGGCGAACGCGACACTGCCGGCGAGCAGCTTCGAGAGCTCGAGCGACACTTGTCACAGGCGAAGGCCGACGGTGAGCGCTTCAAGGTCGAGCTCGATGCCGCTCGCGCCCACGAAGCGGCCACACGTGCTCAGCTGGACCACACCCTCGAGCGCGTGGAGCTTAGCGCGCGCGAGGCCGGTGAGCACAAAGCGGAGCTCACTCAGACGCGCCAGCGGCTTGAAGAGGTCAGCCGCGCAACCCGCGAGGTCGTTGAGCGCTCCGAGGCGCAAGCCAAAGAGCTCGCGGAGGCTGTCTCTGAGCGCGACGCCCAGCAGCAGCGTGCGGCGGCCCTGGCCGAAGAGCTGCAGCAGCTGCAGCACGCCGGCGCGGAGTCGACCCATCTGACGGAGACACTGACCGACGAGCGCGATCGGCTGCAGAGCCAGCTCGATGAGATGCGAGCGCAACGGGAAGAGATCGCCCAGAGCGCGCAGGCGACTGACGAGCGCGTCGACGAGCTACGCACGGCGCTGGCAGCCACGGAGGGCGAGCGTGACGCGCTCACCACACAGCTCGGGGAGCTGAGCAGCCAGCTTGAGAGCCAGCGCGCAGAGCAGCAAGAGCTCAACGAAGCGCGCACCGCGCTCGAGCAGGAACTCACCACAAGCCAAGAGCAAACGGCGCAAGCGATGAGCCTCGCCGAGGAAGCCGACTCGGCGCTCTCGTCGGAGCGTGAGGCTGCGGCGAGCTCGCGCGCGGACTTGGCCGAGGCACGTGAGCAACTCGACACGTTGCGAGCTGAGCTCAAGGACGCAGAGCAAGAGCAGGCAAACCTCCGCAAAGAGCGCGACCAGCTGGCGCAAGATGCCGCTGCAACCGGCACGCTGAGCGAGGAGCTTTCTGCTGCCCGCGAGCGCGCCAACGTGGCCGAAGCGTCTCTGGCCACGGCCACGGCCGAGGTCGCCGACGCCCTAGCCCAGGCAGCCGCCAACCAGGAGGCACGCGATGCGCTGGCCGCCGAGTCCGACATCGCACGCGAGCAGTTCACCGAGCTTGAGCAGTCGCTTGAGGCGGTAAAGGCCGACAGCGATGCCGCACGTGAGCAGGCTACCCAGCTTGAGCAGTCGCTTGAGGCGGTAAAGGCCGAGAGCGAAGCCGCACGTGAGCACGCTACCCAGCTTGAGCAGTCGCTTGAGGCGGTGAAGGCCGAGAGCGAAGCCGCACGTGAGCAGGCTACCCAGCTTCAGCAGTCGCTTGAGGCGGTGAAGGCCGAGAGCGAGGCCGCACAGGAGCGAGCAGTCGCGGCGGAGGCTGCGCTTGAGGCAGCCAGAGCCGATGGCGACGCTTCCAGCCAGCGCGCGGCGCAAGAGGCAACGGCAGCTCACGAGCGCGCCGTCGCGGCCGAGCAGGCGCTTGAGAGCGCACAGAACGAAGCCAAGGAGGCCGCCGACCGAGCGACCGCCGCTGAGGAAGCGCTCGCGGCCGCCAAAGTGGAGGGCGCCGAGGCGCTTGAGCTCGCAACCGTTGCCGACGAGGCTCTGCAGACGGCGAGAGCGGAGGCTGAGGCCAAGCTGGCTGGCGTCACCGAAGAGCTGGAGTCTGCACGCAAGGCACTCGTCGAGGCCGAAGAGGCCCAGGCCGCCATCCAAGCGTCGCTCGAGACAACGGAAGCCCGTCTCGCCCAGACCGCGACGGAGGTCGGTGAGAGCCACGGCCGCCTAGCGACCACCGAGGAGCGCGTCCGCTCATTGGAGGGCGAGCGCGACTCCCTCAACGGCGAGGTCACGCGCCTCACCGACGACCTCAACACGACCGAAGCGCGGATTGCTGGGCTTGAGGAGCAGCTCACGACGGCGCGCGAGGAATCAGCCACCCATCAGTCGCTTGCGGAGGAAGCCGAGGCTCGTCTCCGTGGGCTTGAGGAAGCTGCCGCCAACCAAGGCGAGGCACAGAGCGCGCTCGAGACGCAGCTGGCCGAGGCGCGGACCAGCCTTGAGACCGAACAGAGCCGCGCGCAGGGACTCGAGACCGAGCTTGCGACGGCACGCACGAACCTTGAGGCAGCCGAAGCTGCTTCGGCAGACCTGAAGCTCACGCTCGACGCCCGGGGCTCGGAGCTTGAGGAGCGGACCAACACGCTGGCCGCGGAGCTGACGGAGGCGCGCACCGCGCTGAAGGCCGCCGAGGCGTCACGCGCAGAGCTCGTTGGCGAACGCGATAGCCTCACTGAGGAGCTCAAGAAGCTCGTCTCGATGGCCGATGGCACCGAGTCCGCGCTGCGCGAGCGCATCGAAGAGCTTCAGCAGGCCGCAAACAACGCCCAGCTGCGTGCGGATGCGGGCGAGTCGGAGCTCACAGAGGCCAAGGCTACCAGCACGGCCCTCAGCGCCGAGCTTGAGGAACTCCGCAACGACCACAAGACGCTCCAAGACACGGTCGCGACCGCCGAAGAGCGCGCGATCGAGATGGAGGCGGCGCGAAAGGAGGCCCTGTCCAAGGTTGAAGGGCTGGAAGCGAAGGTCGCCGATCTCAACGCGGACCTTGAGGACGCACTGAGCCTTGCGACGACCTCGACCGAGCGCGAAGAAGAGCTCAGCACGGAGGTTGAGGAGCTTAAAGCAGAACAGGCGCGTCTCCGTGAGTCCGCAGGACGGGCCGAGGCTCTCGAAGCGATGCTCGTCGGCAAAAACGATGCCCTCGAGGAACTGCGTGCCTCGCTGTCGTCGAAGACGGAAGAACTGGCCCTCGCCGTTGAGCAGCGCGTCGCGGACGGAGAGGCTGCGAAGGCAGTCGCTGAGGAGCGCGATCGCCTGGCGACGGAGCTCGGAGAGCTGCAGGCAACCGCGAAGACAGCCGCCGAGCGCGTGGCGGAGCTAGAAGGCGAGCTTGGCGCGACAGGCGAGCTGCTCGATGGGAGCGCCACGGAGCTTGCAGAGCGCGACGCTAAGCTTGCAGCGCAAGAGGAGGCACTCGCCAAGGCGGCAGCAGACCTCAGCGCACAGACAGAGGCCCTCGCGGCAGCTCAAGGCCAGCTCGCAGAGAACGAGGCGAAGCTCACCGAGCTCCAAGCCGTGCGCGAGCAGCTGGCGAGCGCCGAGTCGGAGCGGGACGCCGCGCGCGAAGAGTTTGAGGCCGCAGAGGCGCTGCTCAAGGATGCGAGCGAGACGAGCGCGACCGCCAATGAAGACCTACAGACGGCGCGCGAGCAGCTGACGTCAATGGGCGAAGAGATCGCGCGTTTGCGCGACAACCTCGCGGCTCTGACGACGACTGCCGAGGAAGCGACCGCAAAGGCCGAGACGTTCGACGCGCAGCTCGCTGCCGCCAACGAAGAGCGCAGTCACGCCCAAGAAGCGCTCGAGCAAGCCAAGGCCAGCGCCGCAAGCTTTGAGGAAGACGCCAAGGCGTCACTGACGCTCGCTGAGGAGGCCAGCCGGGAGCTCGATAAGCTCAAGGCCGCGCTGGCTGAGTCCGAAGAGCTGTCCAACATGGCTCAGCAAGAGCTGACGGACGCAGAGAGCAAGCTCTCAGGCCTAGAAGCCGAGCGCGACTCGGCGCTGCAAGCTCGCGACGACGTGACGAAGCAGCTTGAGGATACCACGCGGGCCCTCGACGACCTAAGCTCGCAGAAGGTGACGCTCGAGGGCTCGACCACCGAGCTCGCCACGGAGCTTGAGCGCCTTCGCGCCGCCGCTTCGGAGGCCAACACGCGCGCCGAAGAGTCGGCGAGCGAGCTGGCGACTGCTCAAGGGCTCATCGCCGGTTATGAGCAGCGCGCCACCGAGGCTGAGCGCGCGCGCGACGAGGCGCTCAAGGCGAGCCGTGAGACCGCTGGCAAGGCGTCGGACTTCGACGAGCAGATGCGTAGTCTTCGCGCTCAGCGCGACCGATTGGCGGACGAACGACGCGACTTCAAGCAGCGGCACGAAGCCGCGCAGAAGTCCGTGACTCAAGTCCGGACATCGTTTGAGAAGAAACAAGCTGCGCTTGAGGAAAAGCTCAAGCAGGTGACCGAGCACCGTGATGGCCTCACGGGCAAGCTCGGCGACTCGACGCTGAAGCTGACCCTCCTCGAGGGCCAGGTGAAGGCGGCCGACGAGAAGACCGCGCGCGTCGAGGCCGACTTGGCAGAGGCGCTGCAGGTGGCTGGCCAGGCCGCGGACGAAGCAGAGGCCTTCGCGCGCGAGCGCGACATGCTCCAGGGCGAACTCGACGGGATACGTAGCGACGAAGAGCGCAAGCAGAAGGCACTGAGCATCGCGACCGAGGATGCCGAGCAGGCCGGGCGCAAGCTCGCAGCGGTCGAGCGTCAGCGAGACGCGATGGCGCAGGAGCTCAGGGCGGCTGAGGCCAAGGCCAAGGAGCTCGATGATCTCGTTCAGCTCGCTGCTGCAAGCGAGGAAGACGAGCGGCGCGAGCGCCAAGCGGCCGAAGCCAAGGTCAAGGAGCTTGAGACGGCACGCGGCGAGCTCGAAGCGAGGCTTGCTGGCGCCACGAATGCTGGCGATGAGCTGAAGGCGATGCAGGAGGCGCGCAACGATCTTGAGACGCGCCTCGCAGCTGCAGAGAAGCTCGCAGCCGAGCGGGACTCGGAGCTCAAGAGTGCGCTCGCCACGATCGCGTCGGCCGAGAGCGCGAGCAAGATGGCTATGGACGCCAAGGGCGCCGAGCTTGAGGAGCTCACCGCAGAGCTGCTTGAGGCGACTGACCTGGCCGAGGCGCTGGAGAAAGACAACACGGTGCTCGAGGACGAGCTGAAGACGCTCCGTGCAGGGGCTGCCGAGGGAGGCGCTGTTGCCGAGGAGCTCGCAGCGGTGCGGGCAGAGCTCGCCACGTTGCGTGACTCGCAGCAGGATGGCGAGACAGCGCAGCAGGCGCTCACGGAGATCTCGCAGCTCGCCGAGGATCGGGCGACCGAGCTTGAGGCAGCAAACCAAGAGCTGGTCGGCCTACGCGAGCAGGTCGCGGAGATGACCAAGGAGCTGGCCGACGTACAGAGCCGGGTCCAGCGAGACCGTGGCGAGGTGGACACGGCACTTGAGATGGCTGCTGAAGCTACCAAAGACGCAGCGGCCATCCGTGAGGATCGCGACTCCCTCAAGGGGCTGCTCGACCAGCTCGAAGAACAGTCCGACGGCATGGCGATCGAGCGAGACGCAGCTCGCGAAGAGGTCAAGCGCGTCAAGACGACGACGACAGAGCTACGGCTCGAAAACAACCGCCTCGCGAAGCTCCTCGAGGAGTCACCGCTGCCGGATGAGCTGACGGCAAAAGTCGAAGAGCTTGAGCAGAAGGTTGGTAAGCTCTCGACCCAACGCGAAGAGCTTGCACGCGCCAACGATGCGCTCTCGGCAGAGGTCAGCGCGCTCAAGGAGCGCTCGGCTGCTGACGCCGAGGCACTCACGTCAGTCGAGGCGATTCGTGTTGAGCGCGACAACCTTGTCGCCCAGCGGAACAAGCTGGTCGACAACTTGGAAGAAGCGGTCGACCGTGACGCAGAGCTCGCAGAGGCGCGACGTCGCCGAGACCTAGCCGAGCAAGAGCGGGAGACCCTCACGGCGAAAGTCGAGGCGCTGAGAGAGCGCGCTGACGGACTCGCGACCGCACTCCAAGAGCGTGACGCAGCGCTCGCGCAGCTCTCTCAGGACAAGAGCGCAGGCCAGGCCGCGTCAGAGGAGCTGGCAGCAGCACGGGACGCGGCGCGCATCGCCGAGGCAGCGCGCGACGAGGCGCTTGCTCAGCTTCGCGCGGGTGGCGGCTCGGATGCGGTCCTCATCGAGAAGCTCGACCTGCAAGAGCGACTTCGCGCCGCTGAGGCCGAGCTTGACGCGGTAGCATCCCAGACGTCGGAGGCTGTTGATGAGGTCGCCGAGCTCAAGAGCGAACGCGACTTCCTGGCGCGCGAGCTCGACCGGGCCCAGGAGAATCGAAGCCAGCTCCATGCGCAGGTCACCGAGCTCAAGCAGCGGGTCAACCAGGCGTCGATGCAGCAGGCTGCGCCGCCCATCCCGATGCAGCCGAGGCTAGAGCCGACGCCGCCGACGAACGGAGCGATGGCCGCAGCCCCGCCTCCCTTGCCGATGTCTGCCCTCGACGACGACCCAACGCTGACGGATGCAGTCGCTGTGGACGAGGCGGCGTTTGCCGCAGCAAGCGGTATCGAGGCGCCACCACCGCTGAAGCAAGCGCCACCGAAGCCCACCACGCCGGATGCGTCCGACCCTCGCGGACGGCGCTCGCGGAGTGGACGGCGCCGGCGTGGCTCCACGCTGGCCATTCGCTTGAGCGAGTTCCACCAGACCAACCCAGGCGCGCTTACCCTCATCGACAACTTCATCACGTCGTTCGACAGGCGCATGGAGCAAATCCGTACGGCATGGCAGAGCCGCGACACCGAAGCGATCGAGCAGGTTGCGCAGGCGATTCAGACCGACAGTCGCACATTCGGCGCCCGTCGAATGGCCGACATCGCATCGCACCTCGAGCTTGCAGTCTCGGGTGGTGAGCTGACGCCGGTGCCGAAGTTGGTCAGCGATCTTGAGACCGACTTCCAGCGTGTCTTGGATGAGCTGAAGAAAGAGTTCGGTGAGCGCCCGTCGATGAACGGCTGAGTGACTCTCAGACGCCCTGAGCATCGCTGAAGCAGGAAGCTTTGGCAGTCAGGGCCGCACCGCGTCGCTCAGCGGACGGCTACGCCCACGTTGCCGTTGCACCACCCGCTGCGGTCTTGCCCGCCATCCTGGGCACGCGACGGCTTTTCCTCATGGTTGCCGAAATCCGCGATTGACGGCCCACCGGTGTGTGCCGACGCTTGCGATGCTCAGCCTGCGGTGCAACAACCCGCAGAGAAACGACCTTACCTTCGGGGGACTCATGACCGCGACAGCAGACGCAACTCAAGAAGAAATCGCTCAGATCATCGCGAAGAACGACGTGGTGCTCTTCATGAAGGGAAAGCGCGGGTTTCCGCAGTGCGGGTTCTCAGCGACCGTCATGGGAATCCTCGATGACATGATCGACGACTACGAGACGGTCAACGTGCTGGCCGATCCTGAGATTCGCTCCGGCATCAAGACCTACTCGGACTGGCCGACGATTCCGCAGCTCTACATCCGTGGTGAGTTTGTGGGTGGTTGTGACATCACCAAGCAGCTCTTCGGCTCGGGCGAGCTTCACAAGATGCTCGGCGTCGAGATGGAAGAGGTGGAAGCGCCGGCCATCACGGTCACCGAAGCCGCCATCAAGACGCTCACCGAGGCAGCCGAGCGCGACGGCCAGGCGCCGAGTGTTCGGATTCAGATCAGCCGACACTTCCAGTACGGCATGCAGTTCAGCCCCCAACAGGACGGCGACCTCGTCGTCGACTGCGGTGGCATCGCCATGCTCTTCGACCGCGGCAGCGCCAAGCGTGCGAACGGCATGACGATCGACTTCGTCGCCGACGAGGGCGGCTTCAAGATCGACAACCCGAACGAGCCTGCGGCGGTACAGCAGATCGACGCGGCGACGCTCCGCGCGGCGATGGACGCCGACGACGCGCTTCGCCTCTACGATGTTCGCAGCATCGCCGAGCGCGAGACCGCGGCGATTGCTGGCGCGACACTCTTTGACGCAGCCGCACGCGAGGAAGCCCTCGGACTCGACAAAGACACGCCGCTCTACTTCCACTGCCACCATGGCGGACGAAGCCAAGCAGCAGCTCAGGAGTTCATCGCGAAGGGCTTCACGAAGGTCTTCAACCTCGCTGGTGGCATCGACGGCTGGTCGCGCGATGTGGACCAAGACGTTCCTCGCTACTAGCCCCAAAACAAGCGCTCTTTACGGCTGCGACTTCCGCAATGCACTCACCGTCGCTTCGCTCGCGCGAGCTCGACGATGCTCGCAGGACCTTCACCGGCCGACGCCTGCGACTTCCGCAATGCGCTCACCAGCAGCGACGGACCGACCTCGTTCAAGCGTCCGCCGTCGACGATGTCGGGCGGACCTTCGCCCGGCGCTCAAGCGCGTGTCCGCACCCGCGGACACCTGGCGGCTGTCGTCCCGCCCATGGCTGCCCGCGGCGCGTGCGGCCAAGCCCTCCGGCTCTCATTCATCGCCACTAAGGTGCAATCATGACTTCTCCCTTCTCTGTGACTGGCGACCTCTGCGCGGTCATCAAGGACGCGATCGAGACCCAGATCGAAGGCTCAAGCGCCGTGGTGACGGGCGGCGGTGGGCACTACACGATCTCGGTGACCTCCGCTGAGTTCGAGGGCAAGAGCCTCGTGAACAAGCAGCGGCTCGTGTACCGGACCATTCGCCACCTGATGGATGGTGCCGACGCACCGCTGCATGCCGTGGACAAACTCGAGACGCTCCTTCCGGCGAGCGAGACCTAAAAGCAGCCTGGTGGCGTCGGCTCGCGGGCCGCAACTGCGATCCCCAGCGACGCCACGCGCGCGCATCATTTCGCCGCGCCCTTGAGCTGAGCGTTCCGCGTGTCGCTGCGGTACACGCGTTGCGGCGCTGACGGTGCCGATCGCGTCGATGTGCCGGGCGCCTTTGAGCTTTCGCTACCGGCTCTTGCGACGCTCACCCGCCTGCGTGCCAGTTTTGCGCCCAGACAGAGCCGACGGCTTGCACCTGAGAGCGGCTCCAATCCGTGTCAGGCGTTGAACAAGATCCCTCCTCGGCCGATACTACCGCCACACAGGTCACATCTTTTCGTCATACTCTGGTGGTGTAATGAGTCTCCATCCCGTCTTGGGACAGCCCAACGCTTCGGACGAGGCACTTCTGGGCGCGTGCAGCGAGCTTAGTCGCGGCCCGGTGGTTGGCCGAGCGCTCTTCGATGGTCGCGTTCATGTACGCCAGAATGCCGCCCGCATGCTCCGAGGCTGGGGCGAGCTCACCACCTCCGATGCCGCCATGGTGGCGGTCGCATGCAAAGACGGCGATCCAGTGGTTCGCCGCTTCTGTCTCGAAGCTCTCGCGATCGGCGACGTGGATGGAGAGGTCCGTCTTCCGCTGATGCTTGCCGGCATCAATGACGACAACAACGAAGTGCGCGACGCGGCCACCCGCCTCTTGGGTCAGCTCATCAAGGACGACCGGATACCGCTCAAGCCGCTCATTCGCCAGATGGGCGAGGCCAGCTACGCTACCCAGATCCTCGTCTGTGAGCTTGTTGCTGCTGGAGGCAAGCACACCTATAAGCCCCTCGTCGTCTCGCTAGCGTCGCGATCACCGCTGACACGACGCTGGAGTCGAGCCACGCTCCGAAAGATCGGCGGCCCCGTCGTTAAGGCACTGCTCAGCGCGGTCCTCCATGACCAGCTTGCGCCTCAGGCACTCCGCGTCCTCGAGTCGATCGAGGAGCTGACGGAGGCCGACCACGCGTACCTCAAGAGCCTCAGAGCCAAGGCGGACCCGTCGTCTCTTCCGGCACTGCTGCGTGCTCACGCCGCCATCAACAAGGCCCTCGAGGCCGCACGGGACCGACCGGTTGAGGTGTCGACGCCGGAGTTCTGGACCGAGCGGCTCACCGACGCGTCCATGACCCACCTCGTCAAAGAGACGACCCTTGCGAGACTTCTCTGGACGCTGCGCGACGGCCGCGCGCATGTCCGAGCGAACGCGCTGGACCTGATGCGTCTGCACAAGCCAGGCAAGACCGACCACGCGGAAGTGACGGCGACGGTGGCGCCGCTCGCCAAAGACGAAGACGACGGCGTGAAGCTCGCCGCATGCGCCCTGCTCGCTGCCTGCGGCGACAGCTCATCGGTCCGCTCGCTCATCAACCTCACTGGAAACAGCAACAAGCGCGTGGTGAATGCGACGGTCACCGCCCTCGGCTCGGTAGCGGAGCGTCACCTCGATGCGGTCCTCGATGGGCTGTCGAACCGGCTGAGTCCCGCGCACCTCAAGGGGGTTGTCCGAGCGATCAGTCGGGTCGGCCCGTCGTGCGTCCCTGCCCTCACGCTCGCGGTCGAGCATGCGCGTCGCCCTGTCGCACGCGATGTTGCCGCACGTGTCTTGGGCGAGCTCGAGACCAAAGACGATGCCGCCATTGGCGCGCTGATTCGCGCACTTGACGATGAAGCGCCTGGCGTTCGGGGTCGAGCCGCTGTCGTGTTGGGCCGCATTGGTCGCGGCCAGCGAGACGTCGTGTATGCGTTGCGCCAGCTGACGCGTCGCGAGTCGGTGCCAGCGGTCAGGCGCGCCGCGGGCCGAGCAGCAGACAAGGCCCTAAACAGGGCAGCCCAGGCGGCAGCACCCAAGCCGGTCAGCGTCGATGGCTTCATGGATCGGGCATTGCCGTTGAGCGCTCTGACCAAGGCTGCCGACGTGCTTGAGCTCTCGACGCTGATGAAGCGTCTCACCGATGGCCGCGCGGTCGTTCGCCGAAACGCGGCCCTCTCCATCGGCGTGCTGCGACCGGGGGGCGAAGGCCCCATCGACGCGCTGTTGCTACGCATGAAGGACGAAGACCCAGCGGTCGTTGGCGCCGCCGCGGCCGCACTGGGCATGATGGGCTCAGCGGCACGGCGAGCGATCCCGAAGCTCGGCGTTGCGCTCGCAACCGCTCAGCCGCTCCAAGAAGGCCCAATCGCCCAGGCGCTTGGCCGCTTTGGACCCGAAGGAGCCGTCGCGATCATCGAAGCGCTCGGCGCGAGGGCGCATGTGCACGACGACAGCGCCAAGCGTATCGCCGATGCTGTGCCGGATCAGCTCCTGCTCGATATCGCGTCGACCTTGGGCAAAGACGAGCGCCTCACCCTCAAGCGCGCCGCCGCAGACGTGTTGCGTGCAGCGGGGCCTCGCGCTCGCGGAGCCGAAGTCGCACTTCGTCAGGCGCTCAGCACCCCGCTGCCGCGCCTGCAGGTCCGCCTTGTGCGAGCGCTGGCTGCCTGCGCCGCACCGAGCGCGGAGACCCTCGCCGCACTCCATGACCTGGACGCTCGCGCCTACAGGGCATCGGTGTGCACCGCCGTCAAAGACGCACTCAACGCGCTCACGGCGAGCGCCCAAGACGCACCGACCGCCCAGAATCTCCGCCCGAAGAAGACTCGCAAGCGGCCAAGCCAGTCAGCATCACCGAGCGCGTAGCCCGGACCTTCTCACAACCGGCTAGCAGCTTCCGCTGCGTCGGAGAGTCCGCGAACTAGAGCACCGATCAGATGGTCACTTATCCCGTGCATCGTCGAGTTCAGGTGAGCGAAGCGAACGCACGGACGTCGCTGGCGAGGGCATCGCGTTCGCCTCGCTCGAAGACAGCACTTGATTTGGGTCTAGACCTAAAAGAGGCCTGTCCAGCGCTGGATGTAGTTCTTGACCTTGACCTTGCGCGCGGTGTTTTCGCTCGTCATGTAGCGCACTTTGCCGAAGATCGGCCGCTCTGGGCCCCACGCTCGGTCGAAGCGTCCAAGCGTCCAAAAGATGCCTGAGTACGAGTTCGGGTTGCGTCCGTCGACGGCGTACCGGTTGTTGAGCTCGATGAGCGTCGCGAGCGCCTCTTGAGGCGTCGAGCTCCACTGGAGAATCTTCTTTCCCCAGAGCATGCGCAGGTAGTTGTGGATGCGACCT
>CALHXW010000018.1 GCA_938040325.1 uncultured bacterium | reverse complement strand
TTCCGATCTTTGGGCGTGTCCTACGTCGAGTTGGCGCCATCCCGATTCAACGACGCCAGGACAAAGGCGGGGGTTCGGTCGACAACTCCGACGCCTTCGCAGCGTGTCGTCGGCTCCTCCGCGGCGGAGGCGTGCTGTCGATCTTTCCCGAGGGCAAGACCCACGCTCGCTACCGTGTCCATAAGATCAAGACGGGGGTTGCCCGAATCGCGCTCGACGCTGTGGACATCGACGACCCTGAGAGCAGCGACGTTCAGATTGTGCCGGTCGCCTTGAACTACCTTGTTCGGCAAGCGTTCCGAAGCGACGTGCACGTCGCCTTTGGGCCGCCGATCTCGATCAAGGAGTTCGTCGCCCGACAGACGCCAGTCGAGTCCCAAGAGGAAAAGCCGAGTCGCGTTCGAACGTTGACTAGCCGACTTGAGGAACACCTCAAGAGCCTGTCGATTCACATCGACGAGGTTGAAGACGAGCGTCTGATCGCCCAGGTCACCGCGATCATCGTCGACATCCGTCGTGAGCGCGGACTCGATGTCGGCGGGCAAACGCCGGCTGAGCGCACCGCTCTCGTCAAGCGTGTCCTTGATGCTTACCGCTGGGTCGAAGAAGAGTTTCCAGACGAGGCGTTCGAGCTACGTCGGCGCTTGGCACGCTACGTCGAGGAGCGCGCGGCACTTGGACTTGGTGGCGAGTCAGCCGTCTTCGGTCACCGAAGCGAGCGCAGGCAAGCAGCGCAAGCGTCAGAACGACGACGACGCTTCCTGATACTCGGCGCTCCGCTCGCGCTCTTTGGGATGCTGCAGAGCGCGCCTCCCTACCTCCTGCTTCGGGCGGCCCTCCGGGTGATCAAGCCGCGTAAGGACCGCGAAGCACTCAACAAGCTCCTGCTCGGGACGTTGCTCTTCGGTGGCTTCTGGGCTGTTCAGACAAGCGTGGCGGCGCTGCTCTTTGGTCCAATCGTCGGTTCCATTTACGGCACGGCGCTACCCTTCGTTGCTCTCTTTGGGCTTCGCTACATGACCGAGATCCGGCTGCATCGGCTCACCTGGTCAGGGATCAGAGCCCTGTGGTCGGAGTCGGAACGCTTGGGGCAGCTCCGCCGAGAGCGGGTAGAGCTGCAGGAAGCACTCTCCGGGCTGCGGGATCGCTACCTCGCGCATATCGACCTTCCCGATACCGCTCCCGCCTGACACGCAAATTGATCTTTACCCGTCAGCATGGCAATCGAGCCGCATCCACACACGCTAAGGTGAGCCAATGAGCGGCGATAAGCAGGACCCAAAGTTCGAGCCAGGCCAGGATCCAACCTTCCAGATGGACCCAACCGAGGTGGCGAAGCTGCACGCGATGCTCGGCAAGTCGCCCAGTCCCGACCGGCCGATCCAGCGGACGCTCAACTACATGGACGGCGCCAAGCTGCGTAGCGATTTGGAGGCTGCCAACCCACTTCGCCAGAAAGCCGCCGAAGCCGCTCCGGCAGAAGCCGCGCCGGCAGAAGCCGCGCCGGCGAAGGCTCCCGCACCGCGGGAGGCGGTTGTTGAAGCGGCCGCAGCCGCTGCAGTGGTGCCAAAGTCCGCCGTGAACCGACCCGAAGTCGCTGCAGCGGCGCCCATCGCTCCAGCTCGTAAGCCCGGACCGTCGACGGCGCAACCGTCCGCTGCGGGTTCGAGCCGCGCACCACTGATCGGAATCGGCGCGGTCTTAGCGATCGCTTCGTTTGTCATGATGGTCCTGCCGATGTTCCAGGGCAACCAGGGCATGGCAGAGCTCGCGTTCACCATCGGACCAGGCCTCATGGCGGTGGGCTACCTGCTGATGGCGATCGGCATACCGTCGACCCGCGGAGTCACGGGGGCGATGGCGCCTGTCGCGGCCGCATTCGCGTTCCTTACGGCGTGCGTCGGCGCAACCGCGCTGGTTGTCGTAGCCGGAAGGCTTGGCGGTCTCGACATCATTGCCATCATGGTGATTGCCCTGATGCTCTCACCCGCTCTGACATGGCTGATGATCGGCTTGTGGGGCCTCGCGAGTGGAAAATCCGTCGGAGCCCTTGGCTCGATCTGGGGCCTCGCTGGTCTCGTGGGCGGCGCGGCGTTGCTTGTTGGCAACCTGCTACCGATACTGGAGATGGCGCGTCGCGACGATGACCTGATCATCTTGCTCTCGCTGGGCGGCATGGCGCTTTGCGTCATCTCTGCTTGTGCTCTGGCCGCTGCGTCATTCGGCAAGCTCAAGAGCAACTAGTACTAGTCCCAAAATAGGCGCTCTTTCCGGCTGCGACGTTCGCGATGCACTCGCCAGCGGCGTCGGTTCGTTCGCTGCGCTCACTCGGACTCGACGATGCACGCATCGCGGTCGTCCGCCGGCCCCCGCCGGCAAGCACATCGCCTTCGCCTCGCTCGAAAACAGCGCTTGTGGCTTGACCGTCTGCCCCGGCCGACTTCGTCCCTACCTGCGCCCTTTGTCGGGCCCGACGAGTGAGCGGCGACCTCACCGCGGGTCGGAGTGGCGCCGCGCAAGAGCGAGTTCGAGAGCGACAGGACCTGCGCCCGTTGGACCATCGTTGAGCGCATACGCGCGCTCATCGGTCGTTGCGTTTCCGGCAGCCTGCAAGTGTCCCGTCCGGCTAGCCCGTAGCAACATTCCGGCAACGCGATGCGCCGAGGTCAAGGAGCGAGGCCTGCAGGACTGACGGTCAATTCAAGCGCGAGCGACGCCGAGATCGGTGTGTCGTGTCCGGAATTTGGCTGCGAACTAGCCGGAAGGGAGGACACTAGAGCGTCACGCGCCGCAAGTAGTTCGACCGTCCAACTTCGCGCGCGATCGCGTCCGCCAACGCCTCGACTTCGCCAAAGTTCTCCCAGTCCACCTGAATGACCGGGATGGTCTTGCTGATCTCAACGACGAAGGCTTCATAGGCCTCGTAAAGTCGCTCCAGGTACTCGAGCGAGATCCCTTGCTCGAA
This sequence comes from uncultured bacterium, assembly GCA_938040325.1. GTDB lineage: Bacteria > Myxococcota_A > UBA9042 > PHBI01 > PHBI01 > CALHXW01. The sequence goes on along the minus strand of CALHXW010000018.1, from coordinate 84,699 downwards.
CTCTCGACCACGGCTGCCGATTCGAGTCGCGCACGTCTGAGGACTGCAGTGCAGGTAGACGATCGCGGTCGGTCGACACATAAAGTTGGAGAGGTTGGCGAAGAGCGAGACGTAGGTGTCGTAGTCGCGTGGGTGCATGAGTCCCATATCGCGACAGACGCGAGCGAAGATGCTGTCTTCGTAGATCGTTCGGTCCTGCACGGCTCCGCGACCACGCCAGATGATCTCCTGGTGCTGCTGAAAGCGGCGATTGAGGAGGTAGACCTGCATCGCGAACGAGTGCCGCGCGATGTCAGCGTAGAAATCCTCCAGGTAGTCGTTGTCGTCGACGGGCTCGTGGTAGACGTCGAGGTTGAGGTGGTCGCCCAGAGCTTTTGCCATGGTCGACTTGCCGACGCCGATCAGTCCGGCTGTCCCGATGAACGCTTTCTCGAGGGTCCGTGCTGCGTTGGTCATGCGGTCGTCCCTTCATTGGTGCGTGCGAGCTCGAACGCTCGGTCGAGGATGTCACGAGTGATCTCAGAGACTTCCGGTGAATCGTCCGCGTAGTTCAACATGGTGTTGTCGATGCGAAGCAGCGGTGTCTCGCGGTAGTACGCAAAGTGCTGGTGATATGCTCGCGAGAGGTCGAGCAGATACTCCGGATCGAAGTCCTTCTCGTAGTCGCGGCCGCGACGGTCGATCCGCCCAAGCAACGTCTCTACCGGCGCGTGAAGGTAGATCATGACGTCGGGTTTGAGGATCTGGGACGCAAGAGAGCGGTAGATTCGCTCGTAGAGCGCCAGCTCATGGTCGGCGAGCGTCAGCCGCGCAAAGATCCGGTCCTTGAGCAGGTGGTAGTCCGCGAGGATGTGGGGGCTGAAGAGATCCGGCTGATGCAGCGCTTGCTGCTGCGTGAACCGACTCATCAGAAAGAAGATCTGAGTTTGGAAGGCGTAGCGGTCGCGGTCTTCGTAGAAACTAGCGAGGAACGGGTTGTCCTCGAACTGCTCACACACGACTTGAGCGCTCAGCTGCTCCTGAAGCCGGTTGACCAGCGTGGTCTTGCCGACACCGATCGGTCCCTCGACCGCGATGTAGAGCGGCCGTCTGAGCTCGCGCGTCGCCACACTCATAGGAACCGCTGGAGTTTCTGGCGGAACTCGTCGCGATCCACCCAGTCGGTGAGGTAGTCGAGGCGCTCGCTGTCCCAAATCAGCACGGGGCTCGCGTCGTAGCGCTCAACCCAGCCTTCATAGAGCTTGTTCAGACGTCGCAAGTAGCTGACCGGAATCTCCTGCTCGCTGGCGCGACCACGCTTGGCAATGCGCTTGCGAATCGCCTTGGTCGAGCACCTCAGGTAGATCATCAGGTCGGGTGCACGGAGCGCGCCTTTCATCGTCTCGTAGAGCTCCATGTAGAGGCCGTAGTCTCGCTTCGTCATCAACCGTCCACGCGCCAGATTCGTCGCGAAGATCTCGGCGTCTTCGTAGATGGTGCGGTCGAGCACGACGGTCTCTGGCCGGTCGCCTAGCGTCAAGTGGAGGCGGAACTTGTGCGTCAGGAAGTAGAGCTGGCTCTGAAAGGCCCAACTCTTCATGTCCTTATAGAAGTCATCGAGGTACGGATTGGTGGTGAATGGCTCATACACCGGGTCGAACCCGTAGCGCTTCTGCAAGAACTCCACGAGTGAGCTCTTCCCGGCGCCGATGTTCCCCGCGACGGCGATAAATCGCTTCAATACCTCTCCCGACAACCAACGCCGCAACCATTTCACACCGCGCCGTCGACGTCATCCCTACACGCGGATGCCGTGGCGTGACCGAGGGTTGTGGAATCTCGAACTCCGAGGACTCAACACCCGGTCGATCACGACGGTCCGAAGTAGCGGAAACTGGTGCAGGAGGCTATGCTGCCGACGACGAGTCGACCTAGGGGGGGGACATGTCGAAACGCCGGCTTCTACTGGTGGACACCGCGAGGCGTCTATTCTATCAGCGAGGGTTCCGTCAGACCGGGGTCGATGTGATCCTCAGCGAAGCGGGCGTCGCAAAGATGACGCTCTACAACCACTTCGGAAGCAAAGACACACTCATTCTGGAAGCTCTCGCCGCTGAGGACCAGGCGATCTTTGAGCACTACAGGGCACGTGTTGGTCGCGTCTCAGGCGGTCCGGAGGCTCAACTCGGCGCCATCATCGACGCGACGGAAGAGCGCATCTCGATGGATGGCTTCAACGGCTGCATGTTCGCGGCCGCTGTTGCTGAGTACCCAGAGACTGAGCCGGTCCGTGCCGCAGCTGCCACCCACAAACAGCGCCTTGTTGAGTTCATCGCTGGCCTTGCCGCCGAGGCTGGCGTCGGCCAGGCCATGGCGCTCGCCGAGGCGTTGGTCATCATCGTCGAAGGGACCGTTACGGCAGCTCACGTCGGCCGAAGCCAGTCCGCCGCTCGGCGCGGCCGCGCGGCCTATGACTGTCTCGTCGACGTCGCGCTGGCGTAGCGCAGACGCGACCGGCAGTCAGACACGTCTGCCGAAGCGCCGACTCGGAGTCGGCGCTTCTGCTATGACGTTCACGCGGCGATGAGTTGCGGTGTATGAATACCCTTGGAGCCGAGGTACCGCGCCACGGTTCTACACTCGTGCGTTCACGTCGAGGGTGGCAAGGCGGTCGAGGAAGAGGATGCCAGAGCTACCGGAAGTCGAGACAGTCCGAAGCGAGCTAGCACCGTGGATCACGGGCGCTACGATTGTGCGCGCCAGGCGAGTGGACGCCCCCGCTGGGCCAAAGTACGCACACCTCAGCCGCTGTGAGGGCGCGCTCGTTCGCGCGGTCGAGCGGCGCGGTAAGTTCCTTGTGTTGCCGCTGGTTGGTTCGGTCGGCGACCGAGACGAGCTCGTCGTCCACCTAGGGATGACGGGCGTCATCACGCCCGAGCGTCCGGATAGCCACGTCCGGGTCCAGCTCGATCTGGAGGGCGTCGAGCCCAAGACGCTCTACTTTCGAGACGTTCGCCGGTTTGGTCGCTTCTTGGTTGCGCCGGATGGCGACTATTCGGGACTGCCGACGCTCAAGCGCATGGGTCCCGAGCCGCTCGGTGACGGGTTCGGTATCGATGTCTTCGCTGACCGCATGCGCTCGCGCGCCCCGGTCAAGAGCCACCTGCTGAGCCAGGTTCCAGTCGCGGGTCTCGGCAACATCTACGTCGACGAGGTGCTCTGGCAAGTGCGCGTGCACCCACAAACGCGCGCCTGTGACGTCTCTCGCAAGAAGCTCGCCGGGATGCGGGACGCGATCGTGTCAGTGCTTGAGGCGGCTGTCCGAGCACGTGGGACGACGCTGTCGGACTATCGCACGGTCTCGGGCGGGACCGGCGGCTACGGTCACGCGCTCGCCGCCTACGGCCGTCATGGCCAGCCATGCCTTCGCTGTGAGACCCTGCTCAAGCGGATCACCGTCGGACAGCGAAGCACGCACTTCTGCTCGCGCTGCCAGCGGCGCAAAAAGGCGACATCGTAGATGCACCCTGCCCTCGTGCTGGTCGCCGCCGTTTTCGTTGCGGCCTGCGGTCCCGAGCAACCCACATCAGGTCGGGGCTCAGCGCTCGGTCCGCGCCCTTCGGCCGTGCCACCAGCCGACTCCGCGTCGTGCGAACGTGGCGATGGTGTGGCCTGCAACCGCATCGCCGCCGGACTCGGCAACAAGGGGCTCGGCTTCCGAGAGCGGGCATGCGAGCTCGGCGTCGGCGAGGCCTGTTACGTGCTCGCGCTGACCTACGATGAGCGCGGCGACAACGTCGGGGTCGTGAAGGACCCAACGTCCGCGACGCTCTTTTACCGGCGTGGCTGTGAGGCTGGCTATGGAGATGCATGCGGCCCGGCTGGGGAGCGGTACCGAGACGGGCGCGGCGTTGTCGCAAGCAACGAGATCTCCCAGCAGCTCTTCGCACGGGCAACGCGAGGCTTCGAGGTCGCCTGCGAGAGGGGCGATGGCGATGCATGTCGCTCTCTGGGCATGGCGTTTGCCCTAGGTCGTGGCGTCAAGCGCGACCCAGCAGCGGCCCGTCGCTATGGAGACCAGGCCTGGGCGCGATTCAATGAACTCTGCGAGGCAGGCGACGCTGAGAACTGTCGCGAAGTGGGAGCCTGTCACCACCTCGGTGGCTGCGGCGACCGGCCCATGAACAAGCCACTCGCGATCACGTTCTACGATCGTGCGTGTGAAAGTGGTGACGCAGCGGCCTGCACGCTCGCGAGAATCGCGCGCGCGCCATAGGTGGAGCGCCTATCGGCTCGACCGGCGGTCGGTAGGCTGAGGCCGTCGAGTTAGGAACGGTGCGGGCCCTGCACCAGCCTGCGGCTGGTGGTGGCGGCGCAGCATTGAGCGCAATGAGGCAGCAGTCTGACCGCTTGAACGCGCGTGACGTTGAGCAGCGTCCGGTCAGCCGGGGGGCGCCACCCAAACCAACCCGCGGTCGGCTGCGACACGACGCATCATCAAAAAAGGGAGACGGCGGCTGCCGTCTCCCTTCACTCCGTAGAGGCGTGGCTCGACGCTACTCGGCGTCGATCAGGTCGCTGTTTGTCAGAACCTCAGTGCGAATCTCGCAGAGCGGGGTCCAGTTGGTCTCCGCTTCAACGTCGGTCGTGTTGTCGGCATTGCCCGCGTCGCAGTTCTCGTCGTTGGTGTACTCCACCCACTGGTCGAGCGCGCCAATCTCGAGGGCGTAGTCCTTGAAGACCTGGAAGTCGCCGTCAACGGCCTTGAACACGACCGGCTCGTTGCAGGTCTGCTCGCTGTCGTCGAGCACACGCTGCTCGTTGTAGGACATGATGATCTGGTACATCGCGCTGGTCGACTTGAGCCAGCAGCAGACCATCGACCGGTCGTAGACCAGCTCGGCGAAGACGTAGTCGCTCAGCTCACGGTACTTGGCGTCGGTGGCGAACTTGTCCTGGCTGAAGCGCTCGGCATTGAGCACGTAGAGCTCATTGAACGCTTCCTCGCGACGCTCACGGTTTGAGCAGGACGCGGGGAACTGCTCGAGCTTCGTGCGCGCCTCTTCGATGCGGGACAGGATGACGTCTCGCTCCTCGTCAGGGGTCAGGTCGCCAAGCAGATCCTCATACTCGCCGGTTCGTGCGGCGATCGCGCCCTTGTCTGCCGAGTCGATGTACTGCTCGCGGTCGGCGACGGGGACGATGTTGAGCCAGCGGTCACCCTTGACGACCGGGGTACGCCAGCGCTTCGTTCCACCACCCAGGACCGCGTACTCTTCGCCGTCAAAGTTCTCGCCGGGGCCGCCGGTCTTGGCGGTGATGAAGTAGTTCTTGGAGCGCTCGGCCGTGTACCACTCGGGCTGAATACGGGGCATCGAGCCATACATCGCGTCGACCTCGACGCGGTCCTCGGTGATCCACTCAACGCGCTTGACGACGAGCGTGTGGCCAATGCCGCGGCGCTGCCAGCGCTCGAGCTGGACGTCTCCGGGGCGAACCGCGCGGGGCTTGAGGTTGAACGTGTTGTCGCCACCCGCGAGGTGCATCGAACCGAAGTTCACGAGCAGGCGCACCATCCAGTGGCCGACGCGCTTGTTGAGGTAGATCTCGTCGAAGTAGTCGCCGGCGTACGCATCGGCACCGAGGAACTCGTTCTTGTCGTCACGCAGCGACGTGAGCGAGCGCCCGTGAAGTGACGTGTCAACCGGCCAAGCGGCAATGATCGACGCGTTGTCCTTGCCAGCGAACTCGCTGGTGTAGTCACGGTATTGACTCCGGAACTTCGGGTAGCCTGGCTTGCGTGCGCCGCTGTCCTGAACGATTCCGAAGTGGCCAAAGTGCACGCGGTTGCTGCCGCTGCCGGCCGACATAAAGAACGGCAGGTTGTACCAAGAGGCGAACGTCGCGCGCATGAAGATGGCGACTTCGGCGCACTCCAGCGTCGGAGACTGCAGCGTCTTGCCCCAAGGGGTCATCATCTCAAACGACCGCTTCTCGCCGCCCCATGAGTTCTCAATCATCATCGGCTTGAGAGCGTCGATCCAAGCGGCGTACTTCTCATCCCACGTCAGGCCGCTGTCGGCCTCCCACGCCATGCCGGCTGCAGCATCCTCTTCGTACCAACGGCGTGTGACTTCCCACACCTCCGTGGTGGTCGAGATACCTGACGCCCGAGGACCCGAGTTGCCGTCAAAGCTGTCGGCTTTGCCAAGCTCGGCGGCAGGCTCCAAGGTGGGCTTGCCGTACTCGTCGTTGATCGGCACATCATCGCCGGTCTCGGCACCGCCATCGCAGCCAGGCGCGACAACAAGTGCCACGAGCGCAAGCGCAGGTAGCAGGATGGAGTTGAGGTGACGCATAGTAAACTCCTGGGGTCTCTGGACCCCAACGGCGGGGTCGCCGCGGGGATTATGCAAGTCGTCGGCCAATTGTACACGTTGAGACACGTCAAGGGGAGAGTCGGATATGACAATCGCAGCGCTGGCCCAGGTTTCATGCGATATTGCCGGCACCCGCTCACGGAAGAAAAAGGTCGCGCTCATTGCGACCCTCTTGGGCAGCCTTGATCCGGCCAGCAAGACGGTCGCAGCCTGCTACTTGGCGGGTGCCCTGCCTCAAGGACGCATCGGCATCGGGCCATCGCTCGTGCGGACGGTGCGCCGGGGTCTAGAGGCCCCATCTGCTGACGCGGCGCAGCAGCCTACCGGGCCGACACTCATCGAGGTCGACGCTCTCTTTACACGCGTCAAAGCCATCGCAGGCCGTGGCGCGGTCGCGCGACGAACGAAGTGCCTGAGCGAGCTGCTAGCGCCGCTCTCCGATACGACCCGGGACTTCCTGTCTAACCTCCTCGTCGGAGGCCTGCGCCAAGGTGCGCTTGAGCCGCTCGTTGTGGAGGCGCTGGCGGTGTCGCTGAGCCTGCCGATTCCAGCTGTGCGTCGCGCCCGCATGTTAACGGGTTCACTCGTAGCGACCGTGGCGACAGCACTCGAAGGGCCTGATGCTCTTGCGGCGGTCCGAATCACCCTCTTTGTGCCCATCTCGCCGATGCTCGCAAAGACCGGTGAGAGCATTGAGGCTGCCCTTGACAAGCTGGGCGATGGTCCGTGGGTCGAAACGAAGCTCGATGGTGCTCGGATCCAGCTCCACAAGGACGGCGAGCGTGTGGCCATCTACACCCGCCAGCTCCACGACGTCACCGCCCGGCTGCCCGAGCTGGTCGCCCTTGCCGCGACGTTCGCGGCGGAGCAATGCATCGTCGACGGAGAAGCCATCGCGTTTGACGACGCAGGCAAGCCGTATCCCTTTCAGGCGGTCATGAGTCGTTTCGGGAGCCGTCAGCCCACCGCGCGCTCGCTTAAGCTCTCCGCTCGGTTTTTCGACATCCTGCACGTCGATGGTGTCGACACGCTCGACCAGCCCCTCTCGTGTCGGCGCGCAGAGCTCGAGCGCGTCGTCGGCCCTCTGGCAACCGACGCGGCTCAAGCGCTGTCCGCCGACATGGTCGCCACCCGCCTCGAGGCTGCGATGTTGGCAGGGCACGAAGGGTTGATGCTCAAGGCCAATGATGGGCTGTACGCTGCGGGCAGACGCGGCGCAACCTGGCTCAAGCTCAAGCCATTTCATACCCTCGACTGCGTGGTGTTGGGCGTGGAACCCGGCAGTGGGCGCCGCGAGGGGACCCTCTCGAACCTGCACTTGGGCGTGCGCGATGGCGACGGCTTTGCAATGGTCGGCAAGACGTTCAAGGGCCTCTCGGATGCGCTCTTGGCATGGCAGACCGAGCGACTGACCGCACTCACTCTCGAGGTGGTTGGCTATGTCCATGTCGTGAGGCCAGAGCTCGTTGTCGAGGTCGCTTTCGACGGTGTCCAAGACAGCCCCACCTACCCCTGTGGCCTCGCGCTTCGGTTCGCACGCGTGCGTCGCTATCGACCGGATAAGAAGGCATCGGACGCCGACACCCTCGCGCGCCTTACAGAGCTTCACGAGTCTGCCCGCAGCCGGCGGGGCGTCGTTGACAACGCGCCTCTGCAATAGATGACCTCGTGCGAAACAATCGTTAAGCTTGCTCGGCATCAAGAGCTGCCGCCTTGAGGGCTCGTCAGGCTCAGGCCGAGTCCCAAAGCCCTTGGAGCCTGTCGGTATCTGGAGGAACTGTGAAGTTACGAGCAACCTGTTGCTTTTCGATGGTCGTGTCACTCGCGGCAGCATGTGCTGACGATGCGCCTGTGGTTGAGAGCAGCCGCATCGAGCGACCGGCGGTCTGGGGGTTCGTGCCCGACGTTTGGTATGACACCAACGGCGGCCCAGACACGCTCACCACCGACACCTCGGTGCCCGGCGATACGGGAGCGCTCCCAGACACGACGCCAGCGAACGACACCACGCCGCCGCCGGACACAGCGCCGCCGCCGGACACAGCGCCGCCACCCGATACAACACCCCCTGGGCCAACCGGGCCCAACGACATCAACGTCGGCTTTGTCGGCGGCGCCTGCGCTGCTGACCCCACGTGCGCGTTCGATGGCGGGTATTGCTTGCAGCAGTCTCAAGGCTTTCCGAGTGGTCACTGCTCGAAGGCGTGTGGGCAGTTTTGCCCAGACCAGGACGGTGCCTCGACCACCTTCTGCATCGACGGCGACGACGCAGGGCTGGTCGGCTCCGACGGGATCTGCGTCCAGCGGTGTGACTTCGGCAAGAGCCCCACAGGCTGCCGGAGTGGCTACGACTGCACCCTCCTGCCGCGCTTCAACGACCCCGGAACGGTCGTGCATGCGTGCGTGCCGGGCAACGGTACCCAGCCGCCTCTCTCGCCCTGTATTCAAGAGCTGCTCAATCGCGGAATCGGCTTTGAGCTCGGCGTCAACGCGATGGACCACCCCGACGGATACCCGGACGAAGTCTGCGACATCGACGACCCCGTCTGGGTCGACGGCACCCTCAACGGCGTGAGCTACCGCTACTCCAGCCTCGGCAGCGACGCGAAACGCATCTACGCGTCGTGCCCGCTGGCCCTTGCGATGGACGACATGGCAGCGCTCGCGGCTACCCAGGGCGTCACAGACCTCCTCCACCTAGGGGTCTACAACTGTCGCTTCATCGGCGGGACGACCACCTTGAGCGAGCATGCTTTTGCCAACGCAATCGACATCTCGGGTGTGCGTGTGAGTAGCGGTGAGACCTACACGCTCATCGACGACTGGGAACTCGGAAGCGCCAACCCGACCTCGCCAGGTGGCCAGCTCCTGCGCTGGCTCCGCGACACCCTCTTCGCTCAGGGGGTCTTCAACATCATCCTGAGTCCCGAGTTCAACGCGGCCCACGCGGACCATTTCCACCTCGACCTCACACCCGGCGGCGATTTCCTGCAATAGTCTGCAGCGAACTCACCGACAACACGAAGGAGTCAACGATGACTGGCGGACTGAACACCAGCGTGACGGCGAGGCTCGGCATGTGGGCTATTGCCGGTGTACTTGGTGGCGTTGGCTGCGCAGACGCTGGTGATACCGACGCACAAGCCACAACCGATGAGCCGACCGAGTGCGTTTGCTCACCGGGCGAGTGCGGCATCAACGCGTGTGGCGCGACGTGTGGGTGTGACGCGGGCTTCTGCGACGCTGGTACCTGCAGTGATGCCGCGAACTGCCAGCGTGAAGGGATCGTGCTGTCAACGCAAACGGCTCTCATCGAGCGCCGGGGCGTGCGTGAGACCCTGCGCTACGAAGGCCGCACGCGCGCAACGGCGCCCTTTGACCGGCTTGTCATCGAACACTTCGGTCAGCCGCCGAGCGTGCCTCCTCTGGGGCCTGGCACCTACGACATTGGCTCAGATGACTACCGTGACTGCGAGACGTGTGTTCTGTTAGAGAGCAAGTGCAACGATCTCGGGTGCCCAGAGACCTTCTTGGCCAGTGGGGGACTGCTCACCATTGACCGTGTCGACGGCCAGCTCGTGGCCACCCTGGACGACGCCCACTTTGTCCAAGTCTACATCGACGACACCGACTACGGGTCGATCCCCCTTCCGAACGGCGACACGTGGTGCGTCGATGAGGTTGGCGTCGACGCCGTCATCGACGATAGCGACACGCCCGAGGCCTGCGCGCCGACTGGCACCGGCAAGCAGATCGGCGACAAGATCGCTGACGTCTCACTCGTCAGCTGCACCGGCGAGCCCTACTCACTCCACAGCCGCTGTGGAGTCGCAGCAGCCGTGTGGGTGGTCCTTGCGGCGGGATGGTGCGAGGTGTGCAGCGAACACCTTCCGGAGGTGGCAGAGACCTATGCCGCGCGCAAAGAGTTCGGCCTAGACGTCGTGGTTGTGCTCGGTGAAGACACTGCGGGTGCCAAACCGACGCAGGCGTACTGCCAAGAGTATGCGGCCGCTCACGGGCTCGACCCTGCGGTTGTCTACATCGACCATGACGGCACCCAGTCGTTCGCTGCAGTGCAAGAAGCAGTCGAGCTCTACATGCCTGCAGGCACGCTCTCGCTGCCATGGGACGGCTTGCTGCGTGGAGACGGCATGCTCTACCTGTGGACGCCCGGAGAGGTGCAAGGCGACTTGAGCTCACTGCTCGACCAGCTGCTCGACAAATAGGCCGCCGACCGGTTGTCAGCCTCCCAAGGGTCGTGGCAACGTCATTGCCTCAGTGGGGACACCAAACACCAAGATCTTCGAGATTGTCTCGCAGAAGGCGACGCGCGCCTTCCTCGACGCAGGTCTTCACGGAATTGACGCAGAAGTCGTCGTTGCCGTGGATGTGTCGTGGCGGATGCGCTCCCTCTATGCTGACGGCTCGATGCAGCGCATCGTCGAGGCCCTCCTCGCGCTAGCTCTGAAGTTCGACGACGACGGGGTCGTTCCAATCTGGGCGTTCGGCAAGACCGTTCGTCCGCTTGGGACCGTGGAAGCGGCAAACGCCAAGGGGATCATTCAGCGCGAAGTGGTCCGACGGAGCAGCGATCTGCAGCCCGAGTGCAAGTTCGCGCCGATCATCACAGCGATCGCGAAGAAGCACTTCCCGGTCGAGTGGGGCATGAAGATTCGCGAGAAGCGGGTCGGCGGCGCCCTCAAGCGCCGGGTTTGGGTGTATCCACCGCTCCAGAGCCCACGGCCGCGCCCCATCTTTGTGATCGTTGTCACCGCAGGCGACTGCCTTGACCCTGCTATCGCTGCCAAGCGAATCCGACGCGCGAGTCACCTGCCGATCTTCTGGCAGTTTTGCGGGTTGAGCCCGCCGGGGCTCGCAAGCGAGTTTGAGTTCCTAAAGCGCCTCGACAGCCTCAAAGACACGCACGTCGACAGCTGCGGCTTCTTCAAGGCTCCCGATCCCAACGATCTCCCCCTGCTCTTCTCTGGCCTGCTCAACGAGTTTCCTCAGTACCTTCGGCTGCCGAAGGTTCGGACCATGATCCTTCCCCCACGTGAACGCACCCATGGCAGCGACGACGCTCAGCCGGTTCATGACCCGGTCGATGAGCTGATTAGGCCAACCGACGCTGAAGCTGAGAGGCTGGAGAAGGCTCGGCGCGCGCGGCAGATGCGACGGCGACTACGCGGGCTCATCGAGCGCATTGAAGCGTCGGAGCAGCTCACCGACGAAGAGCTCGCCTTCATCAAGACAACCGATGGCGGCGCATTCGGCCCGAAGCTCTCAAAGCAGCTCAAGCAAGCGCGCGAGCTACTTGGGCTGAGCGCGGTAGGGCCGCTACCTCCGCCGCTGCCTCCGCCGCTGCCGACCGCCGCGCCGCGCCGAAAGCGCGCCGCAGCGACAGCGAAAAAGGGCCGGTCAACAAGGCCAGCGAAGCAGTCGAAGCCGCGTGCAAACGCGCCCAAAGCAAAACCTAGGCGAAAGACAGGCTCGGCCAAGCGCGTCCCGCCACCGGTTGACCCGACGATTCCCGGCGCGCCGGCCATCGTGGAGCCAACGCTGCCGGATATCGATGTCGCAGCGGTGGTCGAAGACCGCACGGAGCCAGGGCTTCCGAAGAGCGCGCTGCTCGCCGCTGCGACTAGTAAACACGACGGAGACCAAACGCTGCCTGACGTGCCGGTCGCGCTCTTGGAGCCACTTGGCGACGACACGCTCCCTGGCGTGTCCTCACTCACCGTCGATGACCTCGTCGCGTTGACTGCGGACACCGATGTGGCCGACCGACCGGCGGTTGATGCTACCGAGCTGGCCCGCCCGTCGGTGGATGAAGCCCCCGTGGACACGTCGGCTGATCCCGCGGATCGTCTCGCCAAGATCCGGGCGCGCCGCGCAAGACGAAAGACCGCGCGAACCAACCAACACCCCAAAGACGCCTGACCTCGGGTGCCCCTGCCCGCTAACGCGCGTCAACTCGCTCCACGATAGCCCTCAGCTCCTCGCCGTACCGCTCGATGCGGCGGTCGCCAAGCAGGGGGACGAGCGCAAGTTCGCCCGGTCTGTGGCGGGCGAGGTAGCGCATCGACTTCTTTGGAAGAATGGCTTGCAGCCCCACCCCGCGACGCTCGGCCTCCTGCCGTCGCCATGCCTTCAAGCCCTCAAGCACCGCTTTTGCCGGTCGACTGTCGGGCGCACGGACACGTCGTGGCGGCAGCTCGATCTGTTCTCGCCTCGCATTGTCGACGACGTGCCAGAGCTGCTGCCGGTCGCTGTGGAGCAAGCGTGAGTGGAAGCGCATGATCGACAGCGCTTCCTGGTTTTGAGGTGGGTCCCTTGAGAGCGCTAGCAGCTGCGCATTCGTCATGACTCTGCGTGGTGGAACATCGAACTCGCGCGCCAGCTGGTCGCGCCACTGATAGAGCGCGCAGAGCACGTGCTGGCCCACCAGGTCGAGGCGCGCGGCCCCCTTGATGCTCCAAAAACCATCCGGGCGGAAGCGCGGCTCTGGCTGCGAAAGCGCGACGTCTGCGCTGTGGAGCGCGTGCTCTGCCACCAGATCAGCCTCGTTGAGCAGCCGCTTGAGTTCGTTGGCGATGCTCAGAAGGAGGCGCACGTCGGCGGCTGCACGCGTCATGGCCTCCTCGGATAGAGGGCGTCGGGCCCAGTCGATACTCTCAAGAGGCGGTGGCAGCCGGACCCCGCCTGCCTCAGCGAGCGAGCGGTAGCCTGTCTTTGCAAGCCCAAGCAGCACCGCGGCCTGCTGGGAGTCCCAAAGTCCCGCGATCCGGACACCAAAGTCTCTGCGCAACGCGGCGGCATGGTGCTCGCCGCCGTGGACGACAACAGCGAGGCCTGGCCGACAGAGCGCTTCGATCAACCGCTCGATCGCTGGCCGCTGCGGCCAGAGCGTCAGCATGTCGACCAGGACGGGAGCTTGGCCGAGGGTGAGCTGCAGGACGCAGACTCGCGGTCGGTACGCGTGTTCGTTGTTCTGCTCGAGGCAGAGCCCGACGCGGTCACTCGCCTTCACACGCTCGGTGAGTGCCTCGAGCGCCTCGGTTGAGGTGATGACCTCAGCGCTCATGGAGCCACCGCGATCCATCCGTCGATGGGCGCCGGTTCGGGAAGCGGTTCCGACAGCGTGCCAGCGACAGCGGCGAGCGCGCCGAAGAGGCAGAGCACCGCGTCCAAGGCGTCGGCACTTGCAAGGCAGTCGCGCCGGTGTGCGGCCGAGAGCTGACAGCGGTCATCGAGCGCTGCGACGATGGCTTCGCGGTTCGCTTGGGCCACTGCTGTGCTGCCCTGATAGCGCTGGTGCGGGAGCGCCCACGCGGCGAGCTGAGCGGCAGGGAAGACCTCTGCGAGCATGCCGGGCGCATGCTGCCACGGCCAACACGGACAGCCCGACTGGCCGACCAGTGCGAGGGCTGCGACGGTGAACGGCGCCCCACCGCGCGGCCCATTCCAGAGCGTTGAACGAACATTGAGCCGCCGGTAGGGGAGCTCGCAGCTCCGCAGGACTTTGGCACCTCGCTCCGGTAGGCCGGCGCCGTCCAAGAGCGACAAGAGCGCGCCGCCCTTCGGGAAGTCCCGGCCGCGACCAACGGGCAACGTGGACACACGCTCAATGAGCTGCTGACGCGTGGTTCCCTGCGGCAACGCATGACACGGGATACCGAGCGGCGCGTCGATGCCGCAGGCCGCAAAGTCGCCGCGTCCGAGACGGGCGGCGAGCCGGTGAAAGGGTAGCGCGTCTCCAGGCAGGCTCTGGACTTGGTGGAGCGTGTCGACGACTAAGGGGCCGTCCACGGAGCGTTGCGTGGCCTCGGCGAGCCAAACGTTGCTGCGGCGACAGCCCGGACGCCACATGGCCGCGTTGCCGGAGAAGTCCAAGCCCAAGACCCGATGCGGCGTCATCGCAGACACGCCGCAGGTGGCATGTCGCTGTGCAGACACTGAAACGCGAGGCTTGCTCGAACGACCGCCGCTGCCTCCGCCGCAGGGAGTTTACCGGTGCCGCGTGCAATCTCGACGATCCGCTGATGGATCAAACCCGCGGTCGGCCGAAGCGCCTTCGGAACACGCGGGCTGGGAGAAGAGCCAAGCGCAAGCCCCCAGAGGTGTGCGACGGTGCGTGCGTCTTCGCGCGTGAGCGGCGCGTCATGACGCCAACGCGGAGGGGTGTCGTGCCGGTCGAGTTCTCGAACCAACGCGACGAGCGACTCCGCCAAGGCGACGACCTTGGCGGCACTCACGTTCTCGGGCGTGTCGCTCGGTTGGTGGTAGTGGGGTGAACGGCCGGTGGTTCCGAAGATGACGGGCACCTTGATGTCGTAGAAGGCGCCGTAGTCGGAAAACGACTGGCGGCCCGTTGGCAGGTCTTCAATCGCGCGCAGATGCAGAGAGCGGACCGCGTAGCCCCCTGCCTCTTTGGGGGTTTGAGGGGGCAGCGTGAAGGTCTCCAACCCGAGCACAAAGAGTGGCCCCCCCGCCCCTTCCCAGAGGTCTCCTCCGGCCAGGTCAATGGCAACCATGGCGTTGAGTGACGCCCTTGGGATGGGCAGGTGGTCGACAAACCAACGCGACCCCATCGTCTCTGTGAGGTAGTCGGGGGGCTCTTCGGCATCGAATGCAACAAAGACAACCGAGCGCCGCAGCCGCTTGTCTTTGAGCAGGCGAATCATCTCGATGAGCGCAGCGACCCCAGAGGCGTTGTCGTTGGCTCCCAAAAAGGCCTGACCGTTGACGACGCCGATGTGGTCGAAGTGTGCGCCGACGACGATCATGTTGTCATGAAGCGCTGGCGCCGTGCCTGGCAGGGTGCCGAGGATGTTCACGCCGCGGGGGAACGGCTGTCGGCGCTTGCCGCTGATGGGTTTGAGCCCAGCAGCGTCGAAAGCACCAGCGATCGCTTCTGCGGCGAGAGCCCCACCTGGCGAGAGGTTGTCCCGGCCGCCGAGCGCTGGCGATGCGAGGTACCGAACCCAACAGTCCACGTTGGCGGTCGGCGTGAGCGGTTGATGCGGCCAACACGCGCTGGCGCCAGGAGCCGTGGGCGCGACGGTGGCATGCGTCCTCACGGGCAGGGTCTCACCACTGCGCGGGGGGCCGCAGGATCCGGTTAGCAGGGCAGCGGTGAGCACAGCGGCAGCGACTCGGAGGCAGCTGGAGCCGTGAGGCCTCGTCAGTTCAACCATGAGGTGAGTATAGTGGAAGCGCGATGCCCCTGCCTTCTTCTTCCATCGAACGTGTTCGCGCGAGCACGTACCGTCGACTTCACACCGGAAACCCAGGGGACGTTGCGTTCTACCTTGAGGCCTGCAGCGGCGCAGAGACGGTGCTCGAGCTCGGTGTCGGCTGGGGGCGCATCGCGTGTCCGCTCGCCGACGCCGGCCACACCGTCACTGGCGTAGACACCGACCGCGGCCTGCTTGAGATGGCTCGGCAAGAGTGCCCAAGCGCGGTCAACCTCGTGATGGCCGACATGGTCACCGTCGACCTGCCCCAGCGCTTCGAGCGCGTGATCATTCCATACAACGGACTATTCGCGATGGCGTCGCTTGACGCGATTGGCGAGACGCTTGCGAACGCGAAGCGTCACCTGACACCGGGCGGCGAGCTCATCTTTGACGTCTACGTCGTCGATGCCGAAGACTGCGAGACCGACGCGGTCGAGACGTCTGAGTTTGAGCTCATTGCACAGCTCGAAGACGGCACGATCGAGGTCTTCGAGCGTGACCAGCTCGTCGGTGAGCCTGGACGAATCGATGTCACGTACCGTCTCCAGTCCCCCTCAGGAGCAGTCGTCGGCACGCTTGAGATGACCCATCGGTTCGTCACGCCCACCCAGATAATGGCGCTCCTGCTCGAGGTCGGGTTCACCCGCATCGCCGCTCTTGGTGGGTTCGAAGGGCAACCCTTTGACGGCGACAGCGACCACCTGGTCATTCGCGCATCATCTCCGTCGCCGCTCGGCGCGGCACGCGCAGCTGAGTGACGCACGCTACCGCCGCTCAACACCACACATCAGGGCTTGTGAGACGGCTTGCTCGAATGCATCCACCCGGCCGAAGAAGCCCCCCTTTTTGCTGCCCTTAGAGAGGGCATTGCCGGCTTGGTTCACAGCGTTTGAGCGCGCGATCCCCTGGGCCAGCTCCACGAGCCTATCGAGCTCGAGCTTGCCGCGACGCTTCGCCGGTGTCTGCAGGACGACTCCGAGGTAGAGGCCGACGTGGAACGCGTCGACGGCGAGCGGGGAACGACTGGTCAGTGTTCCGGCAATCGCGCGTGTCCGCGTCCACACCTGCTCTCCGATCGCATCGTTGACGAAGAGCTGCCCCGCAGCACCAGCGAAGGAGACGCGGCTGGGGCGCTGGCGCTCTAAGCGCAGTCCTGCGTCGATTCCGAGAAGGTCGAGATCTCGACGAAGCTCTGTGCCTGACGCACCGGCGCCTTCGTCGGCTGCCGCTTGGGCGGCAGAACTGCCCGCCCGAAACGCCGCACAGCAGGCGGCGCAAGCAGGCGCCGCTTGGATTCTCACGAGTCGGCCTTCCGTGCTGTTGGCGGCCTCGGGCAGCGTTGCTCCAACCTGTAAGCGCGCGCCGTCAAGGTTCGTCATCGTGGCGACCGCATCGCGCAGATCGGCCTGAAAGAGCGACGCACCGTTGAGTGTTGCGCGGCTCAGGTCGGTGTCGTCGAGATCGGCGGCGGTGAGGTCAGCCGTGCTGAGGTTGGCCCCCGCAAGGTTGGCCCCATCAAGCCTCGCATTGCGTAGGTTAGAGGCTCTTAGGTCCGCGCCTCCGAGCTTTGCGCCGCGGAGATCGATGCCTTCGAGGTTGGCCCCGCGTAGGTCGACCCCCGAGTAATCAGCGGTAGGGTCGATGACGCCGTCTGCGTCGCGGTCGAGTGCCACGATCGCTTTGAAGGCCCCTGCCCGGCTCTGCGCGCTTGCCATGTGCTCGCATGGGGGGCTGTTGCACGCCCGGCGATCGAAGAGTGTCGACGTGAGCTCCGAACGGCGCATGGCGTTGCTCTGGGTACGGTTGACGTCGATCTGACGCTTGATGCTCGCGTTTTGCTCTTGGAAGTAGCTGTTCTGCGCAGCGATGAGCTTGTTCTGCTCGTGGAGGAGCGCGCTGCCGATGAGGGCAGCGAAGCCTGCGAGGAGTGCGACCATCACGCCCACGATCCAACGCCGCACCGACACCCACGAGTACCACGAGACCAAGCGCTCGGTGCCGAGCCGAAGGTTCTCGCTCGACGCGATCATGTCGCCGTCGATGGCGGCCGCGACCGCATCATGCAGAGGCACGGCGGCATCCGCTAGCCGAGCCTTCAGCGAGTGCCCCATCTTCCGCAAAAGCGTGCGGCGAAAGATGACGACAAGGCTGCCCAGGATCGCCACGGTCAGAATGGAGAACAGGCCAATCTGCACGAGCTGGGTGATGTTGTCGGAGAGGTAGGAGACCGACCACAGCGTGACGGCAACGCCTGGAACGAGCGCCAGCACCACGCCGAGGAAGAAACTCGCCAGCGGTGAGTCGGTCGCCCGAAGGAGGCCGCGTCGGCCCTTTGGTCTTGTCATTGCTCCGCTCCGGGACGTCATGGTGGGGCAACGGTGTGTACGATCTCATCGAGGCGAGCAGCAACCTTGGCCGCTCGGGAGGGCGTCGTTTGGCGAAACCCACGTGTCCGCATCACCCGTTGCGTCCCCGCCAACCGACCAACTGCACGGGGTATTCGCGTAAGCGCTGCCCGTTGACACTAGCCCCAAAACAAGCGCTCTTTCCGCCTGCGGCTTTGGCGATGCCCTCGCCAGCGACGTCCATGCGTTCGCTTCGCTCACCTGAACTCGACGATGCACGCATCGCCTTCGTCCAGCGGACGCCGCTGGCAAGCGCATCGCCTTCGCCTCGCTCGAAAAGAGCGCTTGATTTGGGACTAGCGCGAGTGCAGCGGCTTGTCGCTGACACAGCACGTGAGGTGGCCAGCCCCACCGTTGCAGGTTTTCGAATGGCCTGTGTAGCTCTCGGTGTTGGTTGCGGCCGTTGGACCTTGATACGCTCCGTGCGCGTTGGGCCGTCACCACGGTTCGACGCACGCTTCGACCCTCCTCTTAGGACCTGTTCTTCATGAGACATCCGTACCGCCTTGTTGCTGTGCTGATCGCGACGCTGGCGCTAGGCGCCGGTGCCGTCGGCTGCGACGAAGGCTCCGACGCTGACGGCAGCGGCGCCGACACCGCGGTCGCCGACACCAGCACCGACGATGACACAGCGGTCGCAGACACCGACACGTCTGCGCCACAAGACACAGCCTGCCTTCCCGATTGCGCGGGCCTTGCCTGTGGACCAGACGGCTGCGGCGGCGTCTGCGGCAACTGCGACGTCGGCGAGACTTGCGACAACGGGCAGTGCTTCTGCACGCCGGCTTGCGATGGCCGCAGCTGCGGCCCGGACGGCTGCGGCGGCGTTTGCGGCAGCTGCGCAGGCGATGAACTCTGCAGCGCGGCAGGCAGCTGCGAACCGCTGACCAACACGGCAAGCTGCCCGCCGACGGGTCCCTTCGGCCAAGAAGAAGGCGACACGCTCGCTGACCTCACGCTGACCGACTGCGATGGCAACCCCTACACCGTCCACGGCCTCTGCGCGAAGAAGGCGTCGTACATGTTCACGTACGCTGGCTGGTGAGGCTACTGCAACACGTTCGCCGGTTCGGCGAACACCAACTACAACAACTGGAAAGCCGCAGACCCTAGCTTCGAGATGTACTTTGTCATCACCGACCCCTCAGGAGGCGCCAGCATGACGGCCGAGTACTGCCGGACGGTCCGAGACAACTTTGGGCTGACGATGCCGGTCCTGCTCGACACGAGTCGGACGCTGCCGGCCCACATCGGCGAGTCCTCAGTCAACGACTGGCACGTTGTCCTCAATGCTGACGGAGACGTCGTCCACAAGGCCAAGTACGCGAGCGGTGCCAGCGGTGCTGCGAGCGCTATCAACGCGCTGCTGGCGCCATAGACGGGAGGCCGGTCGACGCCGCGGCCGAGCACATCGCGTTCGCCTCGCTCGAAAACAGCGGTTGCTTAGGGGGCTAGTTCTGGCGCCGTGCCCTTGGACTGCTGTAAACAGCCCCCCTCGCTCAGGAGGGCCGTGTGGTCATGCATCTTCATCCGTTCTGTTTTGCAAGATCTCGGCGACTCTTGGTCGCTGCTTTGCTTTCGTGGACCGCTGTTGCCTGCGGCGATGACGCCCCTGCTGAGACCGCCGACACGAACGCGGCCCCAGACATTGAAGCCGACACGAGTGAAGCCGACACGACCTCCGACCCCGATGTCGCTGATGACACTTCGATGCTCGAAGACACGAGCGCTTCGGTTGACACTGTACCTGCCGAACCGCTCGTTCCGCCGTTGTTGTCAGGCAGCCCGCTCATCATTGGGCCGGCACCCCAGCTTGGTGACATCAAGGTACAGCCTGCGATTGCCTACGGAGCTGATGGACACCTTGCCATTGCGTGGACCGGAAAGGCTGGCGACGAGCTGGGCATCTTCTTCGGCCTCTATGAGCCCACCACGCTGCGGCCAGCCGTCGATGACTTCCTCTTGTCGGTGCTGGAGGCAGGACACAACGAGCCAACGATGTGCCAACAAGACGACGGCTCGTTTGTCGTCGCCTGGTCCACAGACAACGGCGAGTTCCCAGACAACCTAAGCGTTCGCTTTCGTCGGGTCGGGGCCGATGGGACGCCAGCGGACGCTGACGACAACGTCGTCGAGACCGACCGCGACGGCAACCACTGGCTGGCGAAGGTCGCTTGCACGCCGGGCGGAGGGTTCGCCATCGCTGGTGTGCGGGCTGGGGGCACGTCGCCAGGATTCGAGGCGTTTGCCCAGCGCTACAGCACACTCGGCGAGCCCATCGGCACGCCGGTCGTGCCACGGAGCGACGCGACCGTTGGGCAGCTCTTTCCGTCGATCAGCGCTATCGCCGGCGAGCTGCTGGTGGTCTGGGAGGACGCGTTGGGCACTCCGGACGCAGCCGTCGACGTCGCGTACGGGGCCCGGATCGGCGCAGATGGTGCTGTAGGCGAGCTCTTTGAGGTTGCTGGGCCAGCTGAGGGGCTGGCCGTTCAGGCTCCGATCGTCGCGACCGACCCGGAGTCGCAGGCCGCCGTGGTCGGGGCCGTCGTTGGCGCGAACTTACGACTGAGGACCTGGCCAAGCGATGGCGGTGCTGGTCAGCCCATCACGATGCCTGAACTCGCAGGAACGATCACCACATCGTCAGCTGTCGTGCCCGTGGGTGACGGACGGTTCGCCCTTGCGTACCTTCGTGGGACCGGGGCCGATGTCGACCTCCGATTGGGCTACCTCAACGCTTCGGGCTTCGAAGGGCAGCCAGTCACGGTCGCCACCGGGCGCTTTCCAAGCGCGTACCGGCCGGCACTGAGCTACGCAGACGGACGGTTGGCGCTCGCGTGGTCGGAGTCCCTCGGAGACGGCATGTTCAGAGTCCAGGTGGCGGTGTTCGACGAGCAGCCGTAGGCACTCCTGACGGTCATTGCCTTCCTCGCTTCATGTTGTGATATAGGTTCGAGACAGCACAGGAGGTACCCAATGAGCGACCATCAACAGCAAACGTTCGGCCACAGCGGCACCCAGACGGTGGGCGGCGATAGCATTGCGTCATCACACACCGCAGGCGTTGCCCGCACCGCTGAACAGCGCATTGCGTTTCTCAAGCGCGTGTACGGCTGGATGTTTGGCGGTGTCGTTGCCACCGCGGCTGGTGCGGCCCTTGCGCTCGAGACCGGCATTGCCAGCTCCCTGCTCGGCGCTGGAGTGTTCGCTCAGATCGGGCTCATCATCGCGTGGGTCTTTGGCGCGACCTTGGTCCAGCGCGTGCGTCACCGCGAGACCCTCAACGTCGTTGCCTTCTTTGCGTACGGCATCTTCACCGGCATCATCTTCAGCAGCACGCTGCTGGTGGCCACAATTCTTGCCACCAACAATGGCTACGGCGCCAACGCGTACATCCTCCAAGCCTTCGGCCTGACGGTGTTCACGTTCGGCGGGCTGTCGATCTACGCGCTCACGACAAAGCGCGACTTCTCGTTTATGCGCGGGATGCTCCAGGTCGGCATCTTTGTGCTCTTGGGGCTGATCGTGTTGAGCCTGTTCACCGAAAGCTCGGCGCTGCACATGGCGCTGAGCGCCTTCGGCGTGTTGCTCTTCGCCGGCTACACGCTCTATGACACGCAGAAGATTCTCCGCACCTTCCCCGACAATGAGCACGTGGCGGCTGGCCTCACGCTCTTCGTCGACTTCGTGCTGCTCTTCATCTACATCCTCAACCTGCTGATGTCGTTCGGTCGCGAGTAGGCATCGCCATCGCCCGCCGTCGTTGGCGGTGCGCGGGCCCACACCACCTATCTGAGGCGACATGGCACGAACTCCTTCAACGATGCGGGCGCTTGGCACCCAGGCGCCAAACTTCGCCTTGCCTGATACGACCGGCGCGCTGGTCTCGCTTTCAGACTACAGCGACCGTCCCGGATTGCTGGTCGCGTTCATCTGCAACCACTGCCCGTTCGTTATCCACCTGAGGGAAGTCCTCGCCGCAGTGACCCGATCCTATATGGAGCAAGGGCTCGGCGTGGTCGCTGTCAGCTCAAACGACGTCGACCGCTACCCGCAGGACGGACCAGCCGAGATGGCGGTCGAGCGACGGGCCGCCGGCTACGCGTTCCCCTACCTCTTCGACGAGTCGCAAGAGGTGGCGAAGGCGTACGGTGCGGCGTGCACTCCCGACTTCTTCCTCTACGATGGCAATGGGCAGCTCTGCTACCGGGGGCAGTTTGATGCCTCACGCCCAGGCAACGATGTTGACGTGACAGGCGCCGACCTAACCGCGGCCGTCAGCGCCCTGCTCAGCGACTCACCCGTGAACTCCGAGCAGGTGCCGAGCATCGGCTGCAACATCAAGTGGAAGCCTGGCAACGCCCCACCCTACTTCGGCTAAGAGCTGTTAGTCAGGCAGCACGGCAATGACGGCTGCGAGGACCTCATTCGGCTCGCCGCCGACAATATCGGCGAGCTTTTCTCCGGTGGGGCCGTAGACACGAACGACCGGCAGTCGGTCACCGCCTGGCAAGTGCTGCAGGGCCACGGGCGACTCAAAGTCTGGCACCTCTGCCTTGCGAAGGACGAAGCGCTCATCGTCGTCGGTGATAGCCTTTAGTCGTGCGCTGATCACCTTGCAGGGCGCACACCAATCCGCCCAGAAGTCGACGATGGTGTACTTGCCAGGCACGAGGGCGTCGGCCAAGTCGAAGCGCTGACCGCCGACGCTGATATCGTTCGTTCCGATCGTTGACGGTCCTGAAGTCGCCTCTGGTTCGTCGTCGTCAGCGTCACCGCCAAAGCGCACGCTGAGGCCCGCGGACACGCCAACGGTCGTTGTCAGCTGCTCGCCGTTCATGTCTGCAAAGAACGGCACGTCAGCTGAGACCCGCAGACGCACGCGCTCGGTCAGCGCGAAGTTCACCGACGCCTGCGCGCCGATGGTCGTGCCGCCAGAGTTGATGAGGACGCCTTCGATTTCGTTTTCCGTCTGGGCCGACCATGCGCTGTTGGCGCTGAGGCCGAGCTGGACTGTGGGTGAGGCCACGTAGACCATCCCAAGCCCAAGACTGAGGCGTGGGCCGACGAACATGCCGCTTGAGGAGGTCCCGAGGGCGAAGCGGGCGCTGATCGGAGCGACCAGGATCCAGTCATGGGCAACAACGTAAGTGAGAACCCCGCCCGCGAAGGCGTTGAAGACGCCCGTGCCGAGTGAGACCACGACCGGTGCCGCGTCCACGGGGGTCGTCTTGGCAATGTCCCCCGTTGGCAGTGCAAGGCCGCCGCTGAGCGTGAGCCCGACCCCGCCCGTGCGGCCCCAGAGCTCGGCGAGGTCGTAGCGGACCTCCAGGGACGCGTCGCCGAACCCGGACGTTCGAACAGGCAATCCGCCACCCTCGGGCGTGACGCTTATCTGCCCGGTTGGGACGCTCGCGGACGCCGACCAGCCGTCACCGAAGAAGTGATCGACGCGGAGCTCAAGCCTGGCGCTCTCGACCGCGGCACCATCGCTATCGATGGACACCGACCCACGGCGCTTCGACGCAAGGTAGCCGTAACGAAACCCCGCACGGACCCACGTGATGTTCTCTGGGGCCTCGGCCGATTGCTCGATGGCGAAGTCAATGCTGGACCCTCCGACCGGAAGGCTAGGTGCGCTTCAACCACTTCACTGAGTGGCCGCAGGCGGACTCCAAAGTGCGCTCAAGATGACCGCAGCGAGGACCGCTGACGCGCGTATGAGTTTGATCAACATGCTTCCTTAGTCAGCAATCGCTCTGCCAAAGTCAACACCTACTGGCGCGACAACGTTCAAACAGACGCGCTTTATGCGAAACAATCCAGAGGCGGCTGCCCTGGGTCTAACCAGAGAGAGGAGCTCCATGAGGCGGCAGGGAAAAAGCGTGGCGTTCTTGGGTGTGATTGCGGCCCTCGCCGCTCAGGGCTGTGCGACCGCAACCCCGAGCGATGATGACAAGAGCGGCGGGAGCACCCGCCCTGCACTCTTTCACGGACACACGCTCACCGAGGCAGGCCCGGCTGCACTGCGCGACGCTCTCGCGGACGCCGCCATCGTTGTGGTGGGCGAGCGACACGGCGACCCGATGTTCCATGAAGTTCAACGCCAGGTGGTGTTGCACGCAAGACGCCACCGACCCAAGGTCGCAGTCGCCGTCGAGTGGCTTCCTCACACGGCCGGCCAAGTAGTGGATGCCTGGATGCGCACGCCTGCAAAGACCGTGGACGAGCTTGCACAGGCGGTTGGCTGGAAAGCGATCTGGGGACACAACCTAGACGCGTACCGCCGACTGCTTGAGACCACGCGGCAGAACGCCGTGGAGCTAAGACCGGTGAACGCGCCACCCGGCATCTCACGTTTGGTCGCGCGCAGCGGCGGCAAGCCAGTCGATGGGAAGTGGCGCCACGCTGTGCCGCCGCTGACCTCAGGCACGGAAGCTCACTTCAACTACTTCGCCGGGTTGATGCGCGCAGCAGGCCACGGACACCACCATGGCCTCGATGAGAGCTCACTCCGTCGGCTCTACCGCGCTCAGCTCGTTTGGGATGAGACCATGGCGTACGAGGTCAACCGGCTGCGTCGTAGCTTAGGAGAGAACACCATCATCATCGTGTTCGCCGGGATTGGGCACACCGACTTTGGCCACGGGATCCCTGCCCGCCTGTCCACGGGCCCAGTCGTCACGATTCGCGCCTCAACCTGCGACCAAGGAAGACCCCGTGCAGAGATGAAGGGCATCGCCACGCTCATCTGGTGTGTGCCAGAGGCGCCCGCCTCGACGGCGAGCCGTTGAACAGCGGACTCGGCCTGGCCGCCGCGAACGCGCGGCAGACCTCGCAACACACGAGCTCGAGCCGCTCAGAGTCCAAGCTCGAAGGTCTCCTCGACCTCATAGATCGAGCCGCTTGGATGGAGTGTGCTCGTGTAGAGTGAGAAGCCGGTCGCTTCGAACGCCGGCAGCCTGACCATCGCGTTGCCGGCGATGTAGTTCCCAAGCCGGCTCGATGGCGTGCCACCAAGGCGCGCGAGCGTGACGTGGGGAATCCAGCGCTTCCGGGTGCTCTTGAACCCAAGACGTGTGACCGCCATGTCGACCTTTCGTTGAAGCGCCGCCAGACGCTCGCTCTGGGCGACCCCGAGCCAGAGCGTGCGGGCAGCGCCTTTCGGCGGAAAGACCCCAAGACCGGTGAGCTCGACGTCGAACGGCTCGTGGCGGATCCGCCGCATCGCGTGGCCGATGTCTTGGTATTGAACACCATCGGCGTCACCGACAAAGCGCAGCGTGAGGTGCATCTGGTCTGGCTCCGTCCAGCGCGCCCCAGGAAGGCCCATCTGAAGCGGAACGGCCTCGTCGATCACCTCGTCGGGGACTTGAATCGCTAAAAAGAGTCGCATCATCATGGCGACATGGTCTCCGTAGCTAGCCGACTTGGCCAGTCCCCTCGTCGGTGAGACGGCTACTTCCCGCCCTGAGCCTTCTTGAGCTTGGCTTCTGCCTCTTTGAGCTTGGCGTCTTTGCCCATGCGCTTAAGCAGAGGAATCATGTTGGTGAGTGTTCGGGCGACCCGAGAGTTCCGCGGTCCGTATTCCTCAACCCGAATCTTGAGCGCCTCTTCGAAGTGAGAGATGGCGAGCTCTTCTCGCTGTGATCCCGCATAGATGTTGGCCAAGTTGTTGAGCGAGTTCGCCACGTCTGGATGCGCCTTTCCGAGCTCGGCCCGTCGCACCTTGATGGCTTCGAGGTACGACTTCTCTGCCGCAGCCGCGTCGCCAGCGCCGGCTTGAACGATGCCCAGGTTGTGGAGCGCGCTCCCGAGGTACTTCCCACGCTGCTCGCCCGGCTTCATGCTGCGAGCCAGCTTCAGCCCACGCTCGATGAGTGGCTTCGCAACGGCGTATGCCCCTTTGTTGGCGTGAACGAGACCGAGATCCACAAGGCTTGGCACAAGGGCCGGATGCTCTGGCCCAAGCTCGCGCTCCTTGTCCTTGAGCGCGCGCTTGAGGAGCTTGATCGAGTCATCGGTCTTGCCTTGCTGCCGATAGAGCTCCGCCAGGTTTGTGACGACGCGCGCGATGTTGACTCGGTTTTGCCGGTAACGCTTCCGCATGATCTCAAGGCTTCCGAGGTAGTTCTTTTCGGCGTCCTCGAACTTCTTCATCCGGTGATAGATGATCGCGAGTCGACTCATCGACGACGCAGCATCGGTCGACTTGTCCGTCCCTTCCTTGCGATAGGCCGAAAGAACACGCTCGATGAGCGGAGCCGCTGCAGCCCACTGACGGGTGCGCCGATAGGTCTCGGCCAGGGAGATGAGAGTGCGTAGCTTGCGATTGTCGGTGTCGGCAAGGTCGTCGATCGTGTTGAGCGCGCCGATGAACTTGTCCTCGGCGGTCGTGTAGTCTTTGGCCTTAAGCGCGCTCTTACCTTGCTCGAACTGGTCATCCCAGCCAGCGAACACGGGCGCAGGCCAAGCGAGGAGCAGCGCTATGAACGCGATGGATGTCTTTGTCATCATGTCTCACCAAGTCGTCGTCGATGACGAGTCAACAGGCCCTGTTGTGCGACAACCGCACGTCTTGTTCTGGAATTCCGCTCGACGATAACGACACGCAGGAGCTCCAGCAAGAGCGCGGCTTGCCGAACACGGCGGTGCCAAGCGACTGATGAATTCGCTAACGTTCGGTCAGTTTCGTGCCGATGGCCACCCTACGTGGTAACGAAACACCCGACCGCAATGAAGATTCTTATCGCCGAAGACGATGACGTGTCCCGGTTCATGGCCGTACGGGCTGTTCAGAACCTCGGGTACGAGTGCATCGACGCAATCGACGGCGCTGACGCGTGGGCGAAGTACAAGACCCACCGCCCGGACGCTGTGATCAGCGACTGGATGATGCCGCATATGGACGGCAGCCAGCTCTGCGAAAAGATTCGGGAGTTCGAAGAGGGCCAAGGCTACACCTACTTCATCATCCTCACGACGCTGCATGAGCGCGAGTACCGCCTTGAGGGCATGCACGCGGGCGCGGACGATTATCTCAACAAGCCCCTCGACCGCGAAGAGCTTCAGCTTCGGCTCATCGCTGCAGAGCGCGTGAGTGCGCTGCACCGCGAGCTGCGGTCGCAAGCGCAGGAGCTCAAGCGGATCAACCGCGAGTTCTTCGAGTCAGGCAGGATCGACGCGTTGACAGGGATCTCCAACCGGCTCCGTATGCAGGAAGACCTCCGGGCGCTTAAGGCTCAAGTCCTTGAGACAAACGACACCGCATGCATCGCGCTCTTCGATATCGACCACTTCAAAGACTACAACGACTCCCACGGCCACGTGGCGGGTGACGATGTCTTGCGCAAAGTGGCCAACCTGCTCACGAGCGCGTGCCGGACGGGCGACCGCGTCTACCGCTACGGTGGCGAGGAGTTTCTCGCGATCGTGCACGATGCCGACCTGCGAAAAGCCGCCATCGCCGTCGATCGGATGCGCGAAGCCGTCGCTCACGCGGCGATCCCCCACGCGCTCAACGAACACTTTGGCCGCGTCACCGTAAGCGCCGGCGTTGCCGAGTTCTTTGCCGATGGTGAGGACGCGATCGACGACTCGCTCAAGCGCGCCGACGCTGCGCTGTTCAATGCGAAGCAGCGTGGCCGCAACCAGAGCGTCAGTAGCGACAGCATCGCGACGAAGGCCGCCGTTTAGCAGACGTCCGGGTGGTCACCACCTACCTCCACGCGGACCTGACCGCAGTGCTCAGCGTCATCCATCCACCCGGGTGACTGGGACGCCGCACCCGCCGAATCCGCGTCACGCCAAACAGAACGGTGCGTCTGCTCTGACCCGACGCCTACTGCAGCGCACACGCGGGACTGCTGACTACTTGTAGAGGTCGTGGCTCCACTGAACGGTCCCGTCGATCGCGATCGCCTCGACGTGCAGGTGGTTGCCGACGATGTGGAACCAGAAGACGCCAACGTTGTCCGCATCCTGGAAGAGCGTTGGGTGGCTCTGACGGAAGTCTTTTGTCTTCGAACCAGCACCGCTGACAACGAACGTCGTCTCCGGACACTCCGGAATCTCGACCAGCCACTGACGGTTGTGGTCATGGCCGCAAAAGTAGATGTCGACACGTCCACAGACGATCGCATCGAGCCCGTCTTTGACCCCGTCCCCGCTGCCCACCGCCGTTAGCTCGCCGAGCGCGTTCCCGAGCCACGGGAGTGCGTCGAGCAGGTCGTCCACGCCCTCGGTGATGCCCTCATAGGTGCCGGCGTCGCCATGCTGACCGTTCGAGATGTATGGATGGTGACCAAACGCAAACTTCCATGTCGACGTAGAGCTATCGATCATCGATGGGAAGCTTGTTTTTTGGATCTCTGCGCGCTGCTCAGCTTCAGGGCTCGCGACGCTCCACAGCAGGTCGTTGGTGTCGAGCGCGAAGAAGTGCGCAGGTCCGTGGACGAAGTCGTACGAACGCGCTGGCATTGTCCACTTGTCCGACAGCTGCGTGTAGTCGACCTGGAAGTCTCCGCGCTCGAAGTCGGCCCCTGCACCGCCGAAGGTGTCGCCCAGGAACTGGGTCAAAAAGCCACCGTTGTCGTGGTTGCCGAGGGCTGGATAGAACGGGAAGTCGAGTGCGGCGTACGGCTCCTCGAACTTGGTCTGCCACTGCGCGTCTACCGTGCTCTCAACACCGGAGTCGTAGATGTTGTCGCCGGTCAACAGCGCGAAATCGCAGCCATCGGCGGCACACTTCGAAGCGATCGTGGCGGCCATCGCGTGCTGATTGGCACTGCCCGTGCCGGTATCACCCAACACCAGGAACTTCACCTCCAGGGGAGCAGGCGGCGGTGTCGTGTCGGCCGGCGGCGCCGTGGTGTCGGCTGCTGGCGGCCCGGTGTCCGAGGCCGTGCTCGTGTCGACCGATGTATCGCTTGGCGCCGTGTCGCTGGCTGGCGTCGTGTCAGGGCTCGGCGTGGCGGAGTCCGTGCCCACCGCCGTGTCTACGCCGCCCGTCGTATCGATCCCGGTGCTGGTGTCGGTTGGCGGCGGCTGGGTGTCCGTTGGGATCGTGTCGAAGGTGGTCGTGGTGCTGTCCATGGTGCCGGTGGTCTGTTTGTCGTCGCCGCAGCTGAGCACCAAGAGTGCGCAGGCCAACCACAGCGCGCTGAACCACGGTCGCCGCTTTGCGTCACTACTCACTGTCTTCGTCATGCCACGTGCCTCTCGTCCCACGTACGCCCATCTGCGCAGCGTGCGTGAACTTACGCGGACGCTGTCCTAGACTCAACCCATGGCTTTTCGTTCGCAGACGAGATCGTGGCGGCCGACAACACGGAACGCTCGGCTCCGACCGGGAAGATTCCCCGATGCGCAGGGGTTGGGGTGGTGTACCCATAAGCTCAAGGAGGGACCTATGTCGTTTCACAACTCGATCTTCGGCGTGCTGGCGCTCTCACTGCTGCTTGTCAGCGCCGGATGCAACGGTGAGGCAGGCGAGCCTGACCGCGCCGTTCCGACGCTCGTTGCTCCAGGGAGCGCAATACCAACGACCGGCACGCCTGCCAGCCGCCCTCCGGCCGCAAACGTGAGCGCACCAGGAGCAGCCGCGACGGCCGTGATGCCAGCGCGCCCCTCGACGCGCGATCTGATTCCAGACGTTGCCGAGCGCGTCGTCAAGAGCGTCGTCAACATCTCCACGACACGCCCGCTCGCTCGAGGCGGACGGCTCGGAGGCGGCAATCCGTTCTTTCGAGGATCGCCAGATCCCCGACGTGGAGGACCGGCTGAGAAGGGGCTCGGCTCTGGCGTGATTGTCTCGAGCGATGGTCTCATTGTGACCAACAACCACGTCATCGAAAAAGCGACGGCCGTGAAAGTCGCCCTGACCGATGGGCGCGAGTTTGCCGCCAAGATCGTCGGAACCGACCCCGCAAGCGACCTTGCCGTGCTGAAGCTCACGGGCAAGGTCAGTGGCTTGGTCCCCCTGAAGTTCGGCAGCTCGCGGGCGCTCAGGCTCGGTGAGACGGTGCTTGCCGTTGGCAACCCCTTCGGTGTTGGCCAGACCGTCACGATGGGCATCGTGTCGGCATTTGGCCGGGCTGACGTGGGCATCGTCGACTACGAGAACTTCATTCAGACCGATGCGGCCATCAACCCCGGCAACAGCGGTGGCGCGCTTGTGAACCTGCGTGGGGAACTCGTTGGCGTCAACACAGCGATTCTGAGCCGCACGGGCGGCTACCAAGGCATCGGATTCGCCATTCCATCCGACATGGTGGAGCCCATCATGAAGAGCCTCAGCTCAAAGGGCCGGGTTGTGCGTGGCTGGCTCGGTGTTGGTATCGACACGCTCTCTCGCGCACGCGCGGCCTCGATGAACCTAGGCGACCTGCAGGGCGTGCTCGTGACAGCGCTCGAGCCGGGCAGCCCGGCTGCGAAAGCCGGCCTACGTGAAGGCGACGTTATCTTGACGGTCAATGGCGACAGCACGCTGACCACTGGCGAGCTCAGAAACGCCATTGCCATTGCTGGCGCCGACGCCAAGATCGACGTCGTCATTCAGCGGGGCAACGACCGAAAGCGGCTCGACGTGGTGCTCGGTGAAAAGACCGCCAGCTCGTCACGTAACATGATCGATGCGCTACGAGGCGGCCGCGCTGCACCTGCGAACGTCGATGTCGGCGGCATGGAGCTTGCGCCGCTCAGTCCACAGTACCGTCGAGCACTAGGACTCGCTCCGGCGGTTGACGGGGTCGTGATCTCGGCCATCCAGTCCAACACCCCCGCTGACCGTGCAAACCTCCAGCCAGGCGACGTCATCACCAAGATCAACGGCCGGAACGTCACGTCGATCGACGCCGTTCGCCGTGCCTACGCATCGGCGAGGGCTCGGGTTGCCGTGTCCGTGGTTCGTGGCACCTCCGAGATCGACCTGTTGATTGTGAAGTGACCGCGCGCCGGCCGGGGAACCGGCCGGCGACGCCCGCTGCTGGGCATGGTCTAGTCACGGCGATTGCCCCATGACGCCTCAACCGCTGTCCAAGCGGTCCGGCCCATGTAGGAAGGTTGCTGCGACTCCCGAACGTCGCGGACAAGAACGCTCGACGGCTGGACGAGCAGCCGGGCAGCCTCACGCCGAGCGCTTGACGGTGCGGCACGACGGAGTGCACCAGCGCCACGCTCGACGAGAGGCGCGGCGGCGACCGGCGCACGTCTCACGCGAGCGGCTCGTCCCAGCCGCCCGCCGTTGGAGGCGTGAGACCGTCACGAGGGCCTCTTGACGCACGACGGCCGGCGATCTGACGCGCCGGCCGTTGCTTGCCACAAGCTGCTGCGGCGGCTCTAGGACAGGGTGTTTACTGAGCGGAAGCGTCGCTTCGACGCGCGATCCGCAGCGCCGCAAGCAAGAGGCCGAGCGCCACAAGCCCGAGCGGCCCACCAGTCGACGAGCTGCCGCTGCAGCCAAGCGCATCGATCTCGTCGTCGCCGTCGACCTCTTCGTCGCCCAGCCCTCCGCCGTCAGCAGAGCCAGGGCTTGACCCGGTCGGGTCGTCACAGATCAGCGTGTCCTCGTTGAACGTCAGACAGTCATCTTCTTCGTCGATCGGCACCACGAGCGCATCATCCGGAGCCTCGATCACCGAGTCTGAGACACCCAACGCCTCTTGCGGCGTGATGATAGCGTTGTCGAGGAAGTCGTCGCGGTCGAAGGCCTCTGCCTCGTCTTCATCGTCGCGCGTCGTTCGAATGTCGTCGCCGTCGTCCTCATCGACGCTCTTGCCGACCGTCACGATAATGCCCGCCTCAGCAGACGGCACATAGGTGAACGTTCCAGCGACAAGCAGTGATAGTGCGACAACAGTGATGTGTCTCATCAGTCCCTCACGAGAGGCGAGCGGATCGGCCGGTAGGCACGATCGCGAATCCGGCGGCCGCCGGGCCATGTTTGGCCGGCGCATCCGTCAAAAATTTGTCGAGAAGGTCACCGATCGCGTCGGCTACCCTCGGGTCTGTCTTCATCTCAGCGATCCACAGGCACGCTGCGTCTCCACCGGGGTCTCGGGTGCGCTCTGACGCAGCGCACCCCAGCACGTCCAAGAAGGACGGAATCAGCTCGCGCGTCTTCGGCTCGCCAGCGTCGGGCGACGCCACGAAGAAGACACTGAAGCGCTCGCTTGAGGCGCTCTCCGGCTGACTGGCAAGGTCGACGACCTCTGGAAAGAGCTTCTGGTGAGCGTCTTGTACGAGCGAGGCGATGTCTGCCCGGCCGCCAACGTCAAAACGCACCCGCCCGGAGGTGGGGACGACGTTGCCTTCCGCAACCCGCCGCAGGACAAGGTCCCGCAGGTAGGTGCTCATCCCTTCGCGGCGCTCGTAGAAGGCCTGGACGAGCTCAAAGCCGGCAGGTGTCGCGCGCACGAGCCCATAGCGGACCAGCACCTGGACCCTCCCTTGGATCGAGCCATCCTCATCGCCAAGCGCCTCAATGAGAGCGGCCAGTGGCGTCGGGCCGGTGCCGATCGTAAGCAGCAAGTCCCACTCATCGCGGACGAGCTCCCACGCAACCTCATCGCGAACCACGCGAGGCTGGGCAACTGGGATGGGAAGACTTGCCAACCTACATGTCCCGTTTAAAGACGCGGTTGTAGAAGGCCCACGCGACGCTCTTCGTCGGGCGCATAAAGCCCTCGTCGCCGAAGAACCGACGGAACGACGCTTGGGTGTCGGCGCCACTAACCAGCCAGATGGCTGCGCGCTGGACGTCCTCAGCACGCGTCATGATGTTGCGGTAGCTTCGCGGGACGTCTTCGATCGAGTCGATCACGTCGCGCACGACCTCGGCCTGACGCACCAAGACGTCCTGCGGAACGCCATGAAGCTCCGAGAGTCGCTCGAGCAGAGACGACTCGATCGTGTCGGCGAGCTGGCTCGTGAGCAACGCGACCTCACGGTCCAAGCGCGCTTCCGGTGTCTGCCCGAACTTCGCCTCGAGGTACGGGCGAACGTGGTCGCTTGTAAGCTTAAGAGGCATGGGACCTGCCGCGAGTGCTTCAAAGAGCACGTCGCGAACGATGTCGTCGAGGGTCCGAACACTCGACAGGTTCGTCTCGCGGACAACCTCGGCGATGTCGCTCTTGGCCTGTCGCGAGAAGCCGCGGCAGCCTTCAAGCGCCGCTGTGAGGTCGTGGTCTTCAACGCACGCGTTGAAGAAGTGGTCGATGAGCTCCCAGACGTCTTCTTGTCGGTCGTGGAGTCCTTTCACGCGAATCGTTGCTGAGCTCGTCTTGGCGGGCTTCTCCGCGACCGCTACGACCAAGGTGTCACCCTCATGCTCGCGCATGATCTGAGCGGCTCGCTTTTGGCCTGCATCGTCAAGCGTGCCGAAACGGTCCAAGAGCAGCGTGCCGCCGCATGCTTCGTTGAGTGCTGTCAGGAGCTGCTCGGGGTCTGCGCTCGGGTCGACGGTCCCGCAGTCCAAGCGGGTCATCTCGCCTTGGCGGCCGAGAACGTCGCTCGCCACCGCGTGCACAACCTCGGCAACCTTGTGCTTGCCCACGCCGCCCTGACCGACGACGGTTACGGGGTCAGCGCCGGCGCGTAGGAGCAGCTTCGCCTTGAGGTCATGGCGTAGCTCGGTTCGAAGCGTCGAGCCGATGAGGCCCAGACGGTCGAACGTTGCGTCCAGACGGGTATCGAGCTCGCGGTGTTGCTGAGCGATCATAGACGACTCCTAGGTTCAGCTAAGTAATCTGCCGCTCTATGCAGGCAAGATCAATGTTCATTCGCTGCATTTCGTATGTAAGAACCACCCATTCAGTCACCGACGACGCGCAGAAACTGGTCTTCGAGCGCGGCGTTGGCGGCTGCTTGGTCCTCACCGAGTGCAATGACGTCGATTTTGCCGGTCGTGGCGAACGGGCCGGGATTGTACAGGATGAAGCTGCCACGACCCGTCGAAGGGTCGTAGAGCGTGGGTCCGAGGCGCTTCTCCAGGTCTGCAAACGAGCGACCAACCCAGCCCGCCAGGACGACGTCCTGCGCGCGGTAACTCGGCCGCCCGGCCGGGAAGAGCCGGTCCATGAGGTGCATTGGCGTTGACGTGCCGCCCCAGCGTCCGTTGCACTCGACAAAGCGCGGCCCATGCTCGGTCACGACGAAGTCAAAGGAACAACGGCCAATATAGCCTAGCTGCTGAAAGAGCGTTGCGACCCGTAACGACGCAGCCGCCAGCCACTCATGGGTCGTGGCCCCAAGACGCGAAGGCACCGAGCCGACGAACACTTGCGTCGGTTCCTGCAGTAGCTGTTCGTAGATCCCATCAAGCCTCGGTGGTCCGGCACCGACAGGCGGAATCCATAGCTGCGTCGACGGCGACGAGAGGCTGTCTGCCCAAGCTGTCGCCAAGACCTCGTCACCATCGACGTAGCGCTGCTGCGCCAGGCGACTGCGAAGCTGCTGCTCGAACCCGCTCGGATCCGACACAATGTCAGCGCTCTCGAAGATCGTGTTGCCCATCGCAGAGGCGCAACGCGTGAGCTTCGCCCCGACCCGGCGGTGCCGGCTTGCGAGCTCGACAAGGCTGCGCGTGAGTGCAGCGACGCTCGTTGTCGCAACCGTCTCGACCGTCGACGGGCCGAGGGGCTCGCAGGCTCGCTCTGCGGCGCGCGTCAGCTCCGCTTTGTCGTTTGCGATCCAGGTGACCGGCGGAGCGGGCGCTAGCACCTCAACGTCCACCCCAGCGCTGTCGGCAACGGCACGCGCGAGGTCAAACACTGGCTCGATCCCCATGTAGGGATGAATCCGCAGGCCCCCCGCCGTGCGCGCCACGTCGGATAGGCTTGCGAGGGCGGCTCCATGAGCGGCCGCCTTCGCAACGTCGATCGGACTATCGACGGCGGCTGCCTCGACGTATGTCGCATGGCCAAGCTGAAGTCGCTCCGACACGTAGCGCTCATAGCCCAGGTCTGCGGGGCACGTGCCAACATAGAGGTCGCCGTCTACAGCGCGGACACGTGCGCGTAGCTGGTAAGACTCCACGCCAAGCACGTCGTCGAGAAACGGGATTCCGCCGAGGTCGTCGAGATGGAGCGTCGGCACGTCGGCACGTACCGGCTTGAGAAAGCGCTGATAGGACCCAAGGCGTCTGTCGAGCTGGAGACGCTCCCGCAGGTCAGCGGCAATAGCCGCGATCCTGCGTGTTTCCGCTGCATCTAATGCGAGCCTGCTCAAGGCGACGCGTGTCTGCGGCGGAGCACCGCTCCGAGAGCGTCCGCGAGCTCGACGACCGTGCCGCCGTTGTCGACGACCTCATCAGCCAACGCGAACGTTCGAGCGAGCTGCTGCTTGTTCGGGTCGTCGCTCTCGGTCTCCGCCGCTTCCAGGCGCTGGAAGGTCTCAAAGTCGGTGGGGTCCCCGATACGGGCACGCTCGACAAGGCGCTGAAAGCGGACCCGAGGGTCCGCATCCACGCCGATTAAGAAGAAGCCTGACGCTGCCCGCAGAGCCACGACCTCTGCAGGGTTGCGGATGGAGTCAACGACATGTCGCTGCCCATCGCTCAGCCGCTCAACGAGCCGCTCGGCCAATACTCCCGGACCACCTGCGGTGCGCAGCTCGTTGCCGATGGCGGTCAGCGACTCGCGGCTCTCCGCCACGCCGCGAGCGGCGAGTTCTTCGCGCAGGATGTCTGAGAGAGAGTGGTAGGTGAAGCCATCCTCCACCAGCATGGCAGCGACGGTCCCTTTCCCTGCGGCATACTTGCCTGTGAGTCCAATAATCATGCCGGGGACTATACACGAATGAGCCGTTCCGGAACGCCGCATACAGCGACACGCTTTGGAGCCAACGCCGCCGCGTCACTCCGCGCGAGAGCGGACGGCTCCGCTAAGCGGGCGTCCGCGCGCGAACCATCGCCCAAGTCCACGTCAGGGGTGCGTTCAGGTCAACGCGGCGTTGAAGCTCGTCAAGCACAGCGACGGCTTGCTCTGGGGTGTCCGCGGGCGCTAGCGACACCACAACAGCAGGCATACTGAGCCAGGCGAGGTAGTCACCGACGGTCCAATCGTACGACCAGTTCTTCCACTCGACCTCTTCGAACCCGGCATCACGGAGCGCGTCGTTGACCGTTTGCCGCGACCCGAGCCCCAGGTCGCTGGTCGTGTCTCGGGTCACAGGCGCGCCGAACCGCTCGGACTGAATCGCGTGAAGAGCGGACGCAACCTCTACGCCAACGCCGTCGCCAAGCATCTGGTGTTCGCCGAGATACTCAAGCGGGATGTTGAAGCCCAGCGTGCCACGCGGCCCGAGGCTGTAACGCAACCAACCGAGAGTCGTGGGCAGAGGGCCACACAGCCAGAGCCCGGAGTTGCACACGACCGCGTCGAAGGGGCCGCCCCACGCGACCTGGCCGAAGAGCGCTCGCAGGCCGCCCTTGACGAGCTCGACCCGCGAGTCCCCCACGAGGTTGCTGTGGTGCTCCGCCATCTTGATGGATGGCTCCACGGCTACGACTTCAGCCGCCGGCCCGACGACCGACAGCAGTGCTCTTGTGGTCGTGCCCGTCCCCGCGGCGAGGTCAGCGACGCGCCTGACGTGCTCCACCTGCGCATGCGCAACGAGGGCGCCAGAGCTCTCGGTGTAGAGGGTGCTGCGCGCCTGGAAGTTGAGGTAGGCGTCGACTTGCTCTTGGTCGCTCCATGGTCCTACGGGCTCGATAACAGCCTCCATCTCGAACCCAAACGGTCCTGAGATCGCAGGCTGGCGCGAACGCGTCGGGCCGACCGGCTTGTCGAAGAGCAGCACAGCCCTGCTAGCGACCGCTGCGTTCAGGGCTGCGAGGTTCGAACCGGCCTCGTCGGCAAGGTCACCGAGTCGCATCGGGCTTCGGAGCTTCGACACGACCGATAGCATCGTGGGGGTCAGCGGAATGTACAGCGGCCCCTCGGGGCTGCTGCCGAGCAGACAGTGCCAGACCGCCGTCGCCGCTTTCGCTTCGTACGCGCCCACCGCACCGGCTGGCCTCTCGAGGAGGTCGGCATTCCAACGTGCGTCGAATGGCATGGGCTGCCTGTCGACGTAAGGGTTGATCTGCACCTCATAGCGTGACCACTCGTCCTGCGGCGGCAGCTCGCGCCGCGCAAGTCGATAGCGGTAGCGGTTGCCCTGCTCGGGACTCGCTGAAAACGGCCCCCAGAACTGCTGCGCCACCGCCAGCCAGCCGAGGTAGGCTTCGTCGAGATAGGCGATCGCGCCAGCTGCGGCGGCAACCTCGGCGGCGGGGATCAAGTCCTCGATGACACTTGCGTTGCGTGGGGCGTCCACTGCGAGCGCAGCGGCGGCACGGACGCCCTCGCAAGCGGTGCCGACGACACGGTGCGTTCTCCAGCTCCGCGCAATCAAGGCGTCTGTGCGCGGTTCCCTGCTTGGGTCGACCCCATCTCTCAACGGACGATAGCCGAGCTTCACAATGTCAGCGCCGATGCTGGGTGCGTCCACGACCAGCGCGCCCATCAGCGCCCGGATTGCGTCATCTGCGTTGCTTCCGTCGCGTACCGCTACACACGCGTCGCCACAGGCCTGGAGCGAGCGCTCGATCGCCTGTTTGTCGACGTCAAGCTCGCTCGCGTGGGCCAGCCGCCACCCGAGGTCCTGCAGGACACGGAGGCCGTGGGGAGGGCTCTCGGATAGCTCTAACTCCGCTGGCGATAAGATCGCGGCGAGCACGCTGGCTGCGCGCGACTCGAACTCGCTTGCGCTCGTGGCGAAGTCGCCGTTCATGCAGGTGTCTCGCCAACGACTGGCAGCCGATGAGCTAAGGCGTCGCAGGTGAAAGCGCGCGTACTCACAGGCTTCACCAAGGTTGAGGTAGCGGCCTTTGGGCTCGACCATCTCGCCGGCGAACATTCCGCGTCGATACGCAAACGCTTCGTAGTTCATGATCTCGAGCGCGTTCTGTCCGATGCGAACCGACCTGTCGGAGCGTAGGTTCTTGAGACGCGAGATCGGGTTGCGAGCACGGCTCTCGAGGTCAGCATAGGCTGCGTCCGCGTCAGGGTTCGGCCGCGTGAGGTCGAACTCCGGCGCATCGTCATGCTGCCGCCCGATCTCAGCGAGCCAGTACCAGTGCAGCGCTGCAACAGCTTCGCTCAGACGGGAGACGTGCATCAGCTCCCACTCGGTCATGCCTGGCCACCAGGCACCGCCGATAAGCGCGTGCACGAGTCCGTGGCTCCACCAACCAAACGCGTCGCCAGCGCTGAACACGCCGGTAACGCCATCGAATCGAAAGGGCCAGACGCTCGGTCCTGCACCGATCGCGGTCATGGCATGAGACGTGTAGCGCGATCCATCGAGCTCCGGGTGGATCCAGCTCGACGGAACCGCCAGCTCAGGGCGCTCTAGCCGCTCATGCGCCACCCGGCCGTCTCGCCACGCGAGCCTCGCCACACGCCAGGCAAGAGGTGTGGTGGCGATACTTGCGACGGCCCACTGGTGTTCGGCCGCGAGCCAGCTTGCTTCTTGTTCGGGCGACAGCCGCCGTGACTGTTCGACAGCAACTGCCGCGTCCCGGACATGCTCGCCAGTGAGGCCCCGTGTCACGTCGGCCAAACTCAAGGGATGGTGCATCATGGCTACGACCTTGCGGGCAATTCGGCTGAGATGATAGGCTAACTCTTGTCTTCGGGGTAGGCGGTCGCCACCATGTGCTGGTCGCCCTTTTCACGGTCCTTATTCATCTCTGCGCACCCGCTTGACGGTGCATGGTCTCTGAACGGAGCGCCCGATGCCTGGATTTACGCTGCCACTCGAAACGCTTGCTGACGTCTACTTCCCGGCGTTGATGAAGAAGTTGCCTGTGGACTGGAAGCAGCCACAAGCGGAGCCGGAGAAGAGCCAGTACCCAGACTCGTTCGAGCCCAGCGAGCTGGCCGGTGTGCCTGAGCCCCTCTGCTACTTCTGGTCTGCGACGGTCAACAAGTACCACGTCGAGACCTGCAAAGACATTGGCGGCAAGGTGAAGGACTTCGTCCACAAGGCGTTGTCGACGATCAAACAAGCGGTCGACATGTGGCGGCTGCAGGCCAAGATCAAGGACCTGAAGATCATGGCGGTCTCGGGCATCGGTGCCCCAGGCTGCCTCGATGGGCCGGAACTCAAGGACATGGTCCCGTTCAAGACGTGGATCGAGACCGAGTCGAATGCCAAAGCCTACGTCAAGGCTGTGGCCGAGGGTGTGAGCAAGTGCTGGAAAGAGTGGCAGGGCAAGGTCACGTGCCCGGGTCTGCCCATGTGGCCGG
Organism: uncultured bacterium; assembly: GCA_938040325.1. Classification (GTDB taxonomy): domain Bacteria; phylum Myxococcota_A; class UBA9042; order PHBI01; family PHBI01; genus CALHXW01. Next base: position 45,403 of record CALHXW010000018.1, on the reverse strand, counting down.
CGTTCGCAGCGTTCCCGCTCGCGATGGCGCCGCCGATGCCGAACGTGCCCTTCCCTCTCATGCTGTGGCCGTCGGCAATGATGGCGAAGATGACGCAACCCCAGCTGAAGAGCGCCATGGTTGACGCCCTCGACGGGGGCGTCAAAGACGAAGACTCCGACAAGCAGCATGTCGCCATCTTCGACACGATCGCCTTCGCGGTCGGCCTCCAGTTTCCGCTCTGGCTCTTGAGCCAGCAGGTGATGATGGTGATGGGCAAGGGCCCTGTGCCGACCTACGCGCCGCCCTACGTGCCTGTCGGACCCGTTGTCGGCGGCGACAACCTCCCGATCCCAGGCCACTTGGCGACCTAGTTGTAGAGATCGGAAGTTCGTTCCTATCTCCTCGACGGTCCATCGCCGACCTCTTCGGTCCGACTTCTTGAAGGGTCCCGACACGTCGGCGTCGTCGGATCTCGACCTCGACGACGGCCTGTTTGGACCTAGCAGCGTTCGGGGAAATGCGGATTCTGGGACGCAGCGAGGTGTGCCGCTGGGGTGATGAACGAGAGGAAACCACAACGCGGGTTGCAGGGGCGCAGCTCCTGAGTGATCTCGAGGTCATCACTCCAGTGGTGCGCATCGCAAAGTCATCGGGAATTGCATTTCCCCGAACGCTGCTAGGAACGAACTTCCGGCATCTACAACTAGACCCAAAACAAGCGCTATTTTCGAGCGAGGCGAAGGCGCTGCGCTTGCCAGCGGCGTCGGCCGAGTGAAGGCCCTGCGAGCATCGTCGAGCTCGGGTGAGCGCAGCGAGCGAAACGAAGTCGCTGGCGAGGGCATCGCCAAAGCCGCAGCCGGAAAGAGCGCTTGTTTTGGGACTAGAGCACCGTTTCAGGGGCGCAGCTCTTGAATGGTCTCAAGCTCAACAGGAGCTGCGCCCCTGGGATCCGCGTCGAGCGCATCGCGAAGTCACCAGATTTCGCGTTTCCCGGCAACGCTGCTAGCAGGCTGCACTTGAGAGCCGCCAGCTCAGGCTCCCGCTACTCGAGCTCGTCCAAGTCGCTCACGAGGATCTCGCCGTCGTCATCACGGATGATGCCGAACTCCTCGTCGGCCTTGGCACGGGCAAGCGCTCGGACATCTTTGAGTCGAGCCTTGTCTTTCTCTTCCTTGATCCTGCGCGCCATCTCTTCGACGTCGTCTTTGGCGTCTCGGATGTTGTCGTCCCAGACATCGTCCGAGAGACGGCGGCCCTCGTCTTGGTCGAAGACTACAGCGTCTCCCTTGTCGTCGATCCTGACGCCGACCCCGGGGTCCTGGTCCTTTCGGAGCTTCTTGAACTGCGCCTTGTACTTGCCCTCAGCGTCATCGAGTTCTTCAAGCTCCTCATCGGTGATGGCAGCAATGAACTGCGTGACGCCATCGCTCGAACCGCCCTTGTCAGCCCGCTGCTCGTCTCGCTTGACGTCCAGCCAACCCTCTTGGTCGACCTCGATGATGTTGATCTTGCGGAAAGGTGTCTCCGAGAGCTGATCGAAGTCGGCAATGGGATGCCACGCACGCCACGCCAGCTCGACGGCGGGTGCTTCGACATCGTCGAGGTCGAACACAAGGGTGTCGAGCCTCAGCCGAAGCGGGACTGGGCCCTCGCTCATGTCGATGGTCGCTGTGGGATGCAGACCGGGCAACCGAAAGAAGAGCATCCCGTCAGGCGTCAGGTTTTCTAGGTAGACGTCTTCGTCACCGCGAACATCGGCAACCTGCATCTTTGGGTGAGCTTCTTGGAACGCTGGCGTGCGCATGACGGGAATCTCAAGCTTCTCAAGCTGCTCAAGGATGGGCAGGTCGTCATGGTCTTCCGGGTCGAACTCTTCTTTTGCCTTCTCCACGGCCGCGGCAGCAGCCTCCTCGTCCCAGGGATAGATGCCCCAGTATCCGGCCCGGGGGAACCAACCTGGCGCGTAAGGGGCAAAGCCTGCTGGCGCCCGCAGCGCCATCAGCTCCATCTCTGCAAGGTCGACCACGAGCTCTTCGGGCGTGATGAGGTTGTCAGGGTCCTCAATGTGCGGGAGCTTGAGGCCCTCAAGGGCCTGCTGCCGATAAGAGACCGCAAACCCCATGCCTGAGGGGTTGCTCGGGCACGGGAGCTCAGGGAACTCGCTCTCCTCGCGCTTCTTCTTCGTTTTCTTACGCTTGCCGACGTACTGAGCTGCCCAGTCGTCGCCGTAGAGCTTGATGTCGCCGAAGCGGGCGTCGCGGTCCCTCAGCGTCCCCTCTTCATCCTTGAGCGCCGCCTGCCGCTCGACCGAGGCCTCATGGAGGTCCTGGCTGAGCTCGTCCTCGAGGTTGAGCTTAGAGATGTCGAGCATCTGCGTCTTGTTGCCCGTGAAGCGCTCGTCTTCTTCCTCCGGCTCCTCTTCCTCTGCGCCGTCGGCTTCTTCCGCGGCCTGCTCCTCATCGTCGGCTACGGCCGTGTCTTCCGGGACATCGGGCAGGTTCTGCCCGAGCCGAAGCGGGCTCGCGATGTCGAGGTCGTCGCCCTCTTCGGCTGCCAGTCGCGCAATGATGGATGCGTCGATGACCCGGGTCACACCGTCATGACCACGCTCGGCGCCGTCGTCAGCGAACGCTTTGTCTGCGAGCTCCTGGGCTTTCTCGTCAGTGATTCCGCCCTTCTTCGGCGCCTTCGCTTCCTTGGCAGCAGCCTCCTTGGCCTCCTCCTCGGCGATGAGCTCCTGCTCAATCTCCTTTTTGCGGGCACGACGTTCCTCGAGCATCTCGTTGACGGCCTGGCTCTCCTCGGCCATCTCCTGCTCGTCTTCAGTCAGCACCAAGACGCCCCAGCCGCCGTAGGCGAACTCGTAGCGGAGCGGAAGCTTGGCGATCGGCTGCGGGTCGGAGAAATCTGGGTCCAACCACTCCCACTCCTCGCCCTCGGCAAGGTCTTTGTAGGTCAGCTCCTTGAGCGGCGGAAACCACTCGCACGTGCGCTCGCCGAAGATTCGCAGACGGCGCTCGATAACGTTTGGAATCCGCACACCACAGTCAAACGACGGCACCGGCTTCCCGTTGGGCGCGTACGCAGTGCCGTGGATGATGATGTCGACGTTAGTCTTTTCGATGGCGACCTCGGCCGCCGCTTTGACCGACACGTTCGGCGGGTCGTCATCGTCGTGGTACTCGCACGCGAACCGAACCGGCGCAGTGTCGTCAGCCGGACCGCACGTCGCGCTCGGAACATCGACCGCAAACCGACGCTTGATGACAACGACGATGCCGTGGTCGCCATCCAGGCGTCGAGCCGGTAACCAATACCCTTGGTAGCCGTGTTGGTCGAACTCAGGCATCGACAGTCACCTTGAGGTGCTCGGTGAGCTGTGGGCCACGACGCAGCGATGGGTCCGACAAACCGTCAACGACACCGCACGTGCGCAACACCGTCATCTCACTGCACCCCTCAAGGTAGGCGCGCGAGGCCGCAACCGGCCTACATCACGCTATCGACACATCGCAACGACAACCGTCGACTCGAAGGGCTCGGTCTTTCCGCAGGGACGCGTGACGGTTCGCTCTTTCGGAGTTCCCGCATCGAAGACCATCTCTTGGTCGATGCACTTGTAGAGGACTCGGCTGAGGTGCTTCATCGCATCGTCGTAGGTGAACCCGCCCCCGAGGAAGAGCTGGATCTCGCCCTCGTTCTTCTCGAGCCACGCCAGCAGCTGAGTCATGTCGGCCGGCGAGCCAAGGTTGACCGTAGCGCCAGCGTCGAACTGCCGCAGTTCTTTCTGGTAGGTGGTCTCTGCCGCGCGGATCTTGCTGGGCGTGATGTGCAGGAAGAAGGACTTCTTGTCCTTGCCGAGCAACGGGCGGCCCGTGAAGCCGACCATGTCACACGACGCAGGGGCCGCGTCCTCTGCGAACTTGAACGAGATGGTCGGCGACGCCGACTTCTTCGGCCGCTTGATGCTGATCGGGGCGCGCCGCATGCTGCCGTCGACACGGCGCCGTCCGACGAGCAGCGTCTTCTTCACCACCGGCGGGAACGCGCGGATGATGTCGGCAATCGTCGTCATGGGCGAGTCGCCGTCCAGCTCGACAACGACATTGGCGATGTTGATCCGGTTGCCAGGGGTCGCTTTAAGCGTGTCGGTCAGCGTCGTCATCCGCATGGTCAGCTCCATGGGGACAGCGCCCGTGAAGCTCGGCGAGATCGACTGGCCCTCAATCTTAAAGCCGGTCTTTTTGCTAAACGACGTCTTGATGCCGCTGATGCCTTCCACCGGAGCGAAGGTCGACGGTAGGACGGGGTCTTCCGTGTGGACGTGAACCTTGCCGAGCGCCGAGTCAAAGGCCGTACCGAAGCGCCCGAGGATGTCGGCGAACATCGCGTTCTTGTCCGTACGCCCCTTCACGTACTCCTCGACCTTCGTCTTCAGCTCGCGCACATAAGGCGTGTTGACGACCTGGGCGCGGTACTCATGCGGAACCCCTTTGCACTTCTCCTGAAGCTTCGGGTGCGCGAAGCAGACCCGGGAGATGTAGTCGCTGAAGCTCTCCGACGACTTCGCGGGGAAGTCGAACGCTGTCTCCCAGTAGGGCTGAACGGCGCTTGTGACCTTGTCGCCGTCCTGCGATGCGCGAATCAGCAGGTAGCGAATCGCATGGGCGAACACGAGATCGAACTTCGCCTCGTCGATGAAGGGGGTTGGGACGAGCTTCGCGTTCGGATCCTTGGCGAGTGCCTCAGCCTTGTCCCGCTCAGCGTCTTTTAGGTAGGTCCCCAGGAACGTCAGGTAGCGCGCGTTGCTCGACTTACCGTCCCAGTACTCTTTCGACTCAAGCGCAAAGGCCGCGCCACGCTCGGCGGGGAGCTCGGCGGGGGTCCCTCGACCTCCGACAGCCATATCGACGCCTTCGATCGCCTTGAGCGTCTCGTCCGGCTGCGGCTGCTTGTCCGGCTGCGTGTGCACCGCCAGGAAGTTTAGAGCCGTGTCGTCGTTACGGTCCTTGATGGACTTGCGCCACTCGAGCAGCGCCTTCAGCGACGCCGCGCCTTCCAAGTTCGGGGCGGGCAGGCCTGCTTTGAGCTTGTTGAGACGGTCAGCCTCGACAGCGGCGATGTTGCCAGCTGCGGCGGCGAACCGCGTGTCCTTGCTCGTGTTCAGGTCTTCTTGCAGGCCCGAGTCGCAGCCCAGGGACAGTGTCCCGATAGCCGCCAGAGCGACCAAGTTCCCAACGTGAAGGTAAGCGCGCATCATCAGCGAGTGCTCTCCTGATCCGCGGCCGAGTAGGCATGCCGCGGTGAGGCGGGAGTATCGAGACAGTCTCGTCAGATTGTCAAGGTGCTCTGCGGCTGGCCGGGACACACTGCGGCGCCCACGAGCGGCTCGCCCGCATCCTAAGGTCCGTCGCCGACACGGAGCGTTGGGCTCCGACCCCGCCGCCGTGACCTGACACCTGCCCATCGCGGCTGTCTGGTGGAGGTCAGGCACAGGGAGCGTTGCAGCGGATCGTTGCTTGCGCGATACTCCTCGGCGTCCAGCCCGTCAGGAGCGTGCGAACTGGAAGTCCCCCAACAGCAAGCGCCAGAGTTTCTGTGCCCTGAATGCGAGCGCGTGTTCGGGCCAGACTATGACCGCTGCCCCTACGACGGCTCGCGTCTGGTCAACCTTGGGGCTGGCTTGGCACCCGGAACGGTGATCGATGACCGCTACACCATCAGCCGCATCTTGGGCAAAGGAGGGATGGGGTCGGTCTACGTCGCGCGGCAGCACTCGATGGACCGCGAAGTCGCCATCAAGATCATGCACCACCGAGCCGACGGCAACCACCTGTCGGTGCAGCGCTTCTTTTGGGAGGTGCGAGCAGCTCGGCGACTCGAGAGCCCTCACACGATCACTGTGTTCGACTTCGGGCAAACGGAGCGTGGGAGCCTCTACCTTGTCATGGAGCTCCTCAAGGGCACGACCCTTGGCCACCTGCTCGGCGTTGAGCAGCGAGTTCAGCCGCACCTTGCCCTTCGGATCGGCGTCCAGATGTGCCGAAGCCTCGAAGAAGCGCACGGAAAGAACATCATTCACCGTGACCTGAAACCCGAAAACATCTTCCTAGTCAGTCGTAACGGCCAGCGCGACTTCGTCAAAGTCCTCGACTTCGGCGTCGCCAAGTTCCTCGACCCTGACGCCGGCGGCCAGCTGACGCAGACAGGGACCGTCTTCGGCACGCCCCGCTACATGAGTCCGGAGCAAGCCAACAGCCAGCCCGTCGACCCGCGGAGCGACCTCTACGCACTAGGCATCATGCTCTACGAGATGTTGACCGGTAAGGTGCCATTCGACGACGACAACCCGCTCGAGCTTCTCTACAAGCAAGTCCACGAGTCGCCGACCCCGGTCGCCGAGGTCGACACCGGCGTCGAGATCGATCCCAAGCTCAGCGCGTTGATCGACCGGCTGCTTGAGAAGCGGAAAGAAGATCGCTTCCAGAGCGCGATCAGCGTGCGGGAAGCGTTGGAAGAGCTCCTCGATCAGATGTCGGCCGACGATCCGACCCTTCGTCGCGTGCCGGGGACGCCCAGTCCAGCTCCCGAGCGACCGCAACAAGACACGCAACAGGCCCTAGGTGAGCGAGCCGAGGCCTTCCCGACTCCCCCCATGGGCCTTCGCACGGTTCACGAAGCTGCCAGCACGCAGTTCCCTCAGATGCTCGCGCGCCCCCGCGAGGCAGCGAACGCTCAGAAGGTGATCGACAGCGCGTTCTCGCTGCAGCGAGGACGCTTCATCTGGGTGGCTGGTGAGCGTGGCGTTGGCAAGGGGCGGCTCGTCAAGTGGCTCTTGCGGCACGCACAGCGCAGCCACAAAGCGCAGGTTTCAAGGGGCTATAGCAGCAACTCGCCAGGCGGCGAGATGCCGGCCATCCGTGGCGCCATCGAGCACATGCTGGGGGTGGCGATCCTGGAACGGCCGCAGGTCCGCGAACATCTCGCTGCACATCCGGCGTTCTCCGAGCAGGTCGAGCCCGACATCATCAACGCGCTCACCGACTTCCTCCGGCCGTCGCTCGATCCAGGACGAAGGCCCGTCGCCACCCCGCTGCTCTTCGCCGCGCTTCAGCGCCTGCTGGTGCGGTTTAGCAAGCAGCGGCCCGTCGTCCTCGATCTTGGCGTCACCAGTGGCGCCGACGAGCGCACGATTCGGTTCTTGGAGCATCTCGCCGGTACTTTAGCCAGCACACCGGCACGCATTTGCGTCATGCTCTCCATCGAGACACGCGGGATCGCGAAACACGCTGGGCTCGCGGGTATCCTGCAGAAGGTCGGCTGGCGTGGTGAGCCTGAGCGAGACACCCACGAGCTGGTGCCGCTCGGTCGCCTCGGCAAGAGCGAGTTTAAGAAGTTCCTTCGAGTGCTCGGCAAGGTCTACACCCAGATCTCCGACTATCTCCACTACCTCAGCGGCGGCAACCCAAGCGTTGCCGAGCGACTCGTCCGCCAGATGGAGTCCGATCCGGACAGGTTCCGGGAGGCACGCCTCTGGAACCCGCTGTCGGAACGGGCGCAGCTGAGCGCGCTGCCCGGAGAGCTGGTCGACCAGACAGAGCGAACGCTGACGACCGCGCTCGAAGCGATGCCCAACCCGAAGCTCTCCCGAGAGATCCTTCGGAGGGCTGCGCTCATCGGCTACTCGTTTGACCTCGACCTCGTGGAAGGTTGTCTGGCACGTGAAGGCCGCGACGACATGCTCGACGCGCTCGAGGACACCGTCGATGACCTTATCGACGCGGCGATGCTGCACGAGACCAATGACGGTAGGAACCTTCAGTTCGACAACGGCTTGCTTCGCGAGATCGTGATCGGTCGGATTCGTAGCCGACGGGCGCTGAAGAAGCTCCACGGTGTGATTGCCGTCGAGATCGCTTCGCGTGCCGACGAAACCTCAACTGCTGAACACTCCGAAGCACTCGCGGTCCACTTCGAGGCCTCCGACAACATCGCTGCTGCGCTCGAGTACCGGATGCTGCAGGGCAATGAGGCCCTTCAAAACGACGCCACCGAGGTCGCACTGCAAGCCTTCACCAAGGCCCTGGACCTCAGCCGTACGCTGACGGCCGCAGGCGCCGGTGACGAGGCCGACACGGCGGCAGAGGCCGAGCCACAGATCCTCACGCAGCTGGCCCAGCTGCACTATGACCTCGGACTCTTCGAGCAGGCTGCGGAGAGCTACGCGGCGCTCTTCCAGCGGGCCATCGAAGACGAAGACGAGGCAGGCGTCGCCCACGCCGAGCGCGGTCTCGCCGAGGTTCAGGACGCACTCGCCGAGTACGGCACGGCTGCGGAGATGTTCCGGGTCGCGCGCGATCGCTTCCTCGGGCTCGGCTTGGAGGTTCATGCGGCCTGGTGCGAGCTGAAGCGTGCGACAAGCCTTGAGAGCCGCGGTGCGATCGACGACGCGCTGGCTGGGTACCAAGCAGCCAGGCGCACCTTCACCCAGAAACGCGATCGGGCTGGGCTTGCTGAGACCTATACCCGGCTCGGCATGTTGGCTCTCGCTCAGAAAGAGCATGGTGAGGCGCTACGACAGCTGCGCCGCGCGGTCGATCTCTACAAGAAGCTCGGTGAAGGCCGAGCCCTCGCCAAAGGCCAGTACAACCTGGCAGTCGCCGCCCTCGCCCGCTCCGACTACAAGTTCGCGCTCGACTCGGCCAACAACGCGCTTGAGATCTTCGACCGCTTCGATGATCGCACGGGCGTCAGCCAGGCCCTGGGAGCCATTGCCAAAGCGCTGATGGCGCAAGGACGGCGCATCGAAGCCCGCCCGTACCTGGAACGCGCACTGCGCATCCGCGAGGACCTTGGCGACCGCCACGGCATCGCGTCGAGCGTCGCAGCGCTTGCGCGCGTGGCCCTCGCCATGGACCAACCCGATCAAGCCGTGGAGCTCGCGTTTCGGGCTCGGGACATCTTCGGCTCGTGCGGCGACTTCCTGGGAGCAGCAGGCACGCTCAAGACCATGGGCAGCGCGCAGTCAGCCCTTGGGCGGCTTGATGACGCCATCACGTTCTTGCGTGAAGCGGTCGCGACGTACGACAGCTTGGGCGTGAGCGACAAAGACCTGTGCGACATCTTGATGACGCTCAGCGAGTGCGAGCGACGCTCCGGGCAGCCAGGGTTCGCTCAGCAGAGCTTGGCGCGTGCTCAGGACATCGCTACGCGCGGCGAGATGGTCGAGGAACTGCGCATCATCGAAGGCCGCCTCGGCGCGTGACGGGCCGCTGGCTGCCACATCCAGCTGGAACGTCGGAGCTGTCGGCAACGACCGGCACCTCTCCGAGTCGTCGGCCTCGACCTACTTGCCCTTCGTCTCGCCGAGGTAACGCGAGATGGTCTCGATGGTCTCCGGATCGAACTCAGCGTCGTACTCGCTCACCATCCTGACGACGACCTCGCGCCAACCCTTCGTGTCCAGCGGCGCCGCTAGGTCGACGTCCTCAAGCTCGTGGCACTGAGAGCACTCAGTCTCGTACATCTCTTTTGCAGCTACGAGCTCTTCCTTGGTCCACGCTTTCGGCTCTTTGGCAGCCGGTTTTTCCTCCACCGCGGCGACGCGTCCGGCGGTGCTGATCGTGTCGTCGCGCTTTTGCTTCACGCTGTCGCGGATGTCCGGGGTGATAGCGACGAGGTAGGCCGTCACAGGCCCGACGTCCTCAACAACGAGCGGACTGTCGAACTGCGGCTTGAGCAGCATCCGGTCGACAACCCGGTGCCACCCTTTGGGCGTGTACGGCTTGCGAAGGATGGTCCGGAGGTCGTGGCAGACCACGCACTTGCGCGTCAGCACGGAGCGGCCTTGCGCTAGAGCTTCTGCTGTCGCGTAGGAGGCAGGCGGCTTGTCGAGCTCAAGCCCGGTCATCAAGCGCTCGACCCGCGCAAGTCCCTCAGGCGTCGTGGCCGTCCCGAAGTCGTGAGCACGCAGCGCATACGGGATCGAGAGCACCGCAAGGATCACAGTGCAGAGCATGATGCCGAAGCCGATGCTCGGCAGGGCCTTGCCGAAGTGCTGAAACCATCGAATGATCGCAATCTTGGTCACAAGCAAAACGCCGATGGTGATGCCCATGCACGCATGAACAATCGTGCGGGCCGGGAGCTCCACTTGATAGCGCCAGAGCCGCGGCACCATGTCGATCATCATGATGACGTAGATCACGACGAACGCGAGTCCGACGACGCGATGGACCTGAACCCACCGCCTCGGTGCTGTCGACTTCCCGTTTGGGTCTGGTCCCCCCGGGTCAGGCACCATCGGGAAGCGCCACAACCACGCCTGCAGGACAACCGCCACCAGTCCCAAGCCAACAAACGTAATCCCGAGCCACATCGACACAGTTGAGTTCACTTTGACTCCTAGGAGGTGCGAGAACACGTCAGTTGCCCGCCACCATCGCGCTGAGCGAGGTACGTCGCGCCAGCGATGAGACGACATCTTTGGGCTTTTCGGCGACGGGCTCGTGTAGGTATGTTTTAGCTCGCGTGCAACGATCGCGCGAGTGACCCGGTGGAGAATATGGATACGCTGAACTTCGACGTCGACCAACGCAACAAGGTCGTCTCGCTACTGACCGAAAAGCATCGAATATCGCCCAACGACGAGTCGCTCTCTGTCACGGCAGCTGTCGCGGGAGATGCGGTCACTGCAACACTGGTGCTCAAGCGCCACGACCAGACGTTCGAGTACCAGATGCAGGCAGGCGTGCAGCGCTCCAAGTACAAAGGGATGTCGCTCGACCAAGCGCTTGAGCTGTGTCTGGACTTCCTCGACTGGTACCTCGGCGAGTACACCCGAAGCCGACGCGAGCTCCTGCTCCCGTTGGACTGGCAGCCTCATCGGTTTGGCGACGTCGAGGTCGTGGCGCGAGGCGACGCCCGCAACCGCTTCTTGGACGAAGCGGCAGACGCTTGGCTTCGGGGCGAGCGTCCGGACGTCGAGTCCGAGTGGCGCCAACTCAAGGGTTCCCGCAACAGCTGAGAGGACTTGGGAGGTCGCTCCGCGCTGTGGCTTAAGCGGAACCGTTCGGCCGCACTGAACGAAGCGACCGGTCTCTTTGGCCTACGCCGCTTGCGGTGCGCCGTCGAGCTGGCCGCAGGCGGCTCCGATGTCCTCGCCCTTTGAGTAACGCACCGTCACCGTGTAGTCAGCGTCCCTCAGGACCACGGCGAACCGGTCGACGTGGTCGGCAGCGGGCCGCTTGTAGACCGAGCCTGGCCACGGGTTGAACGGAATGAGGTTGACCTTGCAGCGCAACCCACGCAGCAAGCGCGTCAGGCGCACTGCGTCCTCAAGGCTGTCGTTGAAGCCCGCGAGCATCACGTACTCGACGGTAATCCGGCGTCGCGGTGGCAACGGAAAGGCGCGCAGCGCCGCCATCAAGGTCTCGATGTTCCAGACCTTGTTGATTGGAATCAGAGCGGTTCGTTGCGCGTCGGTCGTCGCGTTCAGGCTCACGGCGAGGTTGACTTTGATGTCGGCACCAAGCTTGGCGATCTTCGGCACGACGCCGCTTGTGGACACCGTGATGCGCTTGGTCCCCATGTGGAGCCCCTGCTCATCGGTCAGCGTCTTGAGGGACGCCAACACGTTCGAGTAGTTGTCGAGTGGCTCGCCCATCCCCATGTACACGAGGTTGTTGATGGACTTGCCCTCGCCGATGACTTCCTGAGCCCACAGCACTTGGTCGACGATCTCGCTTGCCGCGAGATGCCGACGCAGCGGCATGCGCGCCGTTAGGCAGAAGTCACAGCCGATCTTGCAGCCAACCTGCGACGAGATGCACTGCGTCAGGCGGTCTTCCATGGGAATGATGACCGTCTCGATGAGGTCCCCAGCCGCAGTCGCCAGCAGCAGCTTCCGCGTGCCGTCCTTGGCGACCTTGACCTCTTCCAGTGTGAGGCCACCGATACGTGCAACCTCGTCGAGGCGCCCGCGCAAGGCCTTCGACAGGTTCGTCATGTCCGAAAACGAGCGGACACGCTTCTGGTGGAGCCAGCTAAACACCTGGTCGGCGCGATAGCGCGGCTCTCCCAGCTCTTCCTTAAACCAAAGACCGAGCCGTTCCCGCGGCATCGACTTCAAGTCGACGCGTGGGTCCGCCTCGATCTTGGTGCGCGCTGCCGATCCGGCACGCGGCGCGATCGGCAAACGCTCACTCACGCCCCTACTCTACAGCCGCTCGAAGCAGTTGAAGAAGTATTGGGTCTCAAACGCAGCCGTTTCTGGCGCGTCCGAGCCATGGGATGCGTTGCGACCGATGTCCGTACCGTAGCGGCCGCGGACGGTGTCCGGACCGGCCTTCGTCGCGTCGGTCGGCCCCATCAGGTCACGCCACTTCGAGATCGCGCCTTCGGCCTCGAGCATCAGGACGACGCAGGGTCCCGACGTCATGAACTCGACGAGCTCGCCGAAGAAGGGGCGCTCGCTGTGGACATGGTAGAAGCCTTGGGCTTGCGCGGTGGTCAGCCGGGTCTTCTTCATGCACACGATGTTGAAGCCATTGTCTTCGATCATCTGGATGATGTTGCCAGCGTTCCCGGCGCCAACGGCGTCCGGCTTGATGATGGCGAAAGTCTGCTCGACAGCCATAGTGTTCTCCTAGGACTCGGGGTTCAATCGGACGTGAGGATGCCGCGACCGTTCGTGGTGGCGACCCTCGTAGAAACGAGCTGCCCGCCTGAAATGACGGGCAGGAGACACCGCTCTAGAGCAGCGTCTTGAGCGTTGTGCCCATCTCGGACGGGTTCGGAGCAACCTTCACGCCAGCAGCCTCAAGCGCGGCGACCTTCTCGCTCGCCGTGCCCTTACCACCGCTGATGATGGCGCCTGCATGGCCCATTCGCTTGCCAGGAGGGGCCGTCTTGCCTGCGATGAAGCCAACGATCGGCTTGGTGAAGTTCTCGGCGATCCACGCTGCCGCCTCTTCCTCGGCGCTGCCGCCGATCTCACCAATCATGATGACCGCGTCGGTGTCAGCGTCGGCCTGGAACGCACTGAGCGTGTCGATGAAGTTGGTGCCGTTGATCGGGTCGCCACCGATGCCGACGCAGGTCGACTGACCGATGTTGAGCGCCGACAGCTGTCCGACCGCCTCGTACGTGAGCGTGCCGGAGCGACTCACCACGCCGACACGGCCGGGGAGGTGAATGTGGCCAGGCATGATGCCGATCTTGGCCTTGCCCGGGCTGATGACGCCTGGACAGTTCGGACCAACAAGGCGTGCGTTCGGGTAGTCTCGCAGGAAGACCTTCACCTTCATCATGTCGAGCACTGGGATTCCCTCAGTGATCGCCACGATCAGCTCGACGCCTGCGGCCGCCGCTTCCATGATGGCATCGGCCGCGAAGGGCGGTGGCACGTAGATGACGCTTGCGTTCGCACCGTGCTCGGCAACGGCTTCCGCGACCGTGTCCATGACGGGGATGCCTTCGAAGGACTGACCGCCCTTCCCAGGCGTGACGCCCGCGACAACCTTGGTGCCGTAAGCCACCATCTGCTGGGTATGGAAACCGCCGGCGCTGCCGGTGATGCCTTGAACAACAAGGCGCGTGTGCTCGTTTACGAAGATCGCCATGTCTGCCCTACCCCTCTCGGTGTTTACGTGCTGCGTCGACGGCCTTGACGGCGCCATCCGCCATCGAGTCCGCGGCCAAGATCGTCAGTCCACTCTCGCGGAGGATGGTCTTGCCGAGCTCGACGTTGGTTCCTTCGAGTCTCACGATGAGCGGCACCTTCAGCCCCAGCGTCTTGTGGGCTGCGATCAGGCCGTTGGCGATCGTGTCGCACTTCATGATCCCGCCAAAGATGTTGACGAAGATCGCGTTGACGTTGTCGCCGATGAGGATCTTGAAGGCCTCAGTGACCCGCTCGGTCGTGGCTGAGCCGCCGACGTCGAGGAAGTTGGCGGGCTCGCCGCCGCAGTGCTTGAGGATGTCCATGGTGGCCATCGCCAAGCCGGCGCCGTTAACGAGGCAGCCGATGTCGCCGTCGAGCTTGATGTAGCTGAGGTCGAACTCGGAAGCCTTGATCTCCGACGGCTCCTCCTCGGAGAGGTCACGGAGCTCGGCGAGGTCTTTGTGACGGAACATCGCGTTGCTGTCGAAGCTGAGCTTGGCATCGAGCGCGACAACCTTCTGGTCGGAAGTCACGATCAGCGGGTTGATCTCAGCCATCGAGCAATCGAGCTCGGTGAAGCACGTGTAGAGCTTGTGCACAAACGACGTCAGGCTCCGAGAGAGCTTGCCGCTCATCCCCATGGCCTTGGCGACGTTGCGCACCTGGAACGGAAGCACGCCAGTCGCGGCGTTCACGTGGATCTTGTGAATGGCTGACGGGTTGTGCTCGGCGACCTCCTCGATCTCCGTCCCGCCTTCCGTGCTGACCATGATCGTGACCGCGTTCGTGGCGCGGTCCACCAGCATGCCCAGGTACAGCTCGTCCTGAATGTCTGCGCCTTCCTCAATGTAGAGGCGCTTGACGATCTTGCCTTCAGGTCCTGTCTGCTGGGTGATGAGGTTCATCCCCAGGATCTCGCCCGCTAGCTCGCGAACCTCGGCTTTGGACCGAGCAAGCTTGACGCCGCCGCCCTTACCGCGCCCGCCGGCGTGGATTTGGGCCTTCACAACCCAGAAGTCGCCGCCGAGTGCATCGGCCGCAGCGACCGCCTCGTCAACGCTGAACGCAACCTGCCCGCGCGGCACCGGAATGCCGAAACGCTTAAAGAGGTCTTTCCCTTGATGCTCGTGAATCTTCATCGGGCGTGTTCGCCTCCGGCTGAGTTGCCAATCGTCCATTCAGGCGCGTTCGCAGGCCGTCCCGCACGCGCGCCGCATTCTTTAGGTGGTCGCGACGCAAAGCGTCAAGCATCTGAATCGCCCCGCTGCTCGACAACCGCCAAAGACGCGACGCTGCAGCCGGCTTTCTCATCCGGCGTCGGTTCGCGATCGGCGCAGGCAAGGCTGTCCCAGCGCCGATCAGACGAGTCTCCGGCGGCTAGGCTCGCCTCGCTCGGCCGGTCACAACCCCGCCAAGACGCTGTCGAGCGCGCTAGCGGCAGGCGACAGCTCTCGGGCCGGCGACCCTGCGTCGGGCGTGCACCATGTCGCTCGGCAAGCGGGCAATGTCCCGACGTCCTCAACCTCCCGTCTCGTGGTGACGATTGACACACCCAAGCTCGTGCTCGTATCTGATGCGGCGGGAGGTGTGATGTGAATGGGACGCTAAAGATCTTCTCGGGCCGATCGCATCCAGAGCTGGCCAAGGCTATCTGCGAGCGCCTCGATCAACCGCTCGGTAAGTCGCACGTCGTTCGTTTCTCGAACGAAAACCTGATGGTTCAGATCGACGAGAACGTTCGTGGAGCGGATGTCTTCATCATCCAGACCTCGGCGCCACCCGTAAACGAAGGGCTGATCGAGCTGCTCGTCACCATCGACGCGCTCAAGGGCGCCTCAGCGGGCCGGATCACTGCGGTCATTCCGTACCTGCCGTACGTGCGGTCAGATAAAAAGGACAAGCCACGCATCTCCATCACGGCGCGGCTCATCGCCGACCTGCTCGAGACGGCAGGTGCCGATCGCGTCGTCACGATGGATCTCCATGCCCCGCAGATTCAGGGATTCTTCCGGATTCCCGTCGACCACCTTCAAGGGTTTCCCATCATCGTGGACCTCCTGAACCGGACCGACATCTCCAACACGGTCTTGGTCGCGGGCGACGCAGGCGAAGCCAAAGAGGTCGGCCGCTATGCGAACCGGACCAACCTTCCAATGGCGATCATCGACAAGCGCCGCTACGACGACAACGAGCGAGCCGTGGCAGCTCATATCATTGGCGACGTAGCTGGTAAGCACGCCATCATTGTCGATGACGAGGTCGCTACCGGCGGCACGCTGATCGAAGCTGCCAACTTCTTGCAGGAAAAAGGCGCGCTAAGCGTCACGGCTGCGTTCACGCACGCGGTTCTCTCTGGAGAAGCTGTCGCGCGCCTCGACGCATCGCTCATCGAGCGCTGCGTCTTCACCGACACCATTCCACTCCAGGGCAAGTGGTCGGAGAAGTTTACGGTGCTCTCGGTCGCTGACCTCTTCGCCAGCGCCATCCAGCGTATCCACAATGGCGAGTCGATCTCGGAGCTCTTTCGCTAGCGCAACGTTCGTCCGAAGCGGGCTCGGCCGTGGGACGCACGTGACACGGCGGCCAGCTATAGGCTGAACCCGATAGCCACGAGGAGCTGACCGGTCATGGCCTGCGCCGCTGTGTCAGGGCTCAGTGCCCAGACCGCGTGGTTGTAACTGACGCGAAGGTCCGCCGGGCCAAGCCCCATGCCGAGCGCCACCTCGAGGTTGAGGGTGAGCGCCGAGTCCTCGATGCCATGACGCAGCACGCTCATCGCGTGGTAGCCAAGGTTTCCCCCAAGCTCGATATCGATCGGTCCGGGGATTGGGAGGTCGGCCACGAGTCCAAGGTGGCCGCCCGCAAGATCCACCTGAGGCGCATCCTTTGGTCCGCCGAAGTAACCGTGGAGTTCGCCAGCCAAGCTCACCAGCGGTGCCACCCCAAACGACGCCCTCACGGCCCCAACAGCTGACGTGCCGCTGTCAGACATGCGTGCGCCTGCGCCGGCAAAGAGCGAGGTCTCCGCGAGCGCAGCTCCGCTCGATAGGATCATGATCGTTACCGCTAAGATCATGGTGCGCATAGTGTCCTCATCTTCGTGTTGCAAGCGTCGATCAGCGGTCTGACGCTGACGACACCCCTCTATTCAAATGGCTCCGACCGTCCGCCTCTCGCGCTGCTGGAAAGGGCCCGACCTTCGCGATAGACCAGACGCATGAGACACCGACTTACAGCACTCGCGCTCGCATCCTCCCTCACTGTCGCTGCCAGCAGTGCCCACGCCAACTTCTCTGGCGATGTGGCATCCAGCGCAGGGATTGCAACACCGGGCGCAGCTGGTGGTGGGACCCTCTGGGTCGACCTCAACCACGACGATGCCCCCGACCTCGTGACAAACGGCGATGCTCGGAGCTGGATCTACCTCAACGACCAAGCCGGCGGCTTCATCGACGCAACTGCTGAGATGGCGCCGCAGCTCGCGACCGAGTCGGGGTCGATGGGGCTGCTCGCCGTCGACTACAACCATGACGGCTATGTCGATCTCGTGCGCTACCGGTCGGACCGCGTGGAGTTCTGGGTCAACAACGGACCTGGGGCGAACTTTGCCCTTGGCTTCGAGCACGGCACCAACCGCAAACCCACGCTCGTCATTCGCGGCGGCGCCTGCGAGGCAGCTCCTGCTGACATCGACCCGCCCTTCGGACGGTGCAAGACGGAAGTCGGCATCAACCTTCGCGGGATGGCATGGCTGGACTACGACCTCGACGGCTGGCTCGATCTCATTGTCAACAACGGTGGCGACGGCCTCATCTTACGGAACCCAGGCGACGCTGACGGGGTGACTCCCTTCCAAGTGTTGATGGCCGCCGGTGACGCGATCCTTGTCGGCGACTCGAACGGCGACTCTGGCGACTACGTGTCCTCAGCTGACTTCAACGCCGACGGATTCGTCGATGCCTCGATGCGGCTCAAGGAAGCCGCCGATCTCTGGCAAAACGCAGGCGACGGCACCCTTGGCGCTGTACCGATCCCGAACTTCGACGGCTTTGTCGCGGGTGGAACCGTGTTTTGCGACTTCGACAACGACGGCGACCTCGACCTCTTCTACGGCTCTGGCGGCGTCGACGAGACCGGCAGCTCACCTCCGATCGTCCACAACCAGATCTTCTGGCTGCGCTCAACCGGAGCGTACGAGCCCAGCACCGCACATGGGCCAGTCGGCAACGTGAAGGTTCCGGTCGATGTCTCGACGGGCGCGCTCATCGACGGCGCGGCTTGTGGCGACCTCGACCACGACGGTGATGTCGACCTGGTGCTCGCAGCCGACGGCCAAGACTACGTGTTGCTCAACCAGC
This sequence comes from uncultured bacterium, assembly GCA_938040325.1. Lineage (GTDB taxonomy): Bacteria > Myxococcota_A > UBA9042 > PHBI01 > PHBI01 > CALHXW01. Next base: position 27,400 of record CALHXW010000018.1, on the reverse strand, counting down.
TCGTAGAGACCGGCGCGCCAACCTTCACACGACCCGCTGACAACTTCGGCGTGACCGACACCAGCGACGGTCAGTCGCTCGCACTGGCCGACTTCGACAGCGACGGCGACCTCGACCTCGTGGTGGGCCAGGACGGAAACGCGGCGCTGTGGCGCAATGTCGTGACGGGACCGGCAGCCAACAACTACCTCATCGTCCGAGCGGGTGCGCTCGTCGGCGACTGCAGCCCAGTCGACACCAGCGCGGTACGCCACGACATCGGCTCGCTTGTGACGCTGACGGGTCCAGGTGGTGAGGCACTCGGCACCCGCGAGATCAACGGCGGCAAAGGCTACGGCGCGCAGAGCTACGCCGACGTTCACTTCGGACTTGGAGCGTTCTCGCCGTCCGACACCTTCACCGTCACTGTCTTGCCCCAATACCGCAGCGGCGCTGCTCCGGCGGCGGCGACCTACAGCGTGCAAGTCGTGCCAGCCACCCTTGGCCCCTACCACCGTCTCGACACCCGCTATTTGGACACCGACGCCGACGGCATCGCGGATGCCGTTGAGATGGCGGACGCAGCCGCCCTGCCCTTGAGCCTCTACCCAGACCCAAACGACGTGGATCAAGACGGCCTCCTCAACTGGCTAGATGCTGACGCCGACGGCGACCTCATCACAGACGGCGACGAGGAGGGCGACGGTAGCCGCTGCACGCCACCAGTCGACACCGACCAAGACGGCGTCCCCGACTACCTGACACCACGCGACGCCGACGGTGACGGCATCGATGACCTCACTGAGACGTTGATTGGGACCGACCCAGGGTCGGCAGACACCGACAACGACGGTATCGACGACCCAACCGAGATCGCCCGGGGCAGCCTGCTGACCTATGACGCGGGTCTCGACACCGACCCCCTCGATGCAGACACCGACGATGACGGCATCAGTGACGGAGACGAGGTCAACGGCACTGGGCCGCTCGCCCCGTGGGCCCCGACAGACCCGCTCAACCCCGACAGCGACGGCGATGACCTCTCGGACGGTCTCGAAGCCTCGGTGGTTGTGCCCGTGATCCCCGGCGTTTCATCGGGCAGTGGACTCGTGTCGTACGGCGGCACAAACACGGCGTCTTCGACCTGGGTCCCCGACGCAGACGCCTTCACGTCAACAAACCCCAACAGCACCGACACTGACGGAGATGGCGTCGACGACAACGATGAAGACATCAACCTCGATGGCGAGACCATCTCGGTTATCGGCGGCACTGGGACCTTTGGTAGCGGCGAGACCGACCCGACGAAACCCGACAGCGACGGCGACGGACTGAGCGACGGCGACGAGATTGCGCTGGGGACGCGCGGCGTAGACATCGACAGCGATGAAGGTGGCGTTCCCGACGGCGTTGAGGTCGCCAACGGCCTGCTGCCGACCGTGTCCGCCGACGACATCCTGATCAACGACGCAGACGGCGACGGCCTCTCGGCCAACACAGAGGCCACGCTCGGGACAGACCCCAACCTCTCCGACACAGATGGCGACGGCCTCAACGACTATGCCGAGGTCGCCACGGGAGTTCTGGGGGTCTTCGATGTGGGCGATCTCAACCCGAGGGACGCTGACACCGACGATGACGGCCTGCTTGACGGTGACGAAGCACTGGGCGTGGGCCGCCTGCAGGGGATTGGGCGAATCGATCCGCAAGCAGCAGACAGCGATGGCGACGGGCTGCTCGACGGCCTCGAGTCCGGGGTCACAGAGCCGATTCCGGCAGGTGTGACGCCAGCGGGGATCACGTTCCTTGGCACCGATGTCGCCAGCCCAAACTTCCGAGCTGACGCCGACCCGACGACGCGCACCAACCCCAGCGACGCGGACAGTGACGAAGACGGCCTGACCGACGGCTTCGAGGACTTCGACAAGGACGGGCGACTCACCGCGACCTTTGGAGCGACCGGAACGACCGGTTCTGGCGAGACGAGTCCAACGACTGCCGACACCGACCGCGACGGGCTTCAGGACGGAACCGAGCTTGGGTTCGCCCAGCCGCAGACGCCTGACACGCTACTTGGCGCGTTTGTCCCCGACGACGACCCGAGCACGACCACCAACCCGCTCGACTCCGACACCGACGACGGCGGGATGCTCGACGGTGCGGAAGACCTCAACATCAACGGCCGGGTCGACCCGAACGAGCGCGACCCACTCGTCGGCGGTGACGACGACACCGATGGCGACGGGTTGTCGAACCTCGAGGAGGGCACCGTTGGCACGGACCCAACGCGCGCCGACACCGACGGCGATGGACTCAGTGACAGCGCGGAGCTGGCCGGTGGCTCGCCCTTGCTGCTCGAGCCGGAAGCGGGCGACACGAACCCTCTCGACGCCGACACCGACGATGACGGATTGGCCGACGGCGAGGAAGTGCTGGCAACAGGTCGACTGGCCGGACGGACACCGACCGATCCTCTTCAAGCGGACTCCGACCAAGACGGTCTCTCCGACGGGCTAGAGGCCGGTGTGGTCGCCGGGATCCCGTCAGGCCAGACCGCCGTGGGAATTGTCTTTGACGGCACCGACCTGAACGCCGGCACCTTCGTGGCGGACACCGACCCGGCGTCAACAACCAACCCGCGGTCGGTCGACACCGACGGTGACGGTCGTGAGGACGGCGAAGAGGATGTCGACGGCGATGGACGCACGCTCAACAGCATCGGCGGGAGCGGCTCTGTCGGCACGGGAGAGACAGACCCTAACCTCGTCGATACCGACGGTGACCGGCTGAGCGATGGCGCTGAGTTCGCGGCGGGGACGAGCGGCGTCGACACGGACACCGACAATGGCGGGCTGGCCGACGGCATTGAGGCGGCCAACCAGCTCGACCCCACGAACCCAGCCGACGATGCGGGCTTCGCAGACGACGATGGCGACGGGCTCAGCGACGACAACGAGCTGGCCTTGGGCACCGATCCCAGCGATCGTGACACCGACAACGACGGGCTCGACGACATTGACGAGGTCATAGGCGGCCCCTCTCCTTCGGCCTATGATCCTGGTAGTGAGCCGAACCCACTCGACGCCGACAGCGATGAGGACGGACTCCGCGACGGTGACGAAGTCGTCGGCACCGGCAAGCTGGTGCCGTTCGGACCGACGTCGCCAATCCTCGCCGACACCGATGGTGACGGCCTAAGCGACGGCTTGGAAGCTGGGCAAACAGTTGCGGCTGCAGCCGGCACCAGCGGCGGCGGCATCCCGTACGCAGGCACCGACGCGGGCTTCCAGCCCGACGCGGACCCCTCAAGCACCACCGACCCAACGCTCGCAGACACAGACGGCGACGGACTCTCGGACGGTTCCGAGGACGCAAACGGCGACGGACGAAGCTTGGCCACGCTCGGGGCCGTCGGAACAGACGGTGGCGGCGAGACCGACCCGAACAACCCAGACACCGACGGGGACGGCCTTGGGGACGGACGCGAGCTCAACGACTACTCCACAAGTCCGCTGGACACTGACACCGATGACGGCGGCTTGCTCGACGGACCCGAGGTCGCTAACGGCCGCAATCCCATCGACCCTGACGATGACGGCAACATCCTCGACAGCGACGGCGACGGCCTCGGCGACGTGACGGAAGCGATCATCGGCACCGACCGGTTCGACGAGGACACCGACGGCGACGGGATCTCCGACCTCGACGAGGTGCTCGACGGCACACCCGGTCGCTACGACATTGGTCTCAACACGAACCCGCTCGACCGCGACACCGACGACGATGGACTCGAAGACGGTGATGAACTCAATGGCACGGGACCGCTCGCCAACGGCCCGGCAGGCGCCATTGGCCCGCTGGACCCGCTCAACCCGGACGTCGACGACGACGGCCTGAGCGACGGCCTCGAGATTGGGCTGGTCATTGGGCTGCCTGCCGGCGGCAGCGATGGGCTTGGGATTGCTTACGCCGGTACAGCCGGGTTTGTTGGCGATGCCGACCCCACGTCCACGACCGATCCGCGGAACGCCGACACCGACGGCGACGGCCTGCTCGAAAGCGAGGAAGACAGCAACCAAGACGGCGAGACGACGTTCACGATCGGGACGATCGGGACGGCTGGCCAGGGTGAGACGGATCCGCGGGATCCCGACACCGATGATGACGGCGTCGACGACGGACTGGAGGTCGGTCTCGGGAGTGATCCGTTGGACTTGGACAGCGACGACGGCGGTGTCCTTGACGGCTTGGAGGTGATCGCCGGAACGGATCCGACCGATCCAACGGACGACGAACCTGCCGACACCGATGAGGACGGGCTCTTTGACTTCGTTGAGGTCTTACTTGGCACCGACCCCGTCAACATCGACAGCGACGGCGACGGCGTCCTCGACGGCCAGGATGACCAAGACAACGACGGCATCCCCAACCGGGATGAGACTGCTGACGGACTTGAAGCGGTCGACACCGACGATGACGGCATCATCGACGGCTTAGACACCGACAGCGACGACGACGGCCTCTCGGATCGTATCGAGGGCATGCTCGATCGAGACGGTGACGGCGACGGCAACTGGATCGATGCCGACGACGACAACGATGGCATCCCGACCGCCATCGAGGCTCAAACGCTTGCACCTGTCCCGGTGAGCGCGGTGGCCGGGTTCACGCCGCCCGCGGAGCTTGCAGACGCCGACGGCGACAACATCCCCAACCACCTCGACCTCGACAGTGACGGCGATGGTGTGCTCGACAGCGTTGAGGGCAACCAAGACAACGACGACGATGGCATCCCCAACTTCGTCGACGCGTTTGATGATGACCAAGGCAGCGGCGACGCCGATGGAGACGGCATCAAAGATGCCAACGAGGTCCTGCGAGGGTTCAACCCGTTCTCATCAGACAGCGACGGCGACGGGCTAGACGACTCTGTGGAGCTTGGCAACCAGTCCGCGCCTCGTGACACCGATGGCGACGGCGTGTTCGACGCCCTCGATGCCGACGACGACGGCGACGGCATCCTGACGGCAACAGAGAACGCTGGAGCCACCCTCGACGGCGCCGTGGAGGATGATGATGACGTTGCGGCCTACCGCGACGACGACTCAGACGGTGACGGGCTTGCGGACGCCATCGAAGGCGCCGGGGACATCGACGGAGATGGCATCCCCAACTTCCTCGACCTGGATGCGGACGGTGATGGCCTCGATGATGCCGACGAGCTCGGGGATCCGTTGCCAGACTCTGATGGAGACGGAGTCATCGACGCGCTCGATCCAAGCGACAGCGATCTCGCGAGTCAGGACCCCGATGGAGACGGCCTGAGCACCGTGCAGGAGATCGCCATTGGCACCGAGCCGTACATCGCAGACACCGATGGTGATGGGGTTAACGACGGAGACGAAGTCGGTAGCCTGGCAGCGCCCGTCGACACCGATGGCGACGGCATTGCCGACATCCTCGATGTCGACGACGACGGTGACGGCATCCTGTCTGCGATCGAAGCGGCCGACGAAGAAGCGGCTGGTGGGGCGACGGATGGTGACGGCGTGCCAGCAGCCCTGGACTTGGACTCAGACGGCGACAACATCCCCGACTGGCGCGAGGGCGCTGGAGACCCCGATGGGGACGAGCTGCCCTCCTATCTCGACAACGACGCAGACGGCGACGGATTCCTCGACAAGACCGAGTCCATCGGTGACCGAGACCGCGACGGGATACCGAATGTCTTTGATGTCGAAGACCTGAAGGGACCGAGCGAAGACACCGACGGCGACGGCCTGTCGACGCTCAACGAAGTCCTCATCGGCAGCGACCCCTACAATGCAGACACCGATGGTGACTCGCTCAGTGACGGCGATGAGGTTGGGGACGAAAACAACCCCGTCGACACCGATGGCGATGGCGTGCGCGATTGGGCCGATGACGACGACGACGACGACGGACTGCCGACGCTCACGGAAGCGACCGACGCCGCCACGTTTGGCAACGATGCAGACCTCGACGGTGTCCGGAACTGGCTCGACATCGACAGCGACGGCGACGGCAAAAACGATGGCGTCGATGGCGCCGGCGACGACGACGGCGATGGCATTCCGAACTACCTCGACAGCGATGACGAGAGCGACGTCGGTACGCGCCTGTCGGGTGGTCCCGGTTGCTCAGCGGGTGGCGGCACGTCTCCGCTGCCGTGGGTCATGCTGGTGTTTGCGTTGGGTTGGGCGATGCGGCGGCAGGCGCCGCGAGCGCGCTAACTCGCTCTTTTCGAGCGAAGCGAAGGCGATGCGCAGCGGTGTCGGCCGAACGAAGGTGCTGCGAGCATCGTCGAGTTCGGGTGAGCGAGCTCAGTCAGGGCCCGGTCGCGCGGCCTCGGCCGCTCACCACCCCATAGAGGGCATGGCAGAGCGCCAGGACGCGCGGCGAGCGCACGCGGAAGTCCATCCGGTTCATCACGTAGCCGAAGGCGATGCCATTGTCCGGGTCGGCCCAGCCGAGCGAGCCGCCTGCACCGGCGTGGCCGAAAGAGGCCGGGGACGGACAGAAGAGACGCGTTTCCTCTTTGAGGAACCCTTGGGACCACCCCAGCGGCTTGCGGAGCACATTGTCGCGCGCCTGCCACGACTGCCGGTCATAGATGGGTGCGACCACGTCGGACGAAAACCGCCGCTCACGCCCGCTGACCCCGATCATGTCACCGTAGACCGTTGCGAGAGCCCGTCCGTTCCCGACACCGTTGCCCCATGGCAGCTCCATCCGGAGCAGCTCGACAGAGCCGTAGCGCGCGACCTGCGTGGGTGGCAGGTCAGTGGGGACGCCGAACGCCCGGCCTGTCGCGCTCCGCTTGCGGACTGCGGCTCTATAGACTCGGCCCTCGGTACCGAAGTGACCAAAGAACCGGGGAGCGATCCGCAGGAGCTTGTCGGCGGTGGTCGCTGGGTAGAGCGACGCCAACCTTGGCTCAGCCGCGGCGGTCACACCGATATAGGCGTCAACGTCGGGCCACATGGTCTTGAAGTATTGCCCGACGCTTGTGCCACCGGTCGCCCGCGCGACCAGCTCTGCGACGTAGAGCCCATAGGTCACGGCGTGGTATCCCTGCTCCGCGCCAGGCTCCCACAGTGGTGACTGCCGCTCTAGGATGGCCGCGGCTCGGCCCGACGCGATGTCGTCGAGCGTGAGCGGCTCGGACAAGCCATGCAGCCCCGCCTGGTGGTTCATTAGCATCCGCACCGTGATGCCTTCTTTACCGGCCTGCGCGAACTCGGGCCAGTAGGTGGCAACCGGGGCGTCGTAGTCGACCACGCCCTGCTGAGCGAGATCGAGCACCACCATGGCGGCAAGGCCCTTGGTCGCTGAGAACATCACGCAGAGGGTGTCTTCGACCCAAGGTCTGTTGGCCTCTCGGTCGGCCAACCCGCACCACGCGTCAATGACCTTCTCGCCTTGCTCGTAGACACAAAGCGATGCGCCAAGCTCGCGGCGCTTCTTCAAGTTGGCGACCATCGCATCGGCGACGGGACCGAACCCTGGGGCGATGTAGCCCTCGATCAGAGACGTTGTTGAGTGTGTTGCCATGGCGTCTACGATACGCGGTCCCCCGCCGCGACGGAAGCGAGCCTGGGCCGCCGTGTGCCGTGAACGAGCGCAAGCCGGATGTTCAGGAGCGGAGCCACGCTCGCAACATCTCGATGCCGACCGCGTCGCTGACCTCGCCATTGAGGAGCTCGGCGGCAAGCGCTCTCTTGCGCTCGTGCAGCTCGAAGATTTTCTCCTCGATCGTGCCGCGAGCGACGAAGCGCAGCACGTTGACGGGACGCGTCTGGCCGATCCGGTGTGCCCGATCAGTCGCCTGGTCCTCCACGGCTGGGTTCCACCATGGGTCCAAGTGGATCACGTAGTCAGCCGCCGTCAGGTTCAGCCCCACACCACCGGCCCGAAGCGAGACCAAGAACACATCGGCCTCGCCACGCTGGAAACGGTCGACGCGATCACTGCGGGCGGCCATTGCCGTGGAGCCATCGAGGCGAACGGTTGTGAGTCCCTCGTCCTCAAGGCGGCCCTCAACCCGATCGAGCACGCGTGTGAACTGGCTAAAGACCAGAGCGCGATGGCCGCGTTCGCAGAGCGTCACCAGCGTCTCAGCGAGCCGCTCAAGCTTGGGCGACGCACCAGGCTCAATGTCGCTACCAAGCGGGTCTAACGATGCGTCGATCGCGACGAGGCGGAGACGCGTAAGGGCCGCCAACACGGCAATGGCCCCTCCCGACGCGTCATCGACAGACGTCAAAGCCGCAGCCCTGACGGCGCGATAGACGTCGGCTGAGCGTGGGTCCAGATCGACCTCGACCCACGAGTCGATCCGGTCCGGGAGGTCGGTCAACACCTCCCCCTTCGTACGGCGCAGCATGAGCGGCTTGACCAACATGGCGAGCGCGGCCCGCGCGTTCGCATCGTCTCCACGCTCGATCGGGCGCGCGAAACGACGCTCGAATCCTGGCTGATCTCCAAGAAGGCCTGGGGAAATGAGCGAGTAGAGACTGAAGAGCTCCATCGCGCGGTTTTCGACAGGCGTACCGGTGAGCGCCAAGACAAACGCGCCGTGGTGCTTGCGTGCACGCGTGACAAGCTCAGCAACGGCCCGGTACCGCTTCGTCGACACGTTCTTGAGAACATGGGCCTCATCAAGCACGACGGTCTTCAGCGGCAGTCCCGCGTCGAGGGCTGCCAGATGGCGGACAGCAAGCCCGTAGCTTGTGATGAGGAGCTGGCTGCTCGCTGGGTCCTCGCCGCCAGACGGATCGCCCTCGGCGGTGGCCATCGCGGTCAGTGCGTGCCGAAGCTCCGTCGCCGAAGCCGCGCGGTAGCAGCGCGCCGTCGGGAAAAACCGGCTGACTTCGCGTTCCCAGTTGAAGGTCACCGAGCTGGGCGACAGCACCAACGTGGTCCCGCCGCGAGCCGCAACAAGCGCGATCGCCTGCAGTGTCTTACCAAGCCCCATATCGTCAGCAAGGCACGCCCCTGTTGACCAGCTTGCGCGTGCGAGCAACCAGCTGAAGCCGGCAGCCTGATAGGGCCGAAGCGTGGCGGCTAGCGCCTTGGGTGCCTCCGCGTGCGGCACGGCGTGGCGGGCCTGTTCGGCTAGCTTGGCGAACGCCTCGTCGCTGGACGCGCCGGCAGCGACGAATGCTTGCGCGACGCCTGGATGCGCCGGCAGCACGCCGTCGGCAGAGAGGGGCGCGAGCGCGTGCAGCGCCGCTTGAAGAGCGGCGGGAATCTCAAGCCAGTCGTCGCCTTCGAGCCGCACAAAGCGGCGACCATCCGACACGGCTCCGAGCAGCTGCTCCAGTGGAACGCGACCTTCATCGCCGAGCCAGCCTGCCAGTCCCGCACCGGTGGCCTGAAGCCGCATGCGGTCAGCGGCAGGACGCCGAAGGGTTGCACGCCGTGGCGACCCCCACGCCACAGAGAGCTCGGCCCCCGAGCTGGCCAAGTCGGCGACCGCAGAGACGAGCGCGAGCACGGGCTCGACGCCGTCGAGCTGCCAGCTGTAAGCGTCGGTTGGCGCAAGCCCAAGATGCGACAGGATCGCCTCAGCTGCCGCCCGCTCTCTCATGTGCGCACGCTCGACAACAACGATGCGGTCGGTGACGTCATAGAGTTCTTGCGGACCGACTCCTGGTCGAAACTGCAACAATCCCGTGCCAGGCTTGACGCGGAGCTCGGCGTGTAGCCGGGGTGTTGCAGGGTCATCGCCTGAGAGCCACAGCGTGAGTGTCGGCGTGACGTTTCCAGCCCGGCGTTCGGAGACGAATCCGGGGTCGAGCGCGACCGGCATCACCGATGTCAACGCGTTCAGCCGCTGAGCGAGTGGAATGAGCGCATCGCTTGGCAGCACATCACCACGCGACAGCATCCACTCGATAAGCTTTGGCAGCGCAGCTGGGACCGTCGCAAGGGTACAGATGCGAGAAGCGTCGTCGACGAGCAAGATGCGGCCATGGCGAGCGTCACGCCGTACCCTTGCCTCTGCGTGAGCCGCCGACAAGACCACGCCGCCCGCTGAGTCTTCAATACTGAGTGTCAGCGCCCCATCATCCCCTGGGCGGATGCCGAGCCCTAGCGTGCTGTCGACGACATCCACCCGTGACCCGCCGTCTCGACCGGCCAGATAAACGTGGGGGTGCCCGACCAGCGCCTCGAAGGCGCGGTGCACCCGCGACAGACCGAAGGTTGGTGCAAGCGATCCGCGGCTGTCCTGGGCGTTGAGCAACCACCACACGCGACGGTCTGCCGGCAGCGGGAGGCGATCTGCCACGGGCGCAAGGGACTGCCAAGGAACCAGGGTCAAGCCGACGCGGCGGCCTCGAGTCTCCACCGCGACAGGCTCAAGAAGCAGCCCTTCCTTCTTTCTCCGACGAAGTCGCCAGCCAAAGCTCTGACGGCTGAGATCCCAAGGGAGCTCAACCTGAGCCAGGCCCGCGACGACCGTGTCGAGTGCGCTCAGCGAGCGCTCCCACGGGGTCCGTTCGAGCGCACTGGAGAGTGGCTGGTGGAACGGGTCGTCAGCGTCGGAGAGGGCATCCAGACAGCGGTCCACCGCTGCCAATCGCAGTCGGCAACCGCCAGGTGCAGGCCGCGCGCAGTCGCAGGAGACACTTGGCATGCCGCTGTCGAGCCGAACCTCAACCGCCGGTGCGGTCTTTCCACCGCCACACCACGCGACCATCTGCTCGCGATAGCGGAAGACCGCGGGAGCACCTGAGACGCTCGCTTCGGCACGGCTGCGATCGGTGAGTCGCCGCGGCAGCGCATGGGCTCTGAGCTCGTCGCGCAGCGCCAACAGTCCGGTCGCATCGGGCCGAGTCCCTCGCCGCCGCTCTTCAGCGAGCGCCTGTCGGACGTCGTCGGCTTGAGCCTGCAGCGTCGCAATGGCCTCCTCGGCGACTGCGTCTGCGATCGGCTCGTGACTGCCGGCACTCGCGATGACGGAGCCTATCGTGTGACGGTAGGCAGACACAAGGCTCGTCCGGGCGGAGGGCAGCGCGCGCGCCGGGATGCTGAGCCAGGTCGCGACGTCGTGGGCCTCAGCCCACGCCTGTAGTGCGTGCCGTGGCATCCGCGGGTAGAGGTCTGCATCAGATGCACGCCCAAGTCCGCCGACCCAGGCTGCTAGGCGCCGAGCCTCGTTGCCGCCGACGTTCGTGACCAGCCAGTCGATGAGGGCTTCGCTGGCGAGGAAGTGCCCAAGGGTGTCAGCAAAGTGTCCGCGGTCGAGCTCGGCGAGTGCCGACGCGGTCGCCGGGCCAACATCAGCATCTCGGGCTGCATCGACCAGCGCGAGTTGCGCGTCCCGCGGGCTCCGCAGCAAGAGCCTGCGACCAGCGTCTAAGAGCGCAGCACGGGCATCACCGCCCATGCAAGGCTCCGCTCCGCGCGCAGCGCACACCGTACGCGACGTTGAAGCGACTACAATGGGCCCCGGGTTGAGGGATGGATCTCGCGCGCCACATAACCGACGACTCTCGCGCCCGTGCTCGGAAGTCAACCGCACCGTGACGCGTCCGTCGCCTACAAAGCCTCTCCGTGTGGGCGGCGGCCGAGGTTCGGATACAAACGAACCCTTCCAAACAGCGCGAGGGATAGTTGCCGACGAGCGCCGGCGTGGCCATAGTGCGCCCGATTGTTGAGGAGTGAATGTGGCCCAAGCTGAAAAGACCATCGATGTGAACGTTCCGCTGGCGTTCTTCTACGACATCATCTGCGACTTCGAGGCTTACCCAACGTTCTCAAAAGATGTGGAGACGGCGGTCATCGAAGAGCGCGACGGAGACAACGTCACCGCGCTCTTCACCGTCAAAGTGCTGCGACGGCGCTTTGACTACCGGCTGGCGTTCGTGCTCGCGAGCGACACGGAGGTCAGCTGGACCCTTGTCGACAGCTCAACCCTTGCGCAGAACGATGGTGGCTGGCGACTTGAGGCGATTGACGCCCAGACGACACGCGTCACCTACTGGAACGAGCTGGCCGCGAAGCTCTTTCTGCCGAAGACGTTCATCAACGGCGTCGTAAAGCTTGCACTGCCAAACATGCTCAAGCAGTGGCGGCGCCACGCAGAAACGAGCTACACCGCGGCGCAAACGGCCACCGACGCGTAGCGCCGAGTTCCTTTGGGAGAGCCGCCGGGCTAGCAACGTGCGGTTAACCTGTTCGGTGCTTTAGAACAGGTCGTAGTCGTCAGGGTTCGTCGTGATCTCGTCGACCATGGTCGTCATGCGACCGATCTGAAAGCCGTCGAAGAGTCGGTGATCGAAGCTCCCCGTCAGCAACAGGCTCGGGACGACCTTGACCTTGCCCTTGATCACGCGGGGCCGGTCATGCACCTGTCCCATACAGAACAGGATTGGCACGCGGCTCGTCGGCATCAGCGGCACCAGCGCATGCGGAATCCCAAACGACCCCACGTTGGTCACCATGGCGCTGCCAAAGGGGTCCGGCTTGATGCCGAGCTTTGTGAGGTTGAGCCCAAAGTCGTAGCTCAGCGACGTTAGTGTCTTGATCATCATGGGCAGGACGCTTGGTGGCACGACGCGCAACGCAGACTTGGCCGACTCGATGTCTTTGTCCATCCCGCGACGAACGGCGTCCGCTCGCTTTTGGACCTGCGCCATGATCTCGCCGAGTTTCGCCGTGTCGCACGAGCGAATCTTGATGCCGCTGAGATCGGCTTTGCCGTCGTCGCCTTTGACCGCGACCTGGACGAAGACGTCGATGCTCTCGCGCTTGAAGGGCCGGTTGCGGCGCAAGATGATGTTGTAGTCGGGGTAATGCTTGAGCATCCGGCCCACGGCGGCGACCATCAAGTGGGTGATGGTGACCTTGGTACCGAGGTCGGCACTGACACGCTCCAAGTAGGGCAGCGTCTTGGTCAGGTCGAGCTCCCGCAGACCTTGTGCCATGGGACTGTTATGCGGGCCCCAGACGCCCACCGAGAGCCGTCGCCACGCTGAGATCTTTGTGAGGGGTTCGTACTTCATAAGGCGTCTCCAACAATCTGGTGCCGATGCGAATAGTTCTCTCGCACGCTGTCGTCAATCAAGGCTCGTCAACAGAGCCAAGAAATCGAAATCGCGAGCGTTTTCGCGACCAACGGGTCGCGCAAACAGGCGATCGTTTGGTTGCATGCGCGCTGCGCGATTGACGGCGTTCGCCTGGTCTGAGATGCGTGCTGGATGCCCCGACCAACTCCATTTCACGACCGGCTCCAGGCTCTCTGTACGAGCTACGCCTGGAAGCACTGGTCTGGCTACTACGCCGTTTGCCACTTTCACGAGAGCCCAGAGCGCGAATACAACGCGATTCGCCAAGCCGCCGGCCTGCTCGACGTGACCCCACTCTTTAAGTACGACGTGGTTGGTCCGGACGCGGGCCGCTTCCTCTCGTACGTCTGCAGCAAGAGCGTCGCCCGTCTCAAGCGAGGCCGAGTGACCTACCTTTGCTGGTGTGACGACGACGGCAACATCCTCGATGACGGCACGTGCTGGCGCCTCGGCAAAGAGTCGTACCGCGTGACGGCTGCCGAGCCCTCCCTGTATTGGTTCGAAGAACACGCCGAGGGCTTTGATGTCGCCATCACCGACATCACCGACACCGTCGCTGGCCTCGCACTCCAAGGCCCGACGTCTCGCGATATCTTGCGTCAGGTCTGCGACATCGATGTCGACGCCCTGAAGTTCTTTGGCGTCAAAAAGACGACGTTCAAGGGCGGGTTCAAAGGCCACGTGACCCGGACCGGCTACACAGGAGACCTCGGCTATGAGCTCTGGGTGCGCAACAAGCACGCGCTCGCCCTGTGGGACCTGCTGATGTCAGAGGGCAAGGCGTTCGGCATCTACCCGATCGGACTAGACGCGCTCGATATCTGTCGGGTCGAGTCCGGATTCGTTCTCGCGGGTGTTGACTACACAAGCGCGCACGGCGCGTTGACGCCGGCTGAGAAGTCGACCCCGTTCGAGCTGAACCTTGGCCAGACCGTGCAGCTCGATCGCGGACCGTTTATCGGTCAGCGAGCCCTGAAAGCCGAGGCTGAGCGTGGTTCAGAGTACGCGTTCGTTGGACTCGACATCGACTGGGTCGCAACGGAGAAGGTCTTCGCGGAGTACGACCTTCCACCATCCCTGCCGGCCGCGGCATGGCGGTCGCTGCGCCCGGTCTACCGCGGGACGCGTCAGGTGGGACGCGCGTACTCTGGCACGTGGTCACCAATCTTGAAGAAGAACATCGCGCTCGCGACGGTCCGTGCGGACGTCGCGAGTCCGGGCACCGTGCTCGACATTGAGATCACAGCAGAATACGAGCGCCGCCGAGTGCCTGCGGTGGTGTCTGCCCTGCCCTTCTTCGACCCGCCGCGCAAGCGCGCCTAAAAGGGGCACCACACATGGCGACACACTACGACGCAATCATTATTGGCGGCGGTCACAACGGCCTCGTTTGCGCGGCCTACCTTGCCAAGGAGGGGCGTAAGGTCCTCGTCTTGGAGAGACGCTACGTACTGGGCGGCGCCGCCGTGACGGAGGAGCTTTACCCAGGCTTTCACTACTCGGTCTGCTCTTATGTGGTGAGCCTGCTGCGCCCCCACATCATCCGCGACCTTGGCTTGCCCAAGCACGGACTCCAGATCCTGCCATTGGAGTGCTCGTTTACGCCCCACCTGGACGGACCGGGACTCTGTCGGTGGCCGTCCGCCGACAAAACGCGCCGCGAGATCTCGCGCTACTCCAAGCGTGATGCCGAGGTCTACCCGCGCTTCGGCAAGGCGATGGGACGCATGGCGCGTGCCGTCAAGCCCATCATCGACATGGTCCCGCCAGACCCGACCTCCCTCAATCCGTTCGAGCTCATGAAGTTCCGCACGCTTGGGGACGTCATTCGGAAGCTCGACGACGAGGAGCTCCCCCGCTTCGTCAAGATGATGACGATGAGCTCAGCTGACTTCCTCGACGAGTGGTTTGAGTCCGACATCCTCAAGGCACCGATGGCGGTCAGTGGGATCATCGGGACGTTCCAGGGGGTGCGCTCGCCCGGCACTGCCTATGTGCTGCTGCACCATTACATGGGCGAGATCGATGGCGCCTTCCGTGCTTGGGGGTTCTCCAAGGGCGGGACAGGCGGGATTTCGCTCTCGATCGCGCGAGCTGCGCAAGCATTCGGTGCCGAGATCCTGACTGAAGCTTCTGTCGCAGAGATCACGGTCTCAGGAGGGCGCGCGACCGGCGTTGCGCTGACAGATGGGCGCGAGTTCACCGCGAAAAACGTTATCAGTTCATGCGACCCCAAGCTCACGTTCCTCGACATGTGTGGCGAGAAGCACTTCGACGACGACTTCCTCGGACACATCAAGCGCTACCGGTACCGCGGCAGCTCCGGGAAGGTAAACCTCGCCCTCGATCGCTTGCCGCAGTTCACCTGTCGACCGGGCGATGGCCTGCACATTCGTGGCGACATCGCGATCGCGCCGAGCATCGACTACCTCGAGACGGCCTATGATGAGGCCAAGTACGGCCAGTTCTCGCGCCGTCCTTACATCAACGTGGTGATCCCCTCGCTGACCGACCCGAGCGTTGCGCCGCCTGGTAAGCACGTCATGAGCTGCTTCGTCCAGTATGCACCGTATGACCTTCGCGAGGGGCCTGCGGACTGGGAGAACCAGCGTGAGGCCTTTGGCGACACAGTGGTTGCTACCCTCGAGGAGTACATGCCCGGGCTGACCGACTCGATCCTCCATCGCCAAGTCCTCACGCCATGGGACCTCGAGAAGGACTTCGGCCTCAGCGAAGGCAACATCTTTCAAGGCGAGCTCTCCCTTGAGCAGCTCTTCTTCCTTCGACCCGCCCCAGGCTGGGCGCGCTACCGGACGCCCGTGAAGGGCCTCTGGATGTGCGGCAGCGCCACGCACCCAGGCGGTGGCATCATGGGAGCGCCAGGTGCGCTCGCGGCAGAGCGAATGCTCAAGGAGCGTGCGCTATGAGTCAGCGGGTTATCATTGTCGGCGCAGGGCACAACGGCTTGGTCGCGGGCGCGCTGCTCGCAGCGGCCGGTCGCCAGGTCGAGATCATCGAAGCTCGTGACGTTGTCGGCGGTCTTGCCGCTCGCGAGACGTTTGCGGAAGGATTTTCAACCGTCGGCCTGCTTCACGACGCGTCACGGCTGCGGCCATCGGTCGTCAAAGAACTCGGGCTGTCGCTTGAGCGCCGCCCCCGACCGACGGTCTGCGCACCCGATGGTGCAGGCGGACTGCTTCGTATCGGTGACACGCTCGAGGGCGCAACCCCGACAGATGCCAGCGGGCTTGTTGCGTTTCGTCGCTTCGTCAACGAAGTGCGGGGTGTCATCGAACAGCTCATGGACAGCCCAGCCATCGACCCTCGCGGAAGCCTTTGGTCGCTGTTCCGAACGGGCTGGGCCGTGCGGCGACTCGGCGCAGACCGGATGATCCACCTGCTCCAGGTCGCACCCAAGGCTGTCTCTGACTGGATGCGCGACGAGTTCGCATCCGAGCCGGTCATGGCTGCTATCGCTCAGCCCGCGCTCGACGGCCTGTTCACAGGGCCCTGGTCGTCACACACGGCGACCAACCTGCTCGTGCGGGAGTGCTTGTCCAATGATGAGGTTGTAGGCGGACCGGCCGCGGTCGTCGATGCGCTCATAGCTGCGGCCAAGGCCAAGGGGGCAACCATCCGTCTTGGCGAGCGCGTCGCGACGATCAACGTGGAGGGCGACCGCGTCACAGGCGTGACCCTTGCCAGCGGTGAAGAGCGAAAAGCCAGTGCCGTTGTGTCCACGCTGAGTCCTCGCCAGACCATCGTCGGCTTGGTTGGCCACGTTGCAGCTCCCCACAAGCTGGTTGCGGCGTCTCGGACGTGGCGAGTCCGCGGAACCACTGCCAAGCTCGATCTCGCACTCTCCACCGCGCCTTCGACCAGCGCAGGAGCACCCGTTGAAGAGCTCCGCAGCGGCACGTCTTTGGCTGAGCTTGAGAAAGCGTTTGATGCCGCAAAGCACCGCCGTGTGCCCGACCGACCCGCGGTCATCGCCCGCTTCTTCACGGGGCAGAGCGCACCCCAGGGCAAGGCCACCGGATCCGTCCTCATTCACGCTGCCCCCTACACCATCGACGGCGGCTGGACCGACGATGCACGTGAGACGCTGCTCGCACGCACGCTCGCTGTCCTCAACGAGAGCCTGCCGGGTCTGTCAGACACGATCGAGGCCCACCGGCTGCTCGTCCCCACCGACATCGAGTCACAGTATGGCGTGGACGGTGGCCACATTCATCACGGTGAGCACGCACCCGACCAGCTCTTGTTCATGAGACCGTCCATCGACTGCGGCCACCACGCCACACCGATTGAGGGACTCTACCTCGGAGGCTCGTCAACCCATCCTGGTGGTGGACTCACGGGTGGGCCTGGCCGGCTCGCAGCCCACGCGGTGCTTAAGCGCTAACAGCATCGCAGGGAAACGCGGTGTGTGGGGTGCGCGTGAGCGCAAAACCCTGTCCGGAAAGCCCAAGCCGATCCGAGCAGGCGCGCTAAAACCCAGGGATTCTGGGCCCCATGAAGGACGAGCAGACCGACCATGAGTCGCTCTCGGGCTCATCCCGCCCGCCCCGGAGAAGCGCTCAGTCGAGGAAGAAGTCAGGAGCAAGCTGCTTGGTCGGGTCGACCGCATAGTGGTCGAAGTCGGTCATCCCATTGGCAGCGAGCACGTCGTCGTCGATGTAGAAGTTGCCGGTCTCGGTCTTCGGCTGGGTAAGGATCGCGTACGCGGCATCGGCCATGATCGCAGGCGTTCGAGACATCGCCATCATGGCCTTGCCTCCCAGCATGCTCACGGCTGCAGTTGCGATCGCCGTGCGTGGCCACAGTGCATTGACCCCAACGCGTCCATCGAACTCGGCAGCCATGCCAAGCACGCACATGCTCATGCCGTACTTCGCCATCGTGTACGCCACGTGGTTTTTGAACCATTTGGGCTTGAGTGAGAGCGGCGGGGAAATGTTGAGGATGTGGGGGTTTTCCGCTTTGAGCAGGTGGGGCAAGCAGGCGCGCGAACAGATGTAGGTCCCGCGAACGTTGACCTGATGCATGAGGTCGAAGCGCTTGGCCGGCGTCTGAAGCGTGCCCTGAAGGAAGATCGCGCTCGCGTTGTTGACGAGGATATCGATACCGCCGAAACGCTCGACGGCCTCCGCGACGGCACTCTCGACACGCGCCTCGTCTCGGATGTCGACGACGAGCGGCAGTGCCTTGCCGCCTGCTTCCTCGACGTCAGCAGCCGAGGAAAACACGGTGCCAGGCAGCTTCGGATGGGGCTCAGCCGTTTTCGCTGCGATCACGACGTTCGCTCCGTCGGCGGCGGCTTTCAGCGCAATCTCTTTGCCGATACCCCGGCTCGCGCCGGTGATGAATAGGGTCTTGTCGCGTAGGCTCATCGCTTCCTCCGGGTGAAGGCCCCTCATACCATAAAGAGGGTTGGTCGCCGCTCCCGTGTGGGTCCGCTCCGTGTTATGAGGCCGCATGACCGACGATCGAAGACACTCGCCGCGCAATGTCCCCCAGCGACGCCCAGGACCTGCGGGCGGCAAGCGCGACACGAACCGACGAATGCGGACTGACGCGCTCTGCCAAGCAGGCCTCGAGATCATGCTTGAGCGCGGCGTCGCAGTTGTGACGATCGACGAGATCGCGAAACGCGCAGGCACCGCCAAGGGCAACTTCTACCGTTATCTCGCAGACAAAGAAGACCTGGTCCGTGCGCTGTTAGAACCGCTTGCGGAAGCCATCGAAGCCGCGATGACGCGTTGCGAGGGGCAGCTAGCGCTCGCGACCGAGGCGCAGGCGATCACCGCCGCGTATAAGCTGCTCGCGCTTGAGCTCGTCGTGACGCTTCGCAAGTTCGAAGGCGTCGTTCAGCTGTACCTGCAGGAGAGTCGCGGACCCGCGGTCGGTGCACGCGCACCGCTCGTTGAGTTCTCAGACACGCTGACTCAAAAAACCATCCACCTCACTGAGATGGCCCATCGCCGGGGGCTGTTGCGCGACATCGAGCCCAAGCTCAGCGCGCTAGCGGTGATTGGCGCCATCGAGCGACTCCTCTTAGTTCAGCTGCGTGGAAGCGGGTTCGAAGACGCTCCAGCCGCGGCCGAGGGACTGGTGCGGCTCGTGATGGAAGGACTCATTCGCTGACGGCCGCGTGGTGGGTGATCCGCCCGACGGTTCCCAGACTCGTGTGTGTCAGGCGGCTCGCACACAGCCGACACTCAAGGTCCGACCGGATTCCGTCGATACTGCCTAGAGACACGCTCCGCCGAGTGTGTCGTTGGCGACGAGGGTATATGCGACGAGGGCTCACGCAGAGACCGCCGGTCGGAACTCCGGTTCCGATCTCTAGCCTGCGACCACGAGAGGGTCGCCAAGCGCCCACCACCGAGGCTACAGTGTTGGGTATGGTGGCCATTTCCTCGCTTCCCCATCGAACCGGATCCCTGACGCCGGAAACGACCGTCACCGGCGGGTCAAGCCTCGTCGGGCGCTGGCTCGCTTCTCTCTTAATGGTCACGGCGACCTCCGCGTGCGGCGACGCTTTGGGCGACAACGAACCACCAGCCCGCGTTGACAGCGACACGATGTGCGCTGGGGAAGCTCCACTGTGCGTCGCAAGCTGCGGCCAACGGACAGAGGCGCTCGCAACGGCCGAGTGCGTCGCAGCCACATGGCGGTGCGACGCCGGGATACGCATCGACCTGTGCTGCGATCCCGTGCTGACACCAGAGCGCTGCGAGGAGTGGGGCGATGTCTGCGAGCCGGGCTCGCCCTGCCCCAACGGCTACACCTGCGTCGAGTCGCGAAGCCAGCTTGTGCCGGCTGACGGCGGCGTCTGCCGCCTGGGAGATCTCAGCATCCCGGCCTCACTTCAGCAGTGCGACGAGCTGTCCATGACGCCTCCAGAAGTGCTTCCGATGCTGGGGCTTGCGCCGGTGAAGCTGAAAGGGGTCGTGTCCGTCGACATGATCTGCGAAGATCGCAAGTGTGACGCATCCAACCCCTGCTGCCAGCGCTGCTCCGGCGCGTACTGGCTCGACCTCACTTCCGAGCTCGGCTCGCGAGTGCTCCTCCCCATTCGCACCGACACGATCGCTTGCGACGGTACAAACTGCGGGTTTTCATGCTCGCCGATGCAGGCCGGTCGGCGGGTCTGGGTCTGGGGCCTCTTCGAGCCTGGAAGCGCCGCAGGCTCCGCTGGACTCTTGCACTACGCAGGTCACTGCGACGGCTAGCGATGCCACTGCGGCTGCAGTCGGTCGCCCTCCGTCCGCTCTCGCCAGACGGCTCGCCAGATGGGTGGTCGTGAGCTTGGTCGTCGCGTCGTGGATAGCCTGCACGCCACGAACACCTGACGCCAACGAACCCAGCCCCGAGGCAGCTCAGGTCGTCGAGGTGGACCCAGCGCTGATGAGCGCGCTCCGCGAGCTCACAGACCGCCACAAATGCAACCGCATCTCCGGGTGCCCGCCGGCCACAAGCGTGCTCTCTCACGGCCCGGACGCTGTTGAGCCAATCTTGAAGCTACTGGCAGCCAATCCGCGCGCCAATGGCTACTGGGTCACCAAGCTCATCCAGCTGCTCGGCCAGATCGAGTCGCCAGCTGTCATCGCCCCGCTCGAGAGGATGCTCTCGGACAAACGCTGGGATGTGCCCATTCGCGCGGCCCAAAGCCTCGGCCGCCGTAAGAGCAGCGGCTCGCTCAGCGCGCTAACCACACTCCTCGAGCGCGCCAACAAGGACAAAAACGTCGCGCTCTCTGGCGCTGCTCGCTACGCACTCAGCCAGGTATCTCCTGACCCGCGGACACACCGCAAAGCACTCGCCGACCTCGTCCCCGCAACGTCTGGGGCGCTCGGTGCGATCCCTGCGCCCGTCCTCGACATTCTCATCGAGCTGGTCCGTGACGCGCGGCTACCACACGCCCTTCCCGGCGTGCGTCAGGCCGCGCTCCACACCAACCGATTCGTGCGTGAACAAGCGCTCCTGACGCTTGCGGCGCTTCAGGACACCGGTGGCGTTCCGTTCGCGCTCCACCGGCTCGACGACCCGCTGCCAAGCATTCGACGCCAAGCCCTCGCAACGCTTCAGCGAATCACGGGCATCCGCACGATGCACAACATCACGCAGTGGCGAGCATGGGCGAAGCGCCACAAGATGGACGTGATCCCCGCCGAGAAAGAGTAGCGCCGACGACAACAGTGCCCGGGGCTGACGTTCGCGGAAACGAAAATGGACGACCCAAGGTCGTCTATCATCGCTCAACACTGTGCCGAGGCCGGCTCAGAGCCGGGATGCGGACGGCGCCGTGGGCAAGTCGTCGTCGCCCTTTGGCATCGCCCATTTCTTACCGCCCTGCTTCGCGTAGCGCGCAAAGAGCGCCTTGCTCTTGGCGGTGTTGCCGAGCTGACGATGGCACCAGGCCGACAGGTACGTGATGTCCGCGGAAGTGCGCGGAGCCAGCGCCCGCTTCACCTTGGTCAGCTCGCGCAGCGCATGCCCACACTTCTTGCCGCGCATCGCATGAACGATGGGCTCAAGGTGGCGCTTGAGGTCGATCGCCGCGCCACCCGCGTTTCGCTCCATTCGCTGGGCGCCCGCATCGATCTCGATGACCTTGACCGTGTCGCGACGCTTCGCCGCCGGACGTGTGCGCTTCGCGCTGGACTTCGCTGAACGCCGTGCGCGCGACGCCGGTGCTCGAACCGACGTCGTCTTGGTCTTCGATGAGGCGACCACGACCGGCCGCGGTGCAGGCTCGACGGCCGCAACCACCGGGCTCACGACATCGGAGGCTGGAGCCGCGGTCGGTGGCGCCATCACCACAACGCTTGTCGGCACAACCGCCGACTTGCCCCGCGTGAGGATCTGCTTGGAACCATCGGCGCCTTGGACTTCCACTCTGCCATGAGCCACGCTCACCTCGACCGCACTATCTCCTCGGTATGCGACCGTAAAGATGGTGCCGAGGACCGTCACCCGGGCGCCACCGGCCGTCACTTGAAACGGCTCTTCGTTGCTGTCACGGCTGACATCAAAGGTGACCGCGCCTGACTTCAGCGCCAGGGACATGCCTTGGGCTTCCCAGCGCACGACGTCGAGCACGGCGCCCGTCGAGAGTCGAACGTCATGGCGACCGAAGGCACTCAGTGACAACGGCGCCTCCTTTGCGACCAACGTCTGTCCGGACACCACCTCGAAGGGTTCCCCTGCGATCGTTGCAGGGCTTGGAACGAGCTGAGGTGCTGCCAGCGGCAAGTCAAGTGTGGTCGCCACTGCCTCGCCGCCGTCGATGGCGGGGGTCTTGGGCGCCTGCTGGAATGCGACGACCAGCGCGACCGCAGCTGCGACCGCCACGAGCCCACCGAGGACCCATCCACGTCGGGCAGGTCGTACCGACGCGTGCTCATCGACGCCCTGCCTGACGGCGACCCATTGCTCCGGACTCAGGCCAGCTTCTTGATCGAGCGCATCGCGCAGCGACGCGAGCAGTGCGTCGTAAGAATCACCAGGGACGGCCGACGCACCTGCCGGGTGCTGCTCTTCGTTGTTCGTGGGTCCTTTCATGAGCGACCTCCGCCGACGATTCCTCGTCGTTTTAGATCCTGCTGCAGCGAGTTTCTCGCTGAGAGTAAGCGCGAACGCACCGTGTTCATCGGAATCTCAAGAACTTCTGCAATCTGTTGCGGCGCTAGCCCCTGAAGCTCGTGCAGCGTCCAGACAACACGCTTCTTGTCCGGGAGCTTGTTGACGGAGCGATAGACCTCGCGCAGCAGCGCTCGGCCTTCGAGCCGACTGGTTGGGTCAGCTTCGCCCACCATCCGGACATCCTCGTCGCCAGCGGAGCCGAGCATCAACCAGCGCTTCCGCTTTTTCTTGCGCAAGTGCTGGAGCGCCACGTTGACAGAGATCCGGTAGACCCAGGTCGACAGGCGCGAGCGCCCCTCAAACCGTGGCAGGCAACGATGAATCTCGATGAAGACCTGTTGGACCACATCCTCAAGCTCGTCGGATGCACCGATCACACCGCGGACGGTTGCTAAGACACGCCCCCGCTGCTCCCTGTAGACAGTGTCGAAGTCGACCTGCTCAGTGGCGCTCGTGGCGGGTGCCGCATCGGCTGTGGCGAATGCGGTTCGTAGTGTGTCTTTGCCCATATGCTCGACGATGGCGGACATTGCGTCTCCCAGCTCAGTCGCTTCGATATGGCTCTGTTGCCGCTGAAGCCTGTGGGGATCAGATTTTTTTGATGCGCGTGTCCAGTTCCTCGCGTCGGACTATACCGACTTGGTGGCCGCACGTCTCCGAACGGCTACCCGTCGTTGACATCGAGATGCGCGAATCGGCAGTGTGATGTCGGTGCTGGCGCGGCTCGGGCCGTCCGCATTGAGGCAGCCGCCCACGTAAAAAACACGCGCGCAACGAAACACGATGGCGCCTGCTGAGGACAATCCGGATGCCCCGTAGACCTCAAACATCTGCCGATTCTTACAGCTGGTCTCGCGCTGCGCCGGCCGGCGTGTGCCGATGCGCTGCGCCGCTCGACGCCGCGCCGTCCGTTCGTCCGCGCCCGCGATCGAGCCGCCCATCGCTTGGGCTGCGACTCGTCTTCGCGCTGAGCCTCGCGTGGGCAGCGTGTGGGGACGGACCGACCTTCGGCGACGGCTCGCCAACGCCCCCGCCTGACATCACAGTGGGTGATGGCAACGAGCCCGACGAGCCAGACGAGACGCCGCCTTCCGCAATCGATCCAACCCTGAGGCTCGACAGCATCGAACCAACGGAAGGGCCCGTGACCGGGTTCTTGGACGTGCTGATCCGCGGCAACGGCTTCACGCCAGGGCTCGAGGTCGCGTTTGGAGACTCCCCAGCGCTCGATGTGTTCGTCATCAACACATCGACTGCGATTGTCACGCTGCCGCCCCAGCCGTCGGGTCGGGTCGACGTCTCGATCTTTCATCCCGAGATCGACTATGGTGCCCCGCGCATCCTGCCTTCGGCGTTCCGCTACGTCGCTGACCTCTTCGTGTCGTTCGTGCAACCCGCTGAGAGCCGCACCAGCGGAGGCATCGGCGTCACGGTGAGCGGCGGCGGGTTTAGCCCTGGGACGACGCTATTCTTCGACGGCCGCCCGGCGCTGCTGCAAGAGCGGATCGACGACCAGAGCATCACCGGCATCGTCCCCCCGGGCGCTCCCGGGCCGGCGCGCGTTCAAGTCGTCGGGCCGAACGGGACCGCGGAGGCGAGCGGGCTCTTCACCTACCGCGAGAACCCCAGCATTTCCTCGCTCACGCCTGTTCGTGGCCCCGCTGCCGGAGGCACAGCAGCGCGACTCGTCGGCCGTGGCCTCACCGGCGACAGCCTAGTACGCATTGGCGACAAGCCAGCTTCGGTGATCGCCAGCGACTCGGTCGGGCGGTGGCTCGATGTTATTCTCCCTGCCGGCTCAGCCGGAACGCTCGTGGATGTTGTCGCAAGCAACGCGTTCGGCACGAGCTCGCTTAATGATGCCTACAGCTATGACGCGACGGACGTCGACCCGTTCATCCTGAGCTGCTCCCACGCCGTTCCGAGCTCCGGTGCGGCCGCAGGCGGTACGGCGCTGACCATTGGCTGCAACGGACTGGAGTACGGCGCGGAGGTACTGCTGGGCGACGAAAGCCTGGTCGACGTGTTCGTCGACGCAGACAACGGCGTCATCCACGGCGTGAGTCCGCCTGGCAGCGGCGACGTCGACATCACGGTGGCCTCCCCCTTTGCGGAGGTCACGCTGGCTGCTCCGTTCCGCTACGACGCAGCTCCTGAACTCGTGGTGACCGCAGTCGAGCCACAAGCTGGACCTGTGGGCGGGGGCACCGAGCTCGTGCTCACAGGTACAGGTTTCGTCGATGGTGCGTCTGTCATGGTCGGCGCGCTGCCGGCGAGCGCCGTGGACGTGGTCAGTGCGACAGAAATCCGCGCGACGTCTCCGCCCGGTGCGCCCGGCCGAGTCGACGTCAGCGTTCGCGTTGGCCCCGCGGTTGCGACCCTTGCTGGGGCCTTCGACTATGCATCAGACGGCCTCTCGCTTGCGCTTGTGTCTCCAGCCGTCATTGCCAGTCCCGGCGGCACATATGTCCGCGTGTTCGGAACAGGCTTTGGTCCAGAGACAGAAGTTCGTATCGGTGGGATTGCCTGTGACGTGATCGAGCGCGTCTCCCCTGCGGAGCTGCATGTTCGAAGTCCACAGCTTGAGGTGGATGTGCACGACGCAAGCGTGTCGAGCGACGGCAAGACCGTGCGGCTCGAAGATGCCGTCACCGTCTACAACCCACGCGGCGCGCGTGGCGGCGTCTGGGGTGGACCGATCGATGAGTCGCTCCACGTGACGGTCCGCGGATACTCGGGCTACGGCGCGGTGCCTGGGGCGTTCGTGCTCCTCGAGCGCGACGGCGGGTCATCGATGACAGGGCTAACCAATGACAACGGCCAGGTCACGCTCAGTGAGCCTGATCTCGTCGGCCCGGTCACGGTGACCGCGTCGAAAGCGGGCTTCACCGCCCACTCCGTCGTTCACTTCGACGGGCGCAACGTGACCATCTTCCTTCGTCAGAACCCGGTGCCGCCGCCACCGGCGGATGGCGGCGGCGGCGGCGACCAGCTGGAGCCCCCTCCCAACGGCGTCATTCGTGGTCGTGTGCTCGGTCTCGGCAAGTACGTCATCGCGCCACCGGGAAGCTGCGAGGCGGTCGCTATCACCGACACGGACCACTGCGCACCGTGCGATATCTCAAGCGGCTGCGAGACGGAGGGGTTCGCATGCGTCCCGCTGGAGTTCCAGGGGTCGCGGTGCCTGTCGCTGTGCGAGACAGACACCGACTGCCCGTCCGGGTACGGCTGCACCGGCTCGCTCAACGGCACGCGCTGCGTGCCCTACCCGGGCGACAAGGCCGCATACTGCGCGATCTCTTCGACCAGCATCTTCAGCTCAAACGTCCAGATCCAAGAGACAGGCTGGGTGGATGCCGACGGCTACTTCGAGCTCGACTCGGAGCGTCTCGGCGAGCTCGCCGTCTACTGCGTCGGCGGCTACCTCGACAGCCAAGGAACGTTCACATCGACCGTGCTGGGCGTCGCTCGTCACATCTTCGTGCACGCGGGCGAGGAGCTCAACGACCTCGAGATCGATCTTGAGTTCCCGCTGCAGCGTACGTTCCGGCTGCGGCTGATGGACCCGCCGACCTGGCCGTCAGGCCTAGCTGAGCCACCTAACATCATCGTGTCGCTCGACCTCGGTCCGGATGGGGTGATTCCGTTCTCACGTAGCTACATCGACGGGGGCGACCACCAGTGGCTTGCGCCCCACCAGCTTGCTCGCTTGAGCGGCTCGCTCTACGACGCCGAATACTTCTTCTACACGACCCTGCTCGCCGGTGACGGCGCCATCTACCCTCGCTCCTACAACCTGGTGCAGTACGTCACCGAAGTCGTCGAAGACCGACTGCCGGTCCGCGAGGACGGTGACTGGCGGCTCGAAGGCATTCAGCTGGAGCGCGACCTTCATGGCATCTGGGGCAGCAGCGCAAGTCACGTGTATGCCGTTGGGGCAGACGGACTGGTGCTCTTCTACAACGGCAACGCATGGACTCAGCAACCGATTGGGACCACTGCCGACCTGCACGCAGTGTCTGGGCGGGCGGCTCAAGACGTTTGGGCGGTCGGCGATGACGCGACTGTTCGCCACTTCGACGGTCTCGCGTGGCAGGTCATCGACGCCCCGGCCGATGACTACCGTGCGGTTGCGACCCGTGCCGGCGCCGACGTCTTCGTGGCGGGTCAGGTCCGGGTGCGGCGTTTCGACGGCTCGACGTGGTCGATCGAAGGCCCCCCCAGCATGCAAGGAATGCGGGCCCTGGCGGTTGCAAGCGATGGTCGCGTGGCGGCAGTTGGCGACAGCGGACGCGCATTCATTCGTGTCGGTGGTGTCTGGCAACCGCTCCCCACTGACACGGCGTCGACGCTCAGGGCGGTGATGTTTGACGGCGAAGACATCCTGGCTGCGGGCGACGACGGCGCGCTCCTCACTGGCGACACATCAGGTCTCGTGGCTGTCGATCTCGGACCGCTCCTCCAAGACTTGTCCGCGATAACCCAGACAGCCGACGGAGAGGTCATTGTCGTTGGAGACAACGGCATTGTGTTGTCACGCCCGTCAACGCTCGACCCGGAGTGGCAACGCGAAGTCATTGAGGACTACCGCTCACGCGCGCATGGCGTGTTCGCTCCGCCTGAAGGCGGCGCGGTCCGTGTTGTCGGAAGCGCAGCCTTCATCCTGGGCCCCT
>CALHXW010000017.1 GCA_938040325.1 uncultured bacterium | reverse complement strand
TTCCCTGGGGCGTCGTGCTGCTTGGCACAGCGACCCTCATCTGGCGCCGGCGGATACAACGGAACGCCATGCGCGGCGCCTGAGGCCGAGGGCCGCACGCGCTCAGCCCATCGCCAAGGGGGCGATCGCCGGTGCGGGGTAAGCGACCGCCCGTTCCCTGCGCGGGTATCAGCTTGAGACGCGCGGACGCGCGGCGGGACCGCGTTGTCGGGACAAAGGTGTTTGCAAGCAACGGTGGTCGGGCTAAGGGGCGCACATGAAACGCACGATCCTCGCCTACCTCGCCCTTGTCGCCACCCTCACAGCGCCCGGCCTGACGGCCTGCGGCACCTCTGGTGTCGCCAAGAGCGGCGGCTCTGGGGTAAGCTTAGCGGACTTGAGCCAGCAACCACCGCCCTCCACCGCCCGCGTCGAAGTCCGTGACAACCTGCACGGAACGGAGATCGTCGATCACTACCAGTGGCTCGAGGACGGCAAGAGCGCAGAGACGACACGCTGGGCGGACGCGCAAGACGCCTACGCACGCGGCTTCCTCAACGCCGTTCCGCGCCGTGACGAGCTGGTCAAGCGCTTCACCGATCTCTTCTACCTCGACGCCGTGAGCGCCCCCCACGAACGCGGCGGACGCTTCTTCTACACGCGACGCCACAAGGACAAAGAGAAGGCGATCGTCTACTGGAAGCCGGTCGACGGCATGAGCGAGCAGGTCGTCATCGACCCGCACAAGATGAGCGCAGACGGCAGCGTGTCCGTGGGCGGGTGGTACCCCAGCTGGGACGGCCAGTGGATCGCCTACCGCAAAAAGGCAAACAATGCCGACGAGGCCACGCTCCACGTCCGCAACGTCGCCAACTCGGTCGACAGCGGTGTCGACGTCATCAAGGGCGCCAAGTACGCCTACGCGTCGTGGGCGCCTGACAGCCGCAGCTTCTTTTACACGCACCTTCCCAGCAAGCTCGCCAACGGCGAGGCCATCAACGTGGCTGAGCGGCCTGGCCACGCAGAGGTCCGCCATCACTTCCTCGGTGAGAGCCAAGACAACGACTCGCTGGTCTTTCCGCACACGGGCAGCCCGAAAGCGTTTGTCTCGCCGTGGCTGACCCGTGACGGGCGCTACCTGGTCGTCTACGTCCAGCACGGCTGGAACGCGACCGACCTCTACATTCGCGACATGCACGTCAAGCCGCCTCCGGGGCCGTTCCCGAGCCCGGCCGACCTCGAAGGACTGGACACGGCTGAGCGTGTCGCGCTCAACGCGAAGGCATTCGGCTTCACGTCGCTGGCGGTCGGACTCCCCGCCACGTTCGAGCTCGACTACTTCCGAGGCCTCTTCTACGCCCGCACGAACCTCGATGCGCCGCGCTACCGCGTCCTCGAGATCAACCCGCTCAAGCCTGCGCGGGATGACTGGCGCGAGGTCGTTGCTGAAGGCGAGTCGCCCATCGAGAGCGTGCGAATCGTCGGTGGCCACTTGGTGATCGAGACGCTCGAGAACGCCGCGAGCATGCTCTACGTGCACAACCTCGACGGCGAGCGGATTCGCCGGCTCGACCTCATGGGCATCGGCTCGCTCGGCGAGATCGTTGGCGACGAAGACAAAGACGACATCTACTACTCGTTTAGCTCCTTCGATAAGCCGCCACAGATCTTCCGTACCTCCGTGCAGAGCGGCGAGTCCGAGGTCTGGGCCAAGGTCGACATCCCGGTCGACGTGAGCAAGTACGACGTTGAGCAGGTCTGGTACCCGTCCAAGGACGGCACGAAGGTCTCGATGTTCATCGTCAAGCGCCGAGGGCTTCAGCTGACCGGTGATCACCCGACGCTGCTCTATGGATACGGCGGCTTCAACTACAGCCTCACCCCAAGCTATGCCTCGTCGGTGGTCACCTGGCTTGAGCTGGGGGGCGTCTACGCAGTACCCAACCTCCGCGGTGGAGGCGAGTACGGAGAGGCCTGGCACAAGGCGGGGATGCTCGGCCAAAAGCAGAACGTCTTCGACGACTTCATCGCTGCGGCCGAGTACCTCATCGCCAACAAGTACACCAACGCCCAGCGGCTTGCGATCCGCGGCGGCTCCAACGGCGGCCTGCTCGTCGGTGCAGCCATGACCCAGCGCCCCGACCTGTTCAAGGCGGTCATCTGTGCCGTGCCCCTGCTCGACATGGTCCGCTACCAGCTCTTCGGCAGCGGCCGCACGTGGATTCCCGAGTACGGCACCGCCGAAAACCCCGCGCAGTTCCCGTACCTGCATGCCTACTCGCCGTATCACCGCATCCGCACAGCGACCAAGTACCCGGCGCTCTTGATGATGGCCGCCGACAGCGACGACCGCGTGGACCCGATGCATGCGAGGAAGTTCACCGCCAAGCTGCAGCATGCCCAGGCTGGACCGGCGCCCGTGCTGATGCGTGTTGAGCGAAACGCTGGCCACGGTGGCGCGGACCTCGTGCGCCAGACCGTGCAGAGCTACGCGGACCAGTACGCGTTTCTGCTGTGGCAGCTCGGCATGTAGCGCCTGAGAGCGCCGCGAATCAGGTTGGCGCTGAATATCGCTGGTGACCGTGCGTCCGGACGAGGTCTCCCGCGAAAGGTCATGCCATGCGTCGCCCGCTCTTGATTGCCCTCGTGTTCGTGGTCGGCGGCTCCGCTGCTTGGGCCGCGGGCGTGGTCGATGACGCCCTGCGGCGCACCGCCAGCGAGGTCTTCTGTCGGGTAGCCCACGTTGGACCCAACAAAGACCTCAAACCCGTCCCCAACACCGACGACTACCTGCTGCCCCACTTTCCCGGCGCGCTCGTCGACTTCTGGATCGCCACCCGCGAGGACGTCAATCCACAGGCGTTCGGCAAGTCGCACGCGCGCATGAGCAACGCCTACTGGAGAGAGCTGACCGGCACGCCACTCGACACGAACCCAAAGACGCGTCGCGTCGAGCTTCACCCAAAGGCCCTTTCGTGGGCAGCCAAGGCACTTGCGCCACGGCCTGAGGATCGGATCTGCGGCACCACGGCCCAGGTGGTCTACGACGGTGCGTACAAAAACCGTGCGCGCTACGCCCTGCGATTGCTGGAGCGACTTGAGCAGGACGCCGCGTTCATGGCGGTCGACTCATGGCGCGACGTCGCGTCGTTTAGCGTCGAACGGGTGCGCGGCAACCTTGCCGAGACCCGGCTCGAGAGCGCCTGCAGCGCCGCCGATGCGGCACTCGGCCGCGACCTGAGGACGATGCTCAACGACAAGCAAGCGCTGATCGCCCGTTACCCGTCGATGCGGCACCACACCCGGGCGACGTTCTGCGCGTTCTTCATGAGGCGCCAAGCAGATGGCTCGCTACCCGCCGTCGCGGCGACGTTCCGCGAGCTGATGACGGCCTTTGATCCATCGTTTGCGCAGCGCTGAGCACGGTGCAGATCATCGAGGGACTGGCAGTGTCGGTTCGACGTTCGTGAGACGTCGACGAGCGTCAGGCGCTCTTGGCGTTCTCAGCGGACTCTTCTTTGAGCCGGATGGTGCTGACCTTGTCGGGGAATCGCCCCTTCATGCCGCTGTAGAACTCACGGATGTGGTTCATGTCAGCATCGATATCACCGGTCAGGGTGTAGGTGGTTCCGAACCCACCGGTGCGCGTGCCCCAGTCCAGAAACGACAGCAACACGGGGACATCCGCGGCCTGGGCGATATGGTAGAAGCCCGACTTCCAGTGGTCGCGGAAGCTACGGGTTCCAGCGGGCGGGATCGTCAGCGCCAGCTCGTCGCGCTCGGCGAAGGCGGCCGCCAGCTGCGCAACCAGCCCCTGCGGAGCACGCCGGTCGACGGGAAGCCCTCCGAGCCGCTTGAGGACCCATCCCTTCGCGCCTGTAAAGAGCGATGCCTTGCCCATCCAGCTGATCTTCAGGCCAAGGGTCTTGGCCATGCAGAGCATGTAGAGCAGGTCCCAGTTGCTGGTGTGCGGGACCGCCAGCACCACCATCTTCTTGGCGGCAGGCGCTTCGCCCACGACTTTCCAGCGGGTCACGAAGAGGATAAAGCGCGATATCGAACGTCCAATCATGGGCCGGGACTATCACGAACCTGTTCGCGGGCACAGGGCCGCGGGACTGCTTCGAGGGCTTCGCGCTCGTGAGGCTCGGCACTTGGCCTCTCACCAACATCCTTGGTGAAGTTCGTACCGGCGGCTACCTTCTCCGCCCATGAGGTCATTCCCTATCGAGCCTGTCGCGTGGGTCCAGTCGACGCGCGACCACACCCGTGACGACGGCTGGGCAGCCGAGACGGTCACGATCACGCTCGACGCTCGCTTCGAAGCGGAAGCCCTGACCGGCATCGACACCTTCAGCCATGTCTTGGTGGTCTTCGTCATGGACCGCATCGACCCCGCAACGGTCGAGGTCGGCGCGCGCCATCCCCGCAACGATCGGGCGCTCCCACGACTCGGAATCTTCGCCCAGCGCGCAAGCCGCAGGCCCAACCGCCTCGGCGTGACCGTCTGCAAGATCCTCGGCGTCGAGGGTCGCGTCATCCGGGTCGCTGGACTCGACGCCGCGGACGGCACCCCGGTGCTCGACCTCAAGCCGTGGATTGCCACGTTTGGACCTCGCGGCGAGGTGATCGAGCCGGCATGGGTCGCCGCCATGCACGCCGGCTATTGGGGCGACGAGGATGCTGCCTCGTGAAGGACGACACGCTCGAGCGCTCGGCGACGCTTCGCTCCTTTAAGCCGGCGCGGATTCCCCTGCCCCGCGACCCGACGCCCTTCCCGGAGGGCGTGGCCGAACGGCCAGTCGACCTCGAGATCGGCTGCGGCGTCGGTGCCCACCCCATCTCCTACGCACGCGCCAACCCCGAGCGGCTGCTCATCGCTCTTGAGCGGACGGCGACCCGCTTCGGCGTCTTCGAGCGGCGCCTTGCGCGGGAGGGCACGCCCAAGGGCTTGCTTGCGGTGCGCGCTGACGCGATTCGCTGGGTCACACACCGGGTACCGCCGGCGACGCTGTCGCGGCTCTTTCTGCTCTACCCCAACCCGTACCCTCGGCCAAAGCAGGCCAACCAGCGCTGGCACAGAATGCCCTTCTTCGGCTACCTGCTCACGCGCTTGGTTGCCGGCGGCACCGTGACCATCGCCTCGAACCTCGCATGGTACACCGACGAGGCTGAGCACTGGCTCCAAGAGGTGTGGCGCCTCGAGCCCGTGGCACGCGACGAGCTCACCAAGGCCGACGTCGAGCGTGCCCGGACGCACTTTGAGAGTAAGTACCTCGAGCGCGGTCAGCGCTGTGTGTCGCTGACCTACCGCCGCTGCTGATGGCGGCGCCGACTTAGAGCAGCGATGCCCTTACGATGTAGTCCAGCCGAGGAAACTCGGCCTTGAGGTAGGCATTGCCTTCGTCACGGAGCCGGCCCTGGTGCGGCCCTATTCCTCGCGGGGCGCCCTCGCCGTACTCGGTGTTGAGCCGCTCAACAACCTCCATGCCGTCGATGACCTTTCCGATCGGTGGAAAGCCCAGCTGGTCGAGCCGCGCGTTGTCGGCATAGTTGATGAACATCTGGGTGGTGCGCGTGTCCCGCCCCGCCATGGCGAAGGTGAAGTAGCCAGGCAGGTTGCTCGCAGAGCCCACGGGATCATCGAGGATCTTGGCGTCGTGCCAAGCCGCCGTCACCTTTGGGTCACCGTGGATACCGAACTGGACCATGAAGCCCTTGATCGCTCGAAAGAAGGCGATGTCGGTGAAAAAGCCTGAGCCCACGAGGTTGTAGAAGCGGTCAGCGCCTAACGGCGCCCACGAGCGCGTGACCTCCACCGTAAAAGCGCCCTTCGTGGTCTCAAAGTAGACGCGGTAGGTCGCAGGTGCCTGCTCGACGAGACGCTCAGGCGTGAGCAGCCCTTCGACTGGAGCGGGAGAAGCTCGCTCTGCAGTCGGCGCTGGCGGGGGCGTCGTCGCGGCAGACCCGCAGCCGACGGTTGCGAGCACGAGCGCAGCCCAAAGGTATGTCATCGTTTCTCGCATATCCGTCCCTCCCTGGGTGGCTTGCACGGGGTGCGACTTTAGGGTGGCGTTCACGCAGGTCAAGCCGACCTCGACCTCGACCGCGGGCAAGCGGGCCGACTGGAGGCGGACTCGCTTAACGCAGAAAGGCCGGCGCAAGCGCCGGCCTTTCGTGCATCGATGGCTTAACGCAGCCTGCTAGAGAATCGTCGCCGACTTGATGTAGTCCAAGTTCGGGAACTCAGCCTTGAGGTAGGCGTTGCCTTCCTGCTGCAGGCGGCCCTGGCTCGGTCCCTTGCCGCGGGGCGCGCCCTCGCCGTACTCGGTGTTGAGCTTGTTGACGACGTCCATGCCCTCAACCACCTTGCCGACGGGCGGGAAGCCCATCTTGTCGAGGCGCGCGTTGTCGGCGAAGTTGATGAACATCTGTGTGGTGCGGGTGTCCGGACCGGCCTTTGCGAAGGTCAAAAAGCCCGGCTTGTTGCTGGCGGCGCCGACCTTGTCGTCGCGAATCTTCGAGCCGCGCCACGCCTTAGCGACCTTGGGGTCACCGTGGATGCCGAACTGACCCATGAAGCCCTTGATGGCACGGAAGAACGCGACGTCAGTGAAGAAGCCTGCCTTGACGAGGTTGTAGAAGCGGTCGGCGCCGAGCGGAGCCCACTCACGCGTTGCCTCAACCACGAACGCACCCTTGGTCGTCGTGAACTTCACCTTGAACTTGGCGGGGGCCTTCTCGGTGAGCTTTCCAGGCTCAAGCAGCGCTGCAGCGTCAACGGCTGCGGCCTTGGCTGGCTTCGCAGCGGGCGCAGCCTTCTTGTCGCCGGCCTTGGCGGTTGCGGCTTTCTCGGCTGCGGCTTTCTCGGCGACTTCGGTCACCGACTTGGTGGCGGTCTTGGCCGCCGCCTTGGCGCTCTCGCCAGCCTTATCGACCGCGGCAGCTGCCTTGTCGCCGGCGTTCTTGGCGTCGCCCTTGTCGCAGCCAGTCGCCGCAAACGCGACCGTGGCCGCGAGCATGATCATTACCTGTCGCATCGTCTATCCTCCTGATTGGCTTCCGATGTCGGGGGCGGACCATACCGATCGATCCGCACCTGCTCAACCGAGAACGCCCACAACTGTGAGGAGGTTCAGTCGCTTGCGCGTCGCCCCTCTGCGCGCCGCCATCGCGGGAGGCCGACCGCGCCCAAGCCGCCGCCGATCTCGGGCCGCTCTGATCACTTCCCTCCGGCGCGACAACTCTCTTGGTGCGAGCCCGTCCGCGCCCGCGCCGCAGGCAGCGGTTCCTGCCGAACACCCAAGGTTCTTGCCCATGGTCGCCGCGCTCGCTATCAACTCGCACACGCCTACTCGTCGCGCCGGAGCGCCCATGCGAAAGCTCGTCAATGTCCAGCGATACCTCCTCGACACCGAGCGGCAGCATCCCGAAGCGAGCGGCGACCTGACCTCCCTTCTGTGGGACCTGACGCTGGCGTTCAAGCTGATCTCCGCCGAGGTCAACAAGGCTGGCCTCGTCGAGCTCTACGGCGAGATCGGCGATGAAAACGCCAGCGGTGACCAAGTCACCAAGCTCGACATGTTCGCCCAAGACACCATCGTTCGCATGATGGACCACGGCGGCCACCTCTGCTGCATGGCCAGTGAGGAAGAGCGCGAGCTGATCGCGATCCCAGAGCGCTACCCGAAGGGCAAGTACGTCCTGTCGTACGACCCGCTCGACGGCAGCTCCAACATCGACGCCAACGTCTCCGTCGGGACGATCTTCGCCATCCACCAGCGCAAGAGCCCCGACGGCACCGACGGCGTGCTCGACGATGTGCTGCAGCCGAGCCGCGACCTCGTGGCTGCTGGCTACGTGATCTACGGATCGAGCACGATGCTCGTGCTCTCAACCGGGGAGACGGTCGACGGCTTCACCCTCGACCCTGGGGTTGGCGAGTTCCTGTTGAGCCATCCGAACATTCGCATCCCCAAGCGCGGCAAGATCTACAGCGTCAACGAGGGCAACAGCCACTTCTGGAAGCCGGAGGTGGGCCGCTACGTCGACTGGGTCAAGTCACCGGCTGCCGGCGGCTACAAGAGCCGCTACATCGGCTCGATGATCGCCGACGTCCACCGAACGCTGCTCTACGGCGGGATCTTCCTCTACCCGAGAACGTACCGGCGTGACCCGGTCAATGGGGAGTGCAAGCTGCGGCTGCTCTACGAAGCCGGCCCGATGGCCTACCTTGTCGAGCGCGCTGGCGGCGTCGCTACCACCGGGACGACCCCGATCATCGACCTCGAGCCGACGGAGCTCCACGAGCGCTGCGAGGTCGCGATTGGTAGCCCCGACGACGTCGCTGACTACCTCGCGTTCATCCACGGCGAGCGCTAACCGTAGCGTCCGGTAACAGCCACCCTAGAGAATCGACCGACTCTCTGATCGAAACACGTGTTTGGCGTGACCAACCGAGGTGGAACTGCTAACCCGCCAGCTCGAAAACCGGGCTCGTCGTGATCATCGCTGGTCGATCGAGCGCCATCGTCCCTGCCCGCGGCCTGTGCCGACGCCGAGCGTCCCTGCCCAGCCGTCCGATGATTGGGTCACGAGCGCCGTCGCGAAGGTTCGACAAGCGCGCCTGCCTGAGCGAGGACAAGGCATGCAAGAGACACGCGCGATCATCACCCAGCTGCTCACCAACATGGGAAGTCAACGCGAAGTCGCCCAGTACCTGCGACAGTTCTCGTCGCTCGAGTCCACGAAGTTCGCGGTCATCAAGGTCGGCGGCGGCGTGATCGCCGACCACCTCGACGACCTCTGCAGCGCGCTAACCTTCCTCTACCAGGTCGCGCTGTACCCGATCGTCGTTCACGGTGCCGGTCCCCAGCTCAATGCCGCTCTCGCGGCCGAGGGGATTGAGACCAAGCGCATCGACGGGCTGCGGGTGACCGATGACGCGACCATGAAGATCGCGCGGCGCGTGTTTCGACGCGTCAACGAGGAGCTCGTGGAGGCACTCGAAGCCATGGGCACGCGTGCGCGCACGATCCCGACCGGCGTCTTCGAGGGCAAACACATTGACCGCGCGACCCTCGGCCACGTCGGCGACGTCACCGCGACCGACCTCGACCCTATCCGCTCGGCGATTCGGTCCCATCACCTCCCCATCCTGGCCTCACTCGCCGAGACCGATGATGGCCAGCTGCTCAACGTCAACGCTGACGTCGCCGCCCGCGTTCTGGCCGAGCGCATCGAGCCGACCAAGGTGGTCTTTCTGACGCCGACAGGCGGCGTCCTCAGCGATGACGGCGAGCTGATTCGATCGATCAACCTCGTTGAAGACTATGAGCCGCTGATGGCCGCGCCGTGGCTGCAGGGCGGTATGCGCCTGAAGGTCGTCGAGATCAAGCAGCTCTTGGATGCGCTGCCGGCGTCGTCGTCGGTCGCGGTGACCTCGCCTCGACAGCTTCCCAAAGAGCTCTTCACCCACCGAGGCTCCGGCACGCTCTTTCGACGCGGCGAGAAGATTCATCGCGTAGACGGCGAGCTGACCGACGCAACTGCCGTCGATCGCGACAAGCTCGGCGCTCTGCTCGAGGACTGCTTCGAGCGTAAGCTTGTCGACGACTACTTCGCCACCAAGCGCTTTCATCGCACCTACGTCACCGATACGTACCGGGCGACTGCCGTGCTCACCGACGAGGGCGGCGTGCCCTACCTCGACAAGTTTGCCGTGAGCCAGAGCGCCCAGGGCGATGGCTTGGGTGGCACGATGTGGGACCGCATGGTGCGCGAGACGCCGAAGCTCTTCTGGCGTTCGCGCGTCGACAACAAGAAGATCAACCCTTGGTACTTCAGCCGCTGCCAGGGAAGCTTTCGCAACGATCAGTGGGTCGTGTTTTGGTACGGGCTCGACGGTTTCGAGGAGACGCGAGACTGCATCGAGCGCGCGCTGGCGATGCCGCCATCGCTCGTGAGCCACCGACCGCTGCCTTAGTACAGCGACCGGGAAATGCGAAATCTGATGACTTTGCGACGCGCTCAACGCGGGTCCGAGCGGCGCAGCTCCTGTTGAGCTCAAGATCACTCAGGAGCTGCGCGCGCCCCTGCAACCCGCGCTGACGTTTCCTCTCGTTCGCTGCCCCAGCGGCACACTTCACTTCGTCCCAGAAGCCGCATTCCCGAGCGCTGCTAGCAGCGTTCGGGGAAATTCTAACCACTTAGAAACACTTCGTTCCTGACGGTTCTTTATGAGGTTGACGGCGCTCCTTCTTGTGCGATCCTGAAGGTATCTAAGCCAATGAAACCAAACAAAAAAGAGGCCGTCGCGTGGATTGTTTCTAGTCCGGGTTGATTTGGCAAGGCCTCGATCGAGGGTCGCATGCCGCCAAT
>CALHXW010000016.1 GCA_938040325.1 uncultured bacterium | reverse complement strand
GTCGTGGGCGATACCGCCTTCAAAACCGCTCCCGCGTTCTTCGTCAGGCACGTATCCCGATATGCTTCTTCCTTAGAAATCGGCGACTTCGTCACCTCGCGGGATCGCTCTTTGAATTCGGCACCGCCACTCGGTCCGAATGTCAGCAGCCTGCTAGCGGCCAGGTGGCGATCGAGCAGGCTCCCGAGGCGATCGCCTTGCTCGGCGCCAAGTCCAGCAATACCTGCAAGCGTCGACCGCGTGAGGTTCGGGTCGAGCCGAAGCCCACGGGCGGCGAGTCGCTCCACCACCAACCGTCGTGCCTGCAGGCCCAGATCGGTGCTCACGTCACGCTCCAGCGAGGCCGTGCTGGCCTTCGTCGATGACGTGGGACATGGTCGGAGCATGGAACGTGCGCATCGCCTCGATCTCTTCGCGAGTCCAATCATCATCTCATACCCTGAGGGGCTTGAGCAGGCCACCGCCGACCTGAGAGAGCTGCTGCTCGCAGAGGCCAAGCGTGAGCCTGGCGTGATCCGCAGCAACCGACAGGGATGGCACTCGATCCCAAACCTCAGCCAGCGCGAGCAGCCTTGTTACCGGCGGCTGATGCAGACGATGGTGGATGCGGTCGGCGGCATCATTGCCGCACTCGCCGAAGGCGCGGGCCTGCCCGAGACCGAGCCCCACGGGTTTGGCGTGCAAGCTTGGGCGATGGTGATGGAGCGAGGTGGCTACTCAGTGCTCCACGATCACGCCGAGAGTCACTGGTCGGCGATCTACTACGTCGATGCAGGCGATAGCGACCTGGACGCGACACCCACCTCGGGCCAGCTGACCCTCGTTGGGCCTCCTGGCGTCGGCGTGGTGCTCGCCGGTGGTCATCGCTTGCCGAGCACGTTTGAGGTCCGCCCGGAGACCGGCATGCTGATCGTGTTTCCCGGCGCCACACCGCACTACGTGCAGCCTTACCAGGGGTCGCGCCCGCGGGTGAGCGTCGCCGCGAACATCACGCTCGGCAGCTAGGACTAGGACTAGGGCTAGTCTGGTCCCAAGACCGGTCTCGCTCCTCGACCTCAGCGCATCGCGTTGCCGCAATGTTACAACGGACACGCCGCACGGGACACTCGCGACGCGCAACGCGTGACGCAGCCCGACTGACACCCTATGCTGCCGGCGACGATCGAGCGGACAACGGGGTGGACTGTCGTGAAGAGCAACCTGGGAGACGCACTGCAGAAGACGCGGGCGGCGCTGGAAGCCGAGTTCGTTGGGCGGCGAGTCCGCGTCACGGTGAGCGAAGGCCCGCTGGGTACGCAGGTCCTGCGGGCCGACCCGATCGAGCAGGGGCTCTACCCCGAGACCCGGGTCGCCGTGATCTCAACGAGCGGTCGGGTCTACGGGCTCAAGAACGGACTGGAGAAGTTTCTCAGCGAGCGGCAAGCCACGCCCGAGCTCGCCGACATGGTCGCTCTCTGTAAGCTCTTGGTGTTCAACGACCAGCTTGTCGTCAGCGGCACCCCAACGCCAACGCTCACCCAGGAGCCGCGCGGTCTGGTGCTGCGGCTCACCTCGATCGATCCGCTCAGCGGCGAGCCCTGTCCTCATGAGATCATCATTCCAGCCGACGGCGCCGTCCGCGTGGAACTCGATGAGGCTGCCAACCGCGCCCTCGAAGGCGCCGAGGCGGTGCCGATCAACAAGACGACGGCCCTGCAGCGTGCGCTCGATAGCTACGACGCCATGGAGATCCTCGACGCCGTCACCGCGCTACCGGTCGGCGAGGAGCTGACCCCGACGCTCTGTGAGCTGCTCACCACGGCTGCGCTGGCCGGGCCCGAGCGCATCACGTCGGAAGCGCTGGCCCGACTCCTGGACGCGCCAATGGGGCGACAGGCGCTGCGCGAGAAGATGAGCCAGCTCAGCCGCGACCAGCGCCGCCGACTCGTGGCGCTTGCCGAGCAGATCGGTGGTGCCGGCGTGCTTGGAGACACGGCATGAGTGCAGTCGCGGACCCACCAAGCGTGCTGCCGTACCGGGACCTCGCTGCCTGGCGACGCGACCAGCAGCGCCTCGTGCTCCTGATGCTTGAGGGGTTTGCGCTGTGGGATCGAGAGATGGGCCCGCTGGGGGATCTCCGTGATGTCGCGACGATGGTTCGCGACCCTTCCAAGCTTCGTGCACTGATGCAGCGGGTCGCTGGCCCGACACGCTCGACCGAAGACATCACAGGCGCCATCGACGACCTCCGTGCCGTCATCGACGCCCGAACGGCAGCGTTGAGCCCGCGTCCGCCCCTGGCTGCGCTGGCTGAGCGACTTGAGCTCGACGACGCCGAAGTCGACGTGATGCGAACCCTCTGGGTGCTACAGAGCTCGCCGGTGGCTGATCGCATCGCGCGCGCCGTGTGGCTCGACCTGGCCGTCGGGCCGCCGACCACCGACCTTCTCTTGGCGCTGCTCGGGCGCCGAGAGCACCGCCGTGCCGCCGTGCTGCGGGTGCTGACGCCGACCTCCCGCCTGTGCCGGCTCGGGCTGCTCACGGTCGCCGACACCAACCACACGCGCTGGCCGCGGGTGATGCTGCCAGACTCGGTGCTTGGCTACCTCGGCGGACAACGCCCGCGCCTTGCTGCGCCCTTCCGCTGGGCGAGTCCCCTGCCTGAGACCATCGAGCCAGAGCTGCTGATGACCGACGCCGTCTGGCGGCGTCTTAGCGCCCCACTAGCAGGACACCAGCCACGCGTGATGCTGACCAGTCCGGAGGGTGCCGGCCATGAAGCCGCGCTTGCGGCCATGGCGCGCCGCGCGGGCCGTGACTGCGTCCTGTGCAACCTCACAGGGCTCGTACGAGCACGGGAGCGAGGACGCGACCCGCTCGCGGACGGGCTGCGCGACGTGGTCGTGGCGGGCGCATGGCTGGTGATTGAGACGCCATCGACCTGGCCACCAGAAGCGAGCGCCTACCTGATCGATGTGGCCGACCGCCTCTCGGCGCTGCCAGAGGTCGTGGTCCTGCGGAGCGAAAACGTCAGCCCGCTGACCCGCCACCTGGCGCGGTCCGCCAAGGTCGTTGGCTGGGAGCCGCTGGAGCTGCCGGCGCTCGTGAAGCTCTGGCAAGCCTGTGGCCCGGCGACGGGCGGCGACGTCGGCGCGGGGGAGGCTCGTGCGCCGTCGGAGGCAGCCCTCAGCAAGCTCCTCAATCACTACGAGATGAACGCCGAAGCGATCATGCGGGCCGCGCCCGATGCCGCTCGTCGCGCCAGCGAGCGCGGCGCCACCGAAATCGAGCACGTCGACCTCGCCCACGCCGCTCAGGAGCAGCTCGACCTCGGCTTCAGCGGACTCGCCACGCGCGTGACCACCAACTTCAAGTTCGAAGACCTCATCCTGCCCGAGGAGACGTCGACCCAGGTCGAGGAGATCTTGCTCTCGTGCAAGCACCGCGATCGCGTCATGGTCGACTGGGGCTTTGACGAGAAGGTGCCCTACGGTGCCGGCGTGACGATGCTCTTCGCGGGACCGTCGGGCACCGGCAAGACGATGGCCGCCTCGATCCTCGCCCAGGAGCTCGACCAGCCGCTCTACCGGGTCGATCTCAGCCAGATCTTCGACCGCTACGTGGGCGAGACCGAAAAGAACCTCGCTCGGATCTTTGAGGCGGCGCGCACCGGCCACGCCATCATCCTCTTCGATGAGGCGGACGCCCTCTTCTCCAAGCGCACCAACGTCAGCAGCGCCAACGACCGCTACGCCAACCTGGAGGTCAACTACCTCCTGCAGCGTATCGAGCAGCACCGAGGCATCGTCATCCTGACGACAAACCTCGACTCCAGCATCGACGACGCCTTCCGTCGCCGCATTCGCTTCACCATCCGCTTCCCCGAGCCTGACGAAGCCACCCGCGAGATCTTGTGGCGCTCGATGATCCCGGCAAGCGCGCAGGTCGCCGACGACATTGGGTGGGAGCGTGTCGCCAAGATGTTTGAGCTGCCGGGCGGGGCGATCAAGAACGCCGTGCTGCGAGCCGCGTTCCTCGCAGTCGGTGATGGAACGGCCATCACCACCGACCACCTCGAGCGAGCCGGTCGCGCCGAGTGCGCCGCCCTCGGTAAGCTCGTCCGACACGTGAGCACGCCGCTTTATGAGTGACTTCGAGACCAGCGACGTGAGCTGTCCCAGCTGCGGCGCGCCAATGACGATCTCGACCGCCAACAGCATCAACGCGTGGCGCCACCCGTGGGCTCGAGAGCAGGTCCGCAGCGGCGCGTTTCATCGGTTCGGGTGCGACGCCTGCTCAGAGACCTTTCACGTGGAGCGCGACTTCGTCTATCACGACAGCGATGCGCGTCAGTTCTTTGTGGTCTACGAGCCCACCAGCGCGACGGCGTGGCAAGAGCAGGAGCGGCTGACCGAGCGCCTTTGCGTCGAGACGTTTCAGTCCGGGCCGAGCGGCGTCGAGCAGCTGGGACTCACCTACGAGATACGGACCGTCTTTGGACGTCGAGCGCTGATCGACAAGCTGCTCATCGCAGACGCCGGACTCGACGATGCGCTCGTCGAGCTGGTCAAGCTGGAGCTGGTGACGTCGGTGCCGGCGCTCGGGGCCCGCCCGCTGCTTGAGGTCATGGTCACCGCCGTGTCGGCAACCGACGATGTGATCGAGCTGGTCGCCTACGACCGCGAGGGCGAGCCGAACCCGATCGAGTTCAGCGCGGACTTGCGGCGCTACCGAGACTTCGAGAACCAGCGCTCGACCCTGGTTGAGCGCTGGCCGAACCTCTTCCATCGAACCTATCGCAGCTATCACCGGCTCGCTGTCGAGCCTGCTCGTACCTTGAGGGAGACACCGTGACGAGGACTGCTCGCAGCATGAAGTGTGTCTGGCTGGTGGCCGCCGTGACGGCGCTTGCAGGCTGCCCGACGCCTGAGGCCGTCGACGGAACCGCGGGCAGCGCCACGGCAACCAGCGATGTCGCAGCGGAGGCCGAGCAAGCGATGCGCGCGCTGGCAAAGCGCAACGCACTCGAGGGCGTCGAGAGTGCCATCGAAGCTGGCCCGCTTGAGACACGCGTGGCGCGGGCAATACGGGT
Source organism: uncultured bacterium (assembly GCA_938040325.1). GTDB lineage: Bacteria > Myxococcota_A > UBA9042 > PHBI01 > PHBI01 > CALHXW01. Next base: position 36,670 of record CALHXW010000016.1, on the reverse strand, counting down.
GGGCGCCTACCCCGGCACGGGCGTTTTTCGCGTCGTGGTGGCCGACGGCGCGACGTTCGGCCACCGCGGAGCGCGCGACCTCGCGGAGCTGGCCCGCGCCCGCGGCTGGCATCGAACGCCCCCTGACGCGAGCGACCTCTTTCGCCTCGTGTCGGCCGCGCAGCATGACGGCCTGCTTGCGCGCGCTGCGGGAACACCGGCTGCCGCGGAAGTCGTCGACGGCGACCTTGTGCTCACCGCCGTGCTCAGCGAGCCGTTTAACGACGCGACCCACGACCTGCGCGTGACGTTCCCCGCAACCGGCATGCTCACATCGACACGGACGGCGCGACCCGCGACGGCCTCCAAGCCGGCCACCAAGGGCGCGGTCGAGGCGCTCAAGGCTGCCCTCGCAAGCCACGACAGCATGGAGATCTTGGACGCCATTGAGGGCGTCAAAGGGAACCAGGCGCCCGAGCGATTTGCCGCACTCGCGAGCGCGGCGGTCATCGACAACGATCGCATCTCGCGCGACGCGCTTGCCGCACTTGGCAGCAGCGACGATGGGCTCCGTGCACTCCGCACGGCGGCCGCAACGTTAGCCCCTGCGCAACGTGCTCAGCTGGCTTCTCGTGTGCTCGCCGTGCTCGGGCCAGAGGCTGCGAAGCGCCTCAAGTGAGCATCGGTGATGGCCGACCGCGCCTTTCGCTACGATAGAAACGCTTCTTCCACCGGACCGTCTCTTGAGGCAATCCGACCGGAGGATTAGTCTCTCAAGCTCGGCCACCACATGGAGCGACCATGCAAGACGTTCAGAAGTCACCAACGAATGCGAAAGAGACTGCTAGGACGCCGGAGACCAGCCGGTCATCTGGCGGGGGTGGCCTGCGGTCAGCGCTCAAAGCGATGTCCTACGAGCAGGGTGTGGCTGCTCTGTCCCCTAACGGCGCGCAGACACAAGGTGACCCCGTCCAGATGAAGGTCGACAAGAGCATGCTCGAGTCGCAGCTAGCATCCTCACCGACTTACTCCGGAACGATCGATACGGACACAACCTGCGTCGAGAGCAACGAAGTGGGCGAGGAGTGGGTTGGTGACGGGCCGACCCGCCAGGCGTACGGCCCTCCGTTTTCGTATCGGCTCATTAGCGCCGATGGTAAGCGTCAGTACCGCCCGCCCATGTTGAAGCAGTCTGGCTCTTCACGGGGGACCGCTCAAGCCAACTTCGAAGCCAACTCTGGAAGCGGGCGTGGCTTTCCGTTCAATGCGCATGTGACCGTCACCGACATCGACCAGCACACAGGTGATGGCGAATGAGCGTCAAGCCCATCCTCAAGATGGTGATGAGCAACGACCTGTTTGACATCGAACAAGGCGCCGCACCCGACGACCCTGAGCGCTTCGCTATCTTCGTGCAGTGCTTGATCGGCGAAGAGGGTCCTGCAGCTGACACGTTCAACCTTGTGGTGCTCAGCCCCAACATGGTCGCCGCGGAAGTTCCTGAGAGCGGCCTCCTGACTGGCCGAGGCCACCTGATCATGAAGCGGTACGACTACGCCCGGCTGCACGCCACGGTCGCGGGCTGGTGCGCTGCCGCTGAGTCCGACAACTGGCAGACCTCGGCAGCGATCCTGTCCCGCTACATGACGTGGGAGTTCGAGGGAGACTGAGCGCCTCGGCGCCGTGGCCTTCGGATGCCGTCGACCCAAGAGGCACCAAGACGTTCACCTGAAATGAAGCACTGGCAGACCTCGGCAGCGAGGGTTGCTAAGCCCAGGCGCCGTCGCCACCCGCCTGATCGCGCTGCTGACCGGCCTCACCACCGCCCTCATCGGAGGCCGCGTCTTGACCCGAGTGGGTCTGCACCGTGCCGCCGCGGTACGTCTCCACGGTCTTCTTCATGAAGTCCGAGACGTAGCTTGGAAACGCCCTGCCCTTGCCCGGAGGCGAGGTGCGGAACCACTCGGCGTAGACTTCTGCGAACCACTCTTTGTCGCTGAAGTTTGCTTTGGGGTTGTTCCAGCTCTTGAGGAAGTTGTGGGTCTCAGCGCTGACGCTGAAGGGCTTTGCGTAGTAGGCGTTGAAGAAGAACGCGCGCCCGTTGGCGACCTGCCACTGCTTGTGTTTGTAGTGGGGCCCGTTGCCACCCGACGAGTTGTGGGCGGCGCCAAGGACCGGGTCGCTAGGCGTCGCCTTGCGAACCTCTTGGAGCTTGGCGGCGGCTTTCTCTGCGCCCATTTGCTTGATGAGGTGCCCGTTGAGGTGGCTCTCCCAGCTGTTGGCGAAGGTGAAGCTACCGCGGGAGGACGTCGCGAACTGGTTCATCGCTCGCTGCACGGTCTGCCGCACGTCGGTCGGGCAGGACTTGAACCCGCCCACCGCGCCGATGAGCTCGCTCGTGCTGGCGAGGCGACGCCAGCCCGCCTTGTTGGTGCGCAGGTCAGCGACTCGGCCGCCAATGGCCGCGTCGATCGCATGGCCGACTTCGTGCCGGAAGGTGTGGGCAAACTCTTTCTTGGTCGCCATGCCCTTCATGTTGATGCTGGTGCCGCCGAACGTGCCGCCGCGCTGCCCCTGCTTTCGTGCGAGCTGCTTGAAGGTCGACAGTCCCTCCACCTGGCCCGCGGGAAGCAAGGATGCCTGCTGCTGCATGACGTCGAGCTCGGCCTCGGTGAACTTCGCCTCGGTCTCGCTAATGTTGACGCCGTAGCGAGCGGCGAAGACCAGCTTCTTGTTCTCGAAGGAGCCGGCGTTGTCGTAGATGGCGTCGAGAGTGCGACGCTCGGCCGACTCGAAGGGCCGGTTGCGGCCGACGGCGCGCAGAAATGCCGAGAAGCGGCTGTTGGCGGTCAGCGCCTGGACGGCACCGCCGGGGTTCGAGCCTGCGATCTGGAGCGCCTGCTTGCCTTTGCCGGCATTGACAGCCGCGATGAGCTGGGTCGTGAACTCTTCCGTGGGCGCTGCGGAGCGTGTCCGTCCACCGCCGCCACCGCCGAAGAGTGCAGCGAGTCCGCCGCCACTACCGCCGGCATCAGGCGATTGCTCGACATCCTGTGATCGCTCTCTCTCGCTACCCATGCGCCACCCCTGAAGTTGTCACCCACACTGACACGTAGACTAACCACATGGTGCAGCGATCTCAAACGTTCGATGCACAAAGCGCAACCCGCGTTCGTGTCGGCCGGCACTGACGCCAAAGGACCTGCGCGACCGGCATCGACTTCGCGCCGATAACCTGGGACTCGTCGCGCACAGGCGCTCTTTCCGCCCTGGCACTGGTCTCCCTGTCGAGGGTGTCGACATTGGCCGCTTGCATCCCCACCACACATCAAAGGGCGCCGGGCGCCGGAAGGGTCCGAAGCCTGAGACCCCTCCCGACGAGCCAGGTCGCGGCCTAAGCGTCTTCCGGTACAGCCCCAAGGGCCTCGGCCTTGTCTGGCAGACCAGCCGGCCGCTCACCCTGACGCTCGCCGCGCTGACGGTGCTCGGCGGCGTGATGCCCGGGGCCATCGCCTACGTGGGCAAGCTCATCGTCGACGCCGTCGTCAAGGCGCAAGAGACGGGCCTCGAAGACGATCAGTGGCTGGCCATCGCCTGGGTTGGCCTCGAAGCGGTCCTCGTCATCATCATGGCCGCGATTCAGCGCGGCTACAGCGTGGCGCAGTCGCTGCTGCGAGCTCAGCTGGGTCAGCGCGTCAACGAGATGATCCTCGAGAAGGCGCTCACGCTCGAGCTCGCTCAGTTCGAGGACTCTGAGTTCTACGACATGCTCTCGCGCGCTCGGCGCGAGGCCTCATCGCGACCGCTCTCACTCGTCAACCGAACCTTCTCCATCGTCCAGAACACGATCTCGATCGTCACGTTTGGCGGCCTGCTCTTGGCGTTCTCGCCGTGGGCCGTGCTCGTGCTGGTGGTCGCGGGCGTGCCGGCGTTCATCGCCGAAGCAAAGTTCTCGGGCGTGGCGTTTCGGCTCTTTCGTTGGCGCACTCCCGAGACGCGCCAGCGCGCCTACTACGAGACCGCGATCGCCCGGGAAGACTTCGCCAAGGAGACTCAGCTCTACGAGCTTGGGCCGCTCTTTTTGGCGCGCTACCGAGCCATCTTCAAGAAGGTCTATGGCGAAGATCGGGCGCTCACGATCCGCCGTGGGGTCTGGGGGTTCTTGCTCGGGCTGCTCAGCACGGCCGCGTTCTATGGCGCCTACGTCTGGATTGCGATCGCTGCGATCGCCGACGACATCAGCCTCGGCGACATGACGATGTACCTGATGATCTTCAAGCAGGGTCAGACCGCGTTCGCGTCGGTGCTTCAAGCCATCAGCGGGATGTATGAGGACAACCTCTACCTCTCGAACCTCTTCGACTACCTCAGCCATCCGACCCGCTCGCGCGAGGGCGCACTCAAGGCTGGCGTCGATCCAAGCCAGGGGCTGCGCTTTGCCAACGTCACCTTCGCCTACCCTGGCAGCGACGTTCCCGCGGTCCGCGACGTGTCCTTTGAGGTCGCACCGGGCGAAAAGCTCGCGCTCGTTGGCAAGAACGGCTCGGGCAAGACCACCATCATCAAGCTGCTTGCCGGGCTCTATGAGCCAACCGAGGGCAGCATCTCGCTCCACGGGACGGACCTGCGCGACTGGGACCTGACAGCGCTCCGACGCAAGCTGGGCATCATCTTCCAGGACTTCGTCCGCTACCAGCTCAAGGTCGGCGAGAACATCGGCATTGGCGACGTGGACCACCTCGAAGACCGTCCTCGCTGGGAGCGCGCTGCCGATAAAGCCGAAGCCGACGACTTCATCGAGCAGCTGCCCAAGAGCTACGAGACTCAGCTTGGGCGCTGGTTTAAGGACGGACGAGAGCTCAGCGGCGGGCAGTGGCAGCGGATCGCGCTCAGCCGCGCGTTCATGCGCGAGGACGCCGATGTCCTGGTCCTCGACGAGCCGACGGCAGCGATGGACCCTGACGCCGAGGCAAAGGTCTTCGAGCACTTCCAGCGCCACACCGTCGACCAGATCGCGTTGCTCATCTCCCACCGCTTTGCGACGGTCCGCCGCGCCGACCGCATCATCGTGCTCGACGACGGCGAGGTCATCGAGGCCGGCACCCACGACGAGCTGATGGCTGCGGATGGTCGCTACAGCCACCTCTTCACGCTGCAGGCGGCTGGCTACCAGTAGCGTCGCCGCGCGAGGCGCGATCGCGTGGCTGCCGACTGCGCAAGCGGCCGTGATCGGCACGGCACCGATCCGGCAGCGTCCCCGAGTCGACCCGCCAGCGGGCAGTAAGTCGCGTGAACAGTACCCCAGAAGCTGAGTCTTGCCCGCCACGTACCGACGTCCTTGTGCGCTAGGGACGCTTCGCCGTAGCGAACCCAGGTCATTGTCGCTATAGCGCAGTCCTGAGCCCACGTGAGCAGGGAGAACCATGGTTAACGGATTGCTGACGACAGCGCGAACCATGGCGGGAAACCGGCCGGTCTGGGACGCGGGTGAAGCCCTTGTCGCCGGCGGCATGGTCGCCCTCTGCGAAAAGCTCGAGGACGAAGTGAGCCTCGCGGTCATCCCCTACGAGGGCGCAAACCTCCTTGAGGTCTCGCTCTACCCGCTGGACGACGAGTGGGAGTGCGAGTGCGGACGCCCCGGCGTTTGTGAGCACGTCATCGCCGGGCTCATCGCGTTCGACACCGGCCGTCACACCACGCGAGAGGCGCTCCTTGCGGCACATCCGCCAGCGCCCGAGCCGGTCGTTGAGGTTGAGGTCGAGATCGTCCCGCCCAAGAAGAAGCGAGCCACACCCAAGAAGCGCTCGAGCGCCGTGCGAACCATCTCGCCGTCGGCCGTTGATGGACCGTCGGTGCGCAAGAAGACGTCGGTCCGCTCTGTGCGCGAGCGGGGCAGCGCAATCCCACGCAGGCGACGCCCGGCCGGACGCCCCGTCGGACACGTCGGCTACCGACTCGAGCGCTCAAGTCACGGACTTGCGGTCATCCGCATGGCCGTCTTCGTCGACGAAGAGATTCAGATCCGCGAGCCGCTCACCGGCGACGACGCGAAGGGCGTCGTGCCTGTGGAGACCACGACTGCGGACCTGATGCTGCAGGAAGTCTTGGGCAAGCACCAAAAGAGCGGGGTCGTCTCCAACGTCGAGGCGTCGGAGCTCCTCCATGCGCTTGGCGAGGTCTCGGACCTCACGTTCGACGGTCGCAAGATCACGCCGGAAGATCGCGAGCTCTCGGAGCTGCTAGCGTTCGTCGAGGACTTCGGCGCCGACCAGGTCCGGGTCCAGGTCCGGCCCGACCCGCCGGTCGACGCGTACTTCATGAACGGGTTCGCCGTTCGCGGGGACGTGCTGGGTCGCTTCACCAACCGCACCAACCTCTCAGGCGTTGAGATTCAGCGGCTCGGGGTGGGCGAGATCATCGAGTCGAACGCGTTGACGCACTTCGCCGTCGACGGGCTACCGGCGCTCAAAAAGCGCATGACGCTGCAGGTGACGGCGACGCGAATCCCCGAGATCGTGCTCTCCGACGTGCGCGCCGTCGTGACGGTGACGGGGGCCGGCGACACGCTCGAAGCCGAGGGCCTTGTTGTCTACGGCGACCCGATCATCGCGACCGTCGTGCGCAATCGCCTGGTCCCGACCGGCAGCCAGATGCCACTGCGCGAGCCCGACGAGGAGCTCACCCTCATCCGCTCGTTGCGCGCAGACCTTGGCCTGACGCCAGGTCAGAAAGAGACCTTCACGGGTCCCAAGGCCGTCGCGTTCGCACGCCGGCTCGACGCGTGGGACGAGGGCGACATTGTCGGCGACGCCTGGGAAGACCTCGTCTGAGACTCCCCGCCGCACCTGACGCGCGTCTCGCAAAAACCGCCCTTGCTGGCACCGCTCTACGGTGAATCGCCGCGTGTGCGAGCGGCGGAGATGGCCCGCTTGTCGGGCTTCGCCGGCTTGCGCCAGATGAACGCCAGCCCAAACGCCGAGTAGAAGCCCATCACGCCGGCAATCTCGAACGCCGCCTCGTGCCACACGCCGGAGAGCACGCAGAGTCCGGCGACCCCCGGCACGAGCCAGAGCGATCGCCGCTCGACGACAAGTCCCGTCGCGAGCATGAAGTTGACGTAGAGAATCGACGTCAGCGCCACGGTCTGGAGCGTGCTGAGGCCCATGGCGTAGGTGCACGTCCACATGACGAGGACCGAGCCGATCCCAGCGGTGAGCAGGCCGAGACCTCGCCGGTTGACCGCGGACGTCATGAGCGTCTCACGGACGGAGTAGAGGATGCCGAGGCTGATGACCATCGAGCCGGCGAGTGCCCAGAGCATCTCCGCCACGTCCAGCACCAGGATCTTCTCGCGATGCAGCAGACCCAACGTCACGTTCCAAACCAGCCAGATGACGCCCGAGATGTAGGCCAGCTTTCGGCGGTGCTTGCGGAACTGGTTGGGATCGGCGTCGCGCTCGAGGCTTGCGATACGCTCCCGCTGGTGGGCGACGGACTCTACAAGCCCATCGACCTGGGCGATCAGCGCGGGTGACGGGTTGGCAATCTCGGCGAGGTAGTCCTCTGCCCGGCTGACGTTTTCGCCGTCGACGGCCCGCTGGACGGCCCAGTGCAGCAGCTCCTCAAGACGTGTGCGCGCATGCGTGTTGCCTGACCAGCCCTGCAGGGCCTGTCGGAACCCCACGCGGGCGGAGAGCAGCCGGGTCTGGACCTCCTGCTCGGTCAGCTCCCCGGCGTCGGCCGCGGCGACCAGCTGGGAGAACTCGAGCGACGCCGCGTCGCTCTGTCGGACCGAGCTCCGGTGGCGCAGGAAGTCCTCAAGCGCAACGCGCAGCTCGGCGGCGCTCTGGTAGCGGTCGGCGGAGTCGCGGGTCGTGGCCCGGATAGCGATGGTGGCGAGCTCGCTCGGGATGTCGGTGGGGTAGCGGGGTGGCAGACACTCGTAGGCCGACTCGATGACCTCCTGAACGGTGTCTCCGTCGTGCCGGCGCTCACCCGTGAGGATCTCGTGGAGAATCGCTCCGAGCAGAAACACGTCGGTGCGCGCGTCGATGGACGACACATCACCGGCCGCCATCTCAGGCGCCATGTAGGCGGGCGTGCCAGCGATCATGTCGATGTCGTGCACGCGCGGCATCCAGGGCGGGCTCTCGTCCCGCATGGTGACCGCGAGCCCCCAGTCCACAACGTAGACCTCGCCGTAGCGGCCGAGCATGACGTTGTCAGGCTTGAGGTCTCGGTGGAGGATCCCGCGCGAGTGCGAAAAGTGCACGGCATGACAGGTCTGGATCAGCACCTGCAAGTGCCACTCGAGCGCGTCCCCAGTGACAAAGACGTCCGTCAGCGCGGGCTCGTGGAGCACCTCGTGCCAGCTCACGCCCTCAATCCGCTTCATCACCAGCTGCGGGTCGCCTCGCTCGTTCGTTCGGACCAGGTGAATCGGGAGGATGTTGGGGTGCTCGAGGTTGCCAGCAATCCAGGCCTCGCGGAGCAGCGCGGCCACATCGCTCGAGTCTTGTTTCTCCGGCCGCAGCATCTTGACCGCGACCGTGCGCTTGAGCTCGATCTGATGCGCCGAGAAGACAACGCCCGAGCCGCCCTCGCCGAGCGGGTCGCCGAGCTCAATCCCGGCGTCGGGCTGCAGCTCGGTGCGAACGAATGCCCGGTGCGTGGTCTCGTTGAGAGCCGCTGTCGGCGCAGGTGAGATCGTGCGGCTTGCGCCTTTGCCGAACTGACCGAGGCGGACGCGGCGGGTCTTCCACATGGCTTCGAGGCTGTCGATTGGCGACTCGGACACGACCGTCTCGCTCGACGCAGAGCCGGACGTCTCGCCGCTCGCTCCCGGCTCGCTCTTTGCCTTGGTAGCAGAAACCATGATGGACCCATCCCCCATATGCGACCAGGCCAAGACCTCGTCCCCCGCGCCTCGCCGTCGCGCGATGTCGGGGAAGCGCCGGCTGGCTGGGCCGCATTCGCTGCTCTCATGTTGCTTGATGACGTTAGCGTCCCAAATTGGGCGGCTCGTGGCAAACATCGCGGGGAGTGAAATTCCCACTGGCCTCCCTTGGTTTCGCTTCGCATGAAGCGACGACACTTTCTCTCCACGCTCGGCCTCGGGGCCCTCGCCGGGGCCAACGTCGGCCCCATGCGCGCGCACGCAAAGCGGCAACCGACCCTCAGAGACAAGGTCCGCGCCCGCAACGCTGAGCTCATCGCGGGCCTCTTCGACTTTGAGGACGCGCGCAAGCCTCCGATCGCCTTCGAAGGGATCGTTGTGCACCACACCGCGACGGTCGCCGCCTCCGTCGAGGGCATCAGTCGCTACCACGCCAAGCGCTTCGGTGACCCGCTGGGAATCCAGTATCACTTCCTCATCCAGAACGGGAAAAAGCGCGGGCTGCCGACCGGCACGATCCAGCTCGGACGCTGGCCGCACCAGGAGCCGTCGATCCATCTGTTTCGGCCGGAGCGCGCCGTCGAGAGCGTGACCATCTGCCTCGCAGGCAACTACGAGGAGCGCCGCCCCCACCCGTGGATGATCACGTCGCTCGTCTCACTCAGCCAGGCGCTTATCGACCACTACGGCATCGCACTCGAGCATGTGGACACCCACCGGGGCATCGACGGTCGGCTGACCCAGTGCCCCGGCAAGCACTTTGACCTCAAGCGCTTCCGTCGGCGGCTCCGCGCGCCAGAGCCTGTCGCCAGCGAACCCGCTCCAGCTGCGATTCAGCCGACGCCCGCCACCGAGAGCCCACCTCAATAGCTGGTCTAGCAGCGTTGCCAGGAAATGCGCCATCTGATGACTTTGCGACGCGCACCACCGCCACACGGTCCGAATTTCAGCAGCCTGCTCTGGGACTGGCCAACGTCCGGTCGCGGACGTAGGAAAGGTCCATGAAGTTGGTTCGACCGATTCCCCTGCCGAGTGTTGCTAACGCCGCGAAGCGCGACATGCGGGCGCAATCAAAAGAGCTGCAGCGTCAGCTCGCCAAGGAGCTGCGTCTTCAGCCTGGCAACACGCAACCACAGCTCATCGGAGCCTGCGACGTCGGCTATCAGGATGGCGGGTACGGCGACCGCGCGTTTGCCGTGGTGGTGGTGGTCGACCGAGACAACAACGTGCTTGAGCAGGTCACCTGGGTCGGCAAGCCGCCGATGCCCTACATGCCGGGTCTGTTCGCCTGGCGCGAAGCCGGCTGCCTGATCCCGGCGCTGGAGAAGCTCACGATACGCCCGGACGTCCTCCTCTGCGACGCCCAGGGGACGGCCCACCCACGCGGCTTTGGGCTCGCCTGCCACATCGGGCTGGCCTTTGACCTACCGACCATCGGCGTCGCCAAGAACTGGCTCTTCGGCGACTTCGCCCCACCAGGACCCGAGCCCGGCGTCGCAACGCCTCTCACCCACGCTGGCAACGTCATCGGCCACGCGTTTCGCTCGGCCAAGGGAGCGCCGGTCTTCGTCTCGCCTGGGCATCACTACGACTGCGAGAGCGCGCTCGACACCGTGCGCGACCTCCGGGGTCCGACCCGGGTCCTGCCTGCGATCCGCGTCGCTGACCTCCTGACCGGGGTGCTCTCTAGGCCCAAATCAAGCGCTATTTTCGAGCGAGGCGAAGGCGATGTGCTTGCCAGCGGCGTCCGCTGGACGAAGGCGATGCGTGCATCGTCGAGTTCAGGTGAGCGAAGCGAACGCACGGACGTCGCTGGCGAGTGCATCGCCAAGGCCGCAGCCGGAAAGAGCGCTTGATTTGGGTCTAGGCGCTCCCGCTGAGACGGCGTGGGTTCGCCACACATTTCGACATCATTGTTCCGTCGATTCGTCCGCAACCGGCGTGGTATCTGCTCGATCTCACCCAAAGCGACCGAGGAACCGAATCAACGATCACTGCACCAGAGCGCCGGCGATGCGCCAGATCCTCACGAGCCGCGACAACTGGGCGACGACCTGCATGCTTGGAATGGTCGCCGCGCTGGTCGCATCAACAGGCTGCGATAGCGAGAGCCGCGAGAGCGCACTCCACACCGTCAGCGGCCCCATCTACAACGGCAGCAGCAGCTGGAATGCCGATGTCGTGGCCCTCACGGCGGCCCAGGGTCGCGCGGTCGGCTCGGTCTTTCTGCGCGGCAACAACGGCGGCTTTCAAAACGACTGCACCGCGACCCTCGTCGCTGACGACGTGGTCCTGACCGCCGCTCACTGCATCTACTCGGGGTTCGGCCCTGGCCAAGGTCAAGCGGTTGCACCCGACGACGTGCAGTTTGCCGTTGGCGCCGATGTCCAGTCCCCGGACTCGGTCCACCCGGTCGCCAGCGTCACCGTCCACCCGAGCTACGACCCCAACGGCGAGACCGCGATCCATGATGTCGCCGTGCTCCGCTTAACGACCCCAATCTCGGCGAGCAACGCCGGCAACCTAGAGCCTATCCCGGTCAGCTGCGAGCCGCTCAACACCGGCGAGCTGGTGGGAGACACCATCCAGGCTGGCGGCTATGGCGCGACGAACCCAGCCGGCGACGCCTGGACGACGCTTCAGTCATGGATTCCTATCGAGGTCATCGACCTGACGTCCATCGACTTCACCGTCGATGGCAACGGCGCTGGCGGGGTCTGCTACGGGGACTCCGGCGGTCCGGCGCTGTGGACGATGCCCGACGGCGTGGTGCGCGTGATCGGCGTGCTCAGCTGGGGCGACGCGATCTGCGGGCGGCAAGACCACTATGTCCGGACCGACAGTGAGTGTGACTTCATCGCGCCCTTTCTACCCGACCCGTGCGCCGGGGACGAGCCCTGCGATGTAGAGCCTGAGCCAGACACGACCGACAGCGACACGGGCGCCTCAGACGTCGCGGCCGACGCAGGCGAGGACGACACCGAGGCTGGGCCTGTCGATGTCGGTGTCGACGGCGACCTTGAGCCCGGCGCGCGCGTCCTCGTGCGTGGCGGCGGCTGCCAGGGCGGACCGCCGACGCCATGGTGGGTCATGCTGCTCGGACTGGGGCCTCTGGTCTGGTCGCGACAACGCCAGCGCACGTCATAGACCTGTCGACCACTTCCATCGGATGCCGATCTGAAACGAGTCGCCGCCGGCAATCCCTAGGTTGTCGGGGGTGGCGACAGCGGGCATGAAGTTGCCGCGAACTTCGAGGTCGTCGTAGAGCTTCATGCGGGCGAGCAGCCCGGCACGGACGATGACGACGTCCCGCTTGGGAAGGATTAGGACCTCCACTGCTGGGCCAACCTCAAGGCGGTCTTTCGGGCCGAGCGGGAAGCTGTAGCCAACCCGCGTGCGATTGGTCCACGGGGGATCGATGACCGCACGAATGGTCTCTTCGTAGACGAAGAAGCCGTCGTCTACGAGGAGGGTGTGGGTGAGCGCGTTTTCGCCGAAGAGGAAGCCAGGGCCGGCACGGAACCCAAAGGACAGCTCGGCCTCTAGCGAGACGTAGGTCGACTTGGGGCCTTGGGCGAGCTCGGTCTCGGCACGCGTGTAGGCGTCGAGCGGCTCGAGGAAGGTGCGGTTGAATGTCCACTGATAGCGAGCGCCAACGCGCAGGTCGAGGCCCGGTATCGCCAAGCGCAGGCCCGCCCAGGCACCGATGCCCTCAGACCCGAAGATCGGGTTGAGGTCGAAGGCGACGCGGGTCTTAAAGGGCTCGCCGTAGCCGATGGAGAGACGGGGCCGGAAGTAGAAGAGGCCGACGTCGATCTCGCTGGCGACGAACGCGTAAGGGTCGACCACTGCGCCCTGGCTCGGCGCGAGCGTGCTGATGGTGCTGTTGGGACCCGCAGGGGGCACGCTGGTGTCGGCCGGCGACGCGGCGAGCGCGCTGCCGACGACCAGCAGCACGACCGAGCATGCAACAAGCTGGAGGCCACGCTGGGCGGTCGCCGACATCAGAACGTCCCCACGGCGCCGACTCCGAGGCCGGCTGGCACAATGTGGATGGTCGGACCGTCCGAGCGGCTGGCTTGCTCGTCGTTGCGGTCGCTGCCATGGCGGTAGCGCAGGAGCCAGGGCACACCAAAGCCCACCAGCGCACCGACGGCCGAGCCGATGATGATGTCGCTGGCATAGTGCTGATCACCGACGACCCGCAGCACCGCGGTTGTTCCAGCGAGCACGAGCCCTGTCGCGCAGACGGCCGCTGACGCCGTCGAGTCGCCATAGAGGTCGAGGTTCATGTGGTGGCTACAGATGAGGCCAGCAGCCGTAAACGTGACGGCGCTGTGGCCCGAGAAGAAGCTCGCGTAGCGGTCGCCACGGGTGCAGGCGCGATCTTGCGGGTTGAGCTCGCCGCCACACTCGCGGCCGTACGGGCGCTCACGACTGACGAGCACCTTGGTCAGGCTTTGAATCGCGGTCATCACAGCGAGCGTCTCAAGGTTGAGCAGCGCCATCTCGCGAGCCACCTCGGGGCTGTTGTGGTGCCAGCCTGCGACGACGAGCGCGTCGATCGCGAAGGGGTAAGACGCCAGCAGCGTGAGCAGGACGTCGCTGACGTCGCGGACATTGCGACGCGCAACCTCCGTGCCGAGACGCAGGCTGTCGCGCGCAGCTTCGTCAAAGAGGATTCCGCCCCGACGGTGGCTCGGCAGCGGCCCGGCGATCGTTGCCGTGAGCGTCGTCACCATCGCCGTGCCCGTGACCACCCAGTCGGCGGTCGAGAACGTGCCCCACGCGGGATCCCACTCCAGCGACGGGCCCTCGACGTCCGCGTCGACGCTGGCGTCCGGGAGCTCCGGCGCCTGTGCCAGGGTCGAGGACGGTCCGAACACGAGGCCGAGCCAGCACGCGATGACAACGGTGCGCCGGGAAGAGATGATGTGACGGGGCGTGTGCAGGGTGTCTCCGCGTGCACGAAAAGCGAACGTGGACTCTAACCGCGTTCGACCAGCGCGCGTCAACCCGCATGCCGGATGACACGCGGATTGTGCACCCTCGGGACACCCTACTGGAGCGGTGCGCCATCCTGCCCGGTCGGGACGAGCTGGTTGCCGTCGGGTCCGCCATCGGTCGGCGGGATCCAGGCGCTACGGCAGGTGGGGTCGGCCGCGCACTCGTCGGTGAGCGTGCGAAGAAAGGCGACGACCGCAGCGCGGCGGTTGCCGTTGAGGTTGATGCGGCGCGACAGGTTGTGGGTCCCTGCCTGCTGCTCACGCTCGAGCTGGTTGATCGCGCGGTTGGTGTGCTGCCGGCCGTCGGGGTAGAGCTGCTCGCAGCCTGCGACGCCTTGAAACTGCGGCTGGTCGCACCACTCGGCGTCATCGAAGTAGTTGTCGACCCGTCCATCGGGGTTGTTGTAGTGGGCGAGCACGTCGTTGAGGGACGCGTAGGCACCCGCGTGTCCATAGGGAGCGGTGAGCGCGACGTTCAGCAGCGACGGGGTTCGGAAGTGCCAGCGCTCGTCGGCGTTGCCGGTCTCGCGGGCGCGGCCGAAGTCATCGGTGCCGTTGTTGCCGTCGCCCTTGCCCGGTCCGATCTGAGGAAAGCCCAGCACGTGGTGCTGCTCGTCGGTGAACGTGTCGCCGCTGTGGCAGCTCGCACAGCCCGCGCCGCCCTGGTTCGCAGGTCGGAAGAAGATCTCCGCCCCCTGCTTGGCCTGCTCGCTGATCGCGCCGAGGTCGCCAGCGACGTAGCGGTTCCAGGGGGTGGTCGTGAAGGTCATCGAGCGCTCGTACTCGCCCATCGCCAGCGCGATGTTGCTGTAGGTCACCAGCTCCTCGGCGCGGGCAGCTGGCTCGTTGAAGGCCGCCCGAAACTCGGCGACCCACGCGTTGGTCGGCAGCTCGCCCTGACCGACGCCAAAGTTGCCGAGGCGGGCCGCGAGGTGGCTGCGAACGGCGTTGTTGCTGGAGCCTGCCTCAAACGTCACGCCTCGCATCTCCTCAACCGAGGTCACGGGAAAGCGTGCCTGAGCTTCGGCAAGCGTCTCACCGGCGTCGATATCGGCCGCCCCAAGCGCCACGTCGGGCGTGCGAATGCCGGAGGCGGCGCCGTTTTGGCCGGGCTCGCCGCCGAGGCTCTCGACCCGCGAGTCCCAAAAGAGGCCGCGATCCCAGAGACCGAGGTTAAAGACGGTCGGCGAGTTGCGCGGCACCGGCGGCGGGCCGTCGAGGAAGTGCCTGCCGGGTCCGAGGAGGTCCGGCACATTCGCGTGGGTCCCGACCGGCAGCGCCAGCGCGTCACCACCGCCGAAGGCCGGGTGGTGGCAGCTAGCGCACGCTGTGTCGTTGTCACCACCGAGGCTCTTGGTGAAGAAGAGACGCATCCCGAGCTGAGCGAGCGGGTCATTGATGCTCGGCAGCTGGCGGCCGAGGCTTGGGTCGCCCCGCAGCCCCTCGGCGTTGATGAGGTCGCGGAGTCGCTGGTCGAGGGCGCTGCCGCCCGCGACTGCCTGGACGCCGACGTTGCCGTTTTGCCCGACGTTGCCGTTTTGCGGCAGGTCATCGAGTCGGTCGAGGCCGTTGGGCCGTGCGTCGAAGCGGCTGTCGCAGCCGGCCGTCATGAGAACAAGAGGAGCCGCGTAAAGACACAGCCGAAACAAAGAAATCCTTTTCATATCAAGCACCCGCGCTATCAGCTGCACCCAGAGTCACAACGATGCAACACGCGGTTGGACCGGGCGGTGTCACAGGGTTCTGCGCGACGAACTCGGATCAACGGCCCCCGCATTCTGCGCCCTACCCTTGTCACGACGCTGTGGTGTCTATCCGTTACGACCCTCAGTGACTGCGAGGCACCGTGACTCATCGCCTGACCCAGATCGGACTCGCGCTACTCACCGCGATGGTCCTGCACAGCCCCGCGCTGGCGTGGCAGGACCTGGCGCCGGACTACGTGAAGTCGCAGGTCGAGCGGATTGCTGACCCGGCGACGACGCGTGACGAGCGTGCCAAGGCTCGGGCCGCCCTGATCTTGTCTGGCCGCGCCGCCATCGACCCGTTGATCCAGACGGCGCGCGCTGAGCCAAAGCACCGCTGGACTGTCATTCATCTCCTCGAGTCCATTCGCACCGACGCCCAAGTGGTCCGCTACTTCTCGGCGCTCCTCGACGGCGCAGACGTGGCCGATAACGAGAAGCTCGGCGGTGAGATCCGAGGGTTTCTCATCGCATCGCTCCAAGACATGACCGGCCAACGCTTCAAGACGTCGGAGGCGCGGCGCGCTTGGGTCAAGGCCCACGCCGATCGCCTCGCCTGGGACGACGCCACCATGCGCTTCGTCGGCGTTCCCATCTCTGAGAAGCTCCGCCATCGAGGCATCACCCAGCGTCACGACATCTCCCCCCGCGGGGCCGCAGGCGCCGCCTACTTCCGGCTGATTTTGGCGCTCACGACCGGCCACAAACCAACGATCGACGCTCTGGTGGCTAAGGGAGTACGGCTGGTGGAGACGTCTCCCAGCGACACCGTGCCCGCGTTGGTTCTCGACCGATTCCGAGACCGCCCCCGCAACCACAGAGCGCTGCGCGTGGTCGCTCGCGACGGCGGCTGGCTCTTCCGCTCGGGGCAGGCGTATCTGATCATCAAGCACGACGGCACCAGCTACAAGTGCGTCGAAGCAGGGATGAAGCCGATTGATTGAGGGCGGCCATGCGCTATCAGCACTGGCAAGAACCCGTGGCCTGTTGCTCGGCGGCGCCCTCGGTGACGCGATCGGCGCCGCGTTCGAGGGTTCCAGTGGCCGTGCAACGCTCGACGATGTGCCCGCGACGGCATGGGCTTGGACGGACGACACGGAGCTCACGTATGCGACCGGGTTAGCCATCGTCGAGCAGGGGCGTGTTTCGCCTGAGCACATCGCTGCGGCACTGGCAGCGCGCTACCGGCAAGGCATCCGCGGCCTAGGCTCGACCACTGCCGGGGCGCTGAGAGCGTTGGCGACAGGTGGCCACTGGGCCCTTTGTGGCATCGGTGGCGAAAGGGCAGCCGGCAACGGTGCGGCGATGCGTGTCGCTCCGCTGGGGCTCTTCCTCGACCCATCCGACCTCGACGACCGACGAATCATCCGAGACGTCGCTCGAATCACCCATCACCACGATGAAGCGTACGCAGCCGCACTCGCAGTCGTGGCGGCCGTGGCGACACCAGGCCTCGACCGGCCACAGAGCTGGCTCGACAGCGTCGCCGCGACGCTCTCAGATTCGCGAACCCGCGACACCCTGCGCAAGCTCGACGTTCGCTGGTCGCTACCCGATTGCGCCGCTGTCACAGGCACGAGCGGCTATGCTCCGGAGTCCGTGCCGCTCGCGCTCTTTGCCGCTCTGAACGCTCAGCGCAATGGCTTCGCACAGACACTTCAGACGCTCATCGACATCGGCGGCGACGTCGACACCATCGCGTCCATCGCCGGGCAGGTCTTCGGCGCGGCAGCCGGCGACACTGCATTGCCGGTCGCATGGATCTCCGAGCTGCCTGGTGCCGTCGTGCTGGGCGACGTCGCAGCACGGCTCGCAGAGCTGATGTGCGCTCAGTGAGTGGATGAAATCGAAAAACCGCCGCCCACGCATCGCGCGGGCGGCGGTGAGCGCATCTAGCCCGCCGTCGGATCCATGACACGGCCCAAGAACAAGAAGGCGCCGGTGGCGTCGTCGCGGATGCCGAAGACGAACGGTCGATCGGCAACGAAGTGCTGCGGTGGCGCAGCCATCCCCTTCAGACCGATGACCACGGCCGTCGCAGCGGCGGCCTCGGTGCCTGCCTCATCGACCTTGACCCACCCCTGATGGAAGGCGTCCGTGATGTAGAGGTCCGTCTTGCCGTTGATCTTGCTGAAGTCGGCTCCGGCTGAGAACGCGCGCTTGACACCGAGCTTTGTCAGCGATGGCGTCAGGTCGATTGGGCTCTGCAGCTCGAACTTCGGAAACTTCACATAGACCTGCGTGGTCTCATCGATCGGCTTCGCCGCGGCCTTCAACTGCGTTGGCAGGTTCTTTTCGAGGTCGGCGAAGCCCGCCACGTCACGCGGAAGCAGCACAACCATGCTCAGGCCGCCGTCTTTATAGGGCAGCTCAAGCCGCTGCAGACCGTTCTTCGGGTCCATGCGCATCCGGTGTTTGTCGGTGGACTGCATGAAGCTCGCCTCCACCTTGGTTCCGTCGCGGCGGTTGAAGGCTGCTGCCTTGGTGAGCTTTTTGTCGAACGCGTCGGCCCACAGCCCCTTGAAGTAGACCGCGTTGGTCAGCACGAGGCGCGTCAGGCCCGTGATCGCGCCGTCAGCAATAAGCTCGGTGATCTTGTCGCCGGTCTTGCCAGCAACCCACGTGTTGATTGTGGCGCGCGCCGCTCGCGACTTCGCGAAGTCCACGTGGCCGACGGTGGAACCGAAGGCTGTCTTGAGGATGTTGACGAAGGGGGCTTGGAACGCAGCATCCTTGGCGTGCCACATCCGGTTGGCCGTCTTGAGCACGGTGTCGCCGCGGCTGGCGTTCAGAAGCCTCCCGAATGCTCCGAATGCCTCATACGCCCCGCTGTCTGGCAGGTGAAAGGCGGCTCGGATCTCGTCGGCTGTCTTCCCGGCAGCGCCCGCGTGAGTCATGGCGAAGGCGGTGGCGATACTGGCGCCAGAAAAGAAGAGGTTGTCGTCGGCTTCGACAAGGTGAGGGTAGACATCGGCTGTAAACGCCTGGATCGCGGTCACGGCCAGGGCCACGGAGGCTGCTGACGGTCGGTCGGCAGGTTCGGTCGCCTTGCCAGGCGACGGGGTCACGGCGGGCGTCTTGTTGTCCGGCGCGACGGCGGCCGGACCGTCACTGGCAGGGCTGCTCGCAGGCGTCACGTGCGCTGGCGATGCGGCTGCGGACGACGTTGCCGTGGGGCCGCTAGGCTTCTGATCGCAGCCGGCAGCTAACGCGATGCTCCCGGTCGCGACCAGCAACGATGAGAGGAGTGAGAGTGGCAGATGTTTCATGAGAGCCTCCTGGCTGTCGATCGAATCAAACATACGTTTAGCGACGGCTCGATGCGTGTTTCGATCTGACGGCGGCGAAGATTGCTGGGCTGTGACGCCGAGGTGACGCACCGCCCTCAGTCCTGTCTAAGTGCCGCGTACGGGACGCTGGTGTTGGTGAGCCGCGCGGCCTTTGTGGTAGGTGACCCTGCAATCACAGGAGACGCGATGCGGGTACTTCTGATCGGCGCTGGCGCTGTCGGACAGGTCTACGGCTACCACTTTCAGCAGGGCGGCGCGGAGGTCGCGTTCGTGGTGCGGCCGAAGTACGAGGCTCAGGTTCGCCAAGGCTTTGACCTCTACCCGCTCAACCGGAAGCGCCCACGCGAGGCGCCGGTGCGCTTCGATGGCTTTGGCGTCTTTAGCGACCAGGCCGAGGCTCTCGCCAACGGACCGTGGGACGCGGTGGTGCTGTGCTTGTCGTCGACGGCGCTCCGCAAGGGGACGTGGCTCGCCGAGCTGGCTGCGGGACTAGGCGACGCGACGCTGCTGACCCTCACGCCCGGTATCGAAGACCACGCGCTGATCACCGAGCTTGTTCCGCCGAGCCAAGTCATCGGCGGGCTCATTGGCTTGTCGAGCTACCCGGGACCGCTCCCTGGTGCGAGCCTGCCAACGCCAGGCATGGCCTACTGGCTGCCGCCGCGGACCAAGATGGCGTTCAGCGGGCCGAGCGAGCGCGTGAGCCCCGTTGTCGACGTGCTCAACGCAGGTGGCCTGCCCAGCAAGGTCGTCGACGACGTGAAGGTCTCGGCTGCGTTCGCCGGCCCGGTCCTGCAGTTTCAGATCATCGCGCTTGAGCTGGTCGGCTGGACGTTCGCGGGTCTGCGGGCAGACAAGGAGCTCATGGCGCTGACCCACCGCGCGACCCGAGAGGCCTTCTTGGTCGCGGAGAAGCACCTCAACGTGAAGACTCCGCGGTCGCTGCGAATGCTTCGGCCATGGCAGCTGCGAACCGTCACGCGCCTGGCGCCACGCGTGGCGCCCTTCGACATGGAGCGCTTCTTTGAGAAGCACTTCGGCAAGGTCGGCGACCAGACCGAGCAGGGGATCGCCACGCTGATCCGACTTGCCGGCGACTATGGCGTCGACCACAGCAACATGAGCGAGCTCGCGTCCCGCTTGGTAACGGCACGAGCCGGAGACGCCCCAGCGGTTGGAGCCCAGAGTTGAGCGACCACGCACCACCCGACCGACCGGTGCTCGGCGACCGACCGGTGCTCGCTCAGCGCGGGGACCGACGAGCTCACCAGCCCGCCGAGCTCTCGCTCACAAAGCTCGCGCCGAGCCGAGCCGAGCTCGACGCCGAGGGAAGCGTCCGCGCGACCGTCGTCAACACAGGCAGCGCCGGGATCGGCGTGCGCGTACACGTGTGGGGACGAGCCATTGCCAGCGGCCTCATTACGCCACTTCACGCCGTGCTGGGCGACACGACGCTTCCGCTCGCGCCCATGCCAAGCGAGGCTGGCGACGTGCTTTGGTTCGCGGCCGATCCCCAGCAGTCCCTGCCGGCGGGCGAGCTCGTCGCCCACATCCACTACCGCGGAGCCGCGGTCGGCGCCGGACAGCTCCAGCTCGCGATCTTTGCCGCTGGGCAGCGCCGGCCACCCAGCTACAAGACCCAGGTCTCCGTGGCGTCGACGGACACGTTTCGGCCGCCACCCGCTCTGGCCGCTGGGCTGGCCGCCAGACTGCGCGCGATGGGCGGCGATCCCGCAGCCTTGGACGGGCTCCTCGACGGCCCCGGTGACAGCTGAGCGGCCAGAGCGTGCCGCTGAGTTCGTCGTCGCGTAGGCTCGAACCCGCCGAACACTCACCTGTCACCTTGCGCCGACACGACCCAGCATGACGCACGCCCCACCTCAGATCTCTCGTCGCCCGCTCGCCCGTCCTGAGCGCCTGTCGGCGGCCCTCGGTGGCGATTCCGCTGCCCTTGAGGCGCTGTTGGGCGACCTTCAGCCGCGCGTCTACGGCTTCGCGCTCAAGCTCTGCGGTGACGCCGAAGACGCCGAGGACGTGGTCCAGGAGACGCTGCTCGCGGTGGCGACAAAGCTCTCGGACCTGCGGACAGCAGAGCGCTTCTCAAGCTGGGTGTTTACCATCGCGCGGAACCACTGCCTTCGCGTGATGCGGCGTCGGCCGACGCCGGAGTCAGCACGACCCGTTGAGTCGCTCGACGTCCTCGCGTCCGCGGGTGACGAAGACGGCCCCCATCGCCGCGCTGAGCGGAGCGAGACCTGGGAACGGCTCGGCAGCGCGATGCGTCAGCTCACCGACGAACAGCGCGAGGTCGTGCTCCTACGCGACGTCGAGGGGCTGTCCGCTCGCGAGGTCGCAGAGGTGCTCGGAGTCGCCGTCGGCGCGGTGAAGAGTCGACTGCACCGAGCCCGTGCGCAGCTGCGCGAGGCTCTCAGCGGCGAAGCGCGAGCCGTCCGCAGCGGCTGCCCGGACATTCGACTGGCGTTCTCGAGGCAGCTCGAAGGCGACCTCCCGCTCAGCGTCTGTGCCGAGATGGAAGCGCATGTGAGCGGCTGTCGCCAGTGCGCGGCCGAGTGCGATGGCCTACGTGAAGTCCTCGCGGTGTGCGCGACGACCGACAGGAGCTGCGCGCTGCCCAAGGCGTCGAAAACCCGCTTCGAGCGCGCGATTCGCCGGGTTCTCCGCCCCGTCTGACGGCGACGCTGCAGCGTTGCGGAACTTTCTGCGAACCCTTTTGACGCGTCGCGACTCATGCTGTCGACGCGCCGGTGGGCACGTCGGTGCCTGCGCGAGCGCGGCTGCACCTCATCGATGCAGAGAGGAGAGACGCCATGCTGTTTCGCCAGCTGATGGACGAAGCGAGCCACACATTCACGTACCTGCTCGCCGACCCAGTGACCAAGAAAGCGGCGCTGATCGATCCGGTCGATCGAATGATCGACCGCGACCTGCTCTTGATCGAGGAGCTCGGCCTGACCCTGCACTACGTGCTTGAGACCCACGTCCATGCCGACCACGTGACGGCAGCGGGCGAGCTGCGCCGCCGGACGGGAGCCACGACCGTCGCGGGGGTTGCCGCTGGGGTTGGGTGCGCCGATCTCCTGCTCAACGATGGCGAGCACGTGCGCTTGGGCGACTACCGACTCGAGGTGCGGGCGACGCCCGGCCATACGCAAGGCTGCGTCTCCTACATCGTCCACACAGCCGCGCGGACGCTGGCGTTCACTGGCGACGCCCTGTTGATCCGCGGCTGCGGACGCACCGACTTTCAGGGTGGCGACGCGGCCATGCTCTACCGGTCGGTGCGCGAGAAGCTCTTCAGCATGCCGGCCGAGACGGTCATCTACCCTGGCCACGACTACCGGGGCCGGACGTCGAGCACCGTCGGCGAAGAGCGGGCCCACAACCCGCGCCTGAGAGAGGGCATCAGCGTAGACGAGTTCGTGACCATCATGAGCGAGCTGAAGCTGGCCAGTCCGGCGATGATGGACATTGCCGTGCCCGCGAACATGGCCTGTGGCGCACGCAGTGCGACGGTCGATGTGCAGGCGCTTCAAGCGAGCCCCGAAAAGCTCGCGAGCTACCGCATCATCGACGTGCGCGAGCTCTTTGAGTTTGATGGCCCGCTCGGTCACCTGCCAGGGGCCGAGCTGGTTCCACTAGCCACGCTCGGCGAGGCAGCGGACAGCTGGCGACGAAGCCAGGCGATCCTGCTCATCTGCAAGTCGGGCCGACGCGCGGAGACCGCACGCGTCAACCTTGTGGCGCGCGGCTTCAGCGACGTCACGGTCTTGGCTGGGGGCATGACGGCTTGGCGCAGCGCCGAGCCGGACGTCGCTGCCTGCGGCTGAGCGATGCACAGCGCCTACTAAACGCACGCCGGAGCGCGTCCGGCCACAGAGGGAACCTATGGATCAGTTTACGCCACTATCGTCCACCATCGGCGGGCTCATCATCGGGGCGGCTTCCGCCGGCCTGCTCTTTGCCAACGGTCGAATCGCCGGCATCAGCGGGATCGCTGGCGGGGTGCTGAAGCTTGGGGCTGGCGACACAGCGTGGCGGGGCCTCTTTGTCCTTGGCCTCTGCCTTGGCGGCTTCGTGTGCAGCCTCGTGGTGCCTGAGGCGTTCGCCTTTGGCATCGAGCGCTCTGGCGTCGCCCTAGCACTCGCCGGCGTGCTCGTCGGCTTCGGCACCCAGATGGGCAATGGCTGCACCAGCGGCCACGGGGTCTGCGGTCTTGGGCGCCTGTCGTTCCGGTCGTTGGTTGCCGTCATCACGTTCATGGCGACTGCAGCGGCAACCATTGCGATCATCGGTCATGCCTTTGGAGGTGCGCTGTGAACCGGCCTACCACGCCTCAGCTCGCGGTCGCGCTCGGACTCGGCGTGCTCTTCGCCGTCGGCCTCGTTATCTCTGGCATGACGCTGCCGTCCAAGGTGGTCGGCTTCTTCGACTTCAGCGACGGCACCACCTCATGGGATCCGAGCCTGGGCTTTGTGATGGCGGGTGCCATCGCGGTGTATCTGCCGGCCTACCGGCTCACGATGCGGCGCTCGAAGCCCGCGCTGGCCGAGAGATTTCGACTGCCGACAAGCAAGGGGATCGACGGGCGTTTGATCGTTGGCTCTGCGCTCTTTGGGATTGGCTGGGGGATGAGCGGCTTTTGCCCCGGTCCGGCGCTCGCCTCGCTCGGAGGGATGACGAGCCAGGCGCTGATCATGGTCGGAGGCGTCATCGTTGGCATGGTGCTCTTTCAGCGTTTGATGCCCGCACCCAAGGCTTAGCAGGCTGCTGAAGCGAAATTACGGCGCTCTAGCTGAGCGCTGCTGTGAGCCCTTGATTTGGCGCTCTCGGTAGCTGCGGCGAGCGTGCGTTGGTGGGTGCGCTTCAAGCGAGATGAACGACGAGCTCGTCGACCTCGGCCTCATCGAACCAGAAGTTCTCGCTGGTGCCGCCTGCGCTGAGCTGCAGCACGTGCATCTTTTTGATGTTGGTCTTGGCTGCCTCGGTGACCTCGGCGCGAGCAAAGGCGAGCATGGGCTTGGCGCCGAGCTTGTTGGCGGCGGCACTGATGACGCCTGCCTTCATGATGGCTTTGACGAAGGCGACGCGCTGGTTGGTGACGTGAAGCTCGCCGTAGCGATTGCCGAAGAGGCCCTTCTTGCGCATGCCGGACACGCTCAGCAGGATTTCCTCGCCGTCTTCGAGGCGAAGCTTCGGGGTGGTCATGTTGCCTGGGATGTTCATGAGCTGCTCCGTTTGACCGTGTCGGTCGCCGTTGTTGAGCGCGATGGCGATGGCGTTGCCGACAGGACGAACGAGGAGAACCGACCGGCAGCGTGAGTCTGGTTGTACGACACCCTGGACTGTGCTCAAGGGCAAGGTCGCTTACATGGCGACCAGCGTCCCCGCGATGAAGCCGAGGCCGTTGATGAGCGCGTGAAGAGCGATGCCGACGGTGGTGCTGCGGCTGCGCTGGCAGACCCACGCCTGGGCGACGATCATCGGGGCGACCATCAGGCAGAGGCCGAGGCCGAACGCTGCGTGAAAGAGGAGCCATCCGATGGCGTTGACCAGCCAGGCGCGGCGGCCAAAGACGGACTCATGTCGCGGGAGGAGCGCACCGCGCCACAGCAGCTCTTCGCCGACGATGTTGAGAAAGAAGAAGGGCGGCCAGGCAGCCATCACCCACCAGCCGGTACCGGTTAGGGGTGCAGCGTTCATAAACGACGGGGCTGGCTCGATGCCAAGATCAGCGCCGGTGAGTGCCGCGAGGCCATGGGAGCCGCCGTAGACAGCGACCATGCCGACGCCGGCGAGTGCGAGACCGCGCCACAGCCAGCGGCGCTCTTCGGGCCCTAGGCCGGTCAGGCGGAGTCGGACGCGGAGCGCTTCTACGGGGAGACCGCGGGCTGCGAGAGCACGACGCTCGGAGGCGACGATGCCCCACGCGATGGGGAACATCGCGGCGAAGAGCGGCGCCGCCGCGACGAACCAGGCGAGCCGAGGTGACAGCTCAAGCGTCGGGATGACGCGGTGGCAGGCAAGGTAGAGGGCGACGCCAAGGACGACGTACCATGAGAGATCGCCGATGTGGTGCGGCAGCGGACTGCCGAGCGTTGAAGGTCGTGTTGCGTTAGGGTTGTCCATGGAGAAAGCGTAGGGCTTTCGGCGGGGTCGGACGACTCGGGTTTGTTGGGGGTGTGGACGTGGTCGACGATGAGGTTGCGAAGCCGCGCAAGAAGCCGCGCCAAGCGAGGTCGCGCGAGACGGTGGCGTGCATCTTGGAGGCGGCGGCTCGGGTTTTCGAGGCCGAGGGCTATGAGGCGACGACCAAGCGCGTCGCCGAGGTCGCTGGCGTCGGGATCGGGAGCCTCTACGAGTACTTTCCGAACAAGGACGCGCTGCTCTACGGGCTGGGCGAGCGGCACATCGAGGAGGGGGAGGCAGCGCTTGCGGGAGCGTTCGACGGTGTGGGTGAGGATGAGGTCGACGGGTGGGTGGCGGCGCTGCTCGACGCGATGGTGCGGCTGCACCGTGACCGACCTCAGGTCCATGAGCTGCTAGCGATCATCGGACCGCGTTGCCCAGAGCTGGTGGAGCGCGCCATGAGGCTCTCGGGCGGGCTGGTGGTCGAGCTGACGCGGCGGCTGACGGGCGCCCAGCCGGAGCTAGAGGAACCGTCGGAGGTTGCGGAGCTGGTGGTCGAGACGATGGGGCAGCTCGTGCACAGTCGGGTCGTGTCGGCGGGGAGTGACGCCGAAGCGGAACGCCGCGCAAAGCAGCTGCTGACGATGTGCTTGGCCTACGTGCGGGAGTCTTGCAGCGCTCGGGGAAATGCGGATTGTGGGACGATGGAAGGTGTGCCGCTTTCGTGCTCAGAGCCGAGAAACTCTGTCGGGACTAAGTGATTCGGCGATGTGTGCTCCAGCGGTACAGATCCCGAAGTCACCAGATTTTGCATTTCCCTGAGCGCAGCTAGTGTCCCGTCCGGCTAGGTCGGTCGTGAGAGCTATGGGTTTTACGCCACTGCTGGGGTTCGGGGCGCTGTTGTTTCAGCTCTGAAGCAGGCGCGCTTCATTGCGCGCAAGGCAGCGTGCGATGCGTGTCGAGTCCCGGATGTGGGCGAGCTTCGGCCAGGTGGCGCGCTCGCCTTCTTGAATGAAGAAGCCGAGGTCGGCGCGGGACGGGTTCTTGAGCAGCTTGGCGTAGACGCGGGGGTCGAAGCGGGGGTGGATGTCGATGTCGCCGCTGAAGTCCTGCTGGACAACGGCGTGGGCGAGGTTGAGTCCGGCGCCAAAAGGGGTCTTGGCGGTGAGCTTTCGACCAACGGAGAGGGCTTGGAGACCCTGAGTGCGGGCGGCGGACAGCGCGGCCTTGCTCGCGAGCCGGACGAGGCCCTTCTGGTTGGCGCCTGCGACGAAAGGCAGCATGTGGGGCTGGGTCTGGCTGAAGATGAAGTGGTTGACGTTGTGGAGCCGGCTGACGCGCTCACGGGGGAGGTCGCCGCCGAAGCTACCGTCGATCCACGTCTCGCCTTCGATGTAGGGAGTCTCTTCGCCTTGACGGTCGAGACGGGTGAGCGCGACGGGCGGGAAGAGGCCGGGGACGGCGGCGCTGGCGAGGGCGGCGCGTGGGATGTAGAGGTCGGGTGCGGTGAGGTGATTGAGGATGCGCGGTTTTTGGCGGCGGCGGGTTGGCATCAGCGAGATGCCGAGCACGCGGCCGGAGCGGGCAAACGCTTCGGCAAACGAGTAGGTGCCGCAGTTCTTCTCGATGGTGGCAAGCATCCGCTCTGGGCGCATGAGCGTGCGGGTGCGGAGTGCTTCAAGGAGTGGTCGCCACTCGAGGCCGACGGTCTCGATATCGGGTTGGTCGGTGGCGAAGAGCGTCTTCAGCTCGTCGGCGTCGCGGGCACAAACACCGGCGGCTACCATAGCGCCCATCGAGGCCCCAACGATGACCTCGGGCAGGAGGCCAGCGCGCCAGAGAGCTCGCACGACCCCCATGTGATAGAAGCCGAGGGTCGCGCCGCCGCTGAGGAGCAGGCCCGAGCGCCCGAGGTTCTTGTAGGCGCGGCTGACCACCTCGAGCTTACGGTGGGTTGGCCAGTCCGGCGAGTCGAGATCGACGAGGCCGTCGATCACCCGCTCGACCGCCTCGAGCCAGCGACGGACGAGGTGCTTTGTGCCGCCTAGAGCCGTCGTGTAGAGCTCGGGCTCGAGCACGTCGTTGAGGTGGCGGTGCAGGGACTCTTGGAGGAGGTCGATGAGGGGCTCGACGTCGCGCTCACGCCAGTGCCGCTCCATGAGGACGATCGAGCGCTTGAGCTCTGCGGCATCGTAGTGAGGGCTGTCTTGCTGCTCACGCCAGTCCGCAGCGCCAGAGATGGCATCGTGTCGGTCGGCTGCTTCACGCCACTCAGTGTAGTCCGCCGCGTTGGCCATCGCCCGGCGACATGTCTTGTCGGTGTCCGCCATGACAGGGACCTACTACAACACTAGCGGTCTGGCAGCAGGGATTCGCAGGCCCCGCGCGGCGAACGCGGCGAACCGAGGGTTCGCCTAGTTACGGCGCTCGTCGAGACGCGCTCGCGTCCGCCGCTCGAAGGAGTCGCGCCGAGCAGCCGGTGTGCGACCCGGAAAATCGACCAAAAATCGTGTGATTGCGTGTGCTGGACGCACCGCTGCGCTGCCGGCAGCTGCCAGCAGCGCTGCGTGCGGCGCACGCTATCGGGGGGATTCAGTTCGCCAGCGATGCGATCCGGACGTTGTGGTCGCGAAGCATCTTGAATGTGCCTTCGGGAAACGCGACGCCGCGATCGCCGGCGCGGAACGCGAGTCGGGCCTTGCGGTGCTCGGCTCGAAAGATCGCCATCGCATCCAGGCGGGCTTTGCGATCGGCTTTGGTCCCGCCCGCGACGCGCGGAATGAAGAGGGTCCGCTTGCGCTTGCGCGTTTTCCTGCGTGGGTGGTGTGGTGGCGGCGCGTCGTGATGGACGATGAGGCGGCGCATTTCCCCGAACGCGATGGGGTCTTCGCAGCGCTCGCCACGCGGCACGTGCTCAGGAGAGACACGCAAGGTCTCCGCCAGGACGGGGCGCGGAATCCCTAGCTCCCTGCGCTGAGCGAGCGCGAGCGCCACATGTCGCTTGCAGCGTGCTGCGAGTGTGGCCGCGAGCTCGCGGGCGCGGTCACGGCCTTGCCAACCTTCTGGCGCCGTGTAGCGCAGCTCGACCTCGTCGGGGTAGTCACTCTCGCACGACGTAGGCTCCAAGCACATTGGCCGCTGCACGATGAGTGTCTTGCCGAGCATCGCCGTAGACGTACGGTAGAAAGGGCTCCGCGCCAGCTCCGCCCTGTCCGCGACGAGGTGATGATGGATCGGCTGCATCATCGCATACGCCATCTTGTCGAGCATCGTGTACGGATCGAGCACCTCCGTCTCTTCCGGCCCGTTACGGCAGAAAACGCCCCCACGCAGCCCATGCAGCGACCGAAGGCCGCGGCTGATCACCTCGTTGCGGACCGTATCGAAGGTCATCCGCAGACCCAGCGGGTCCGTCAGCGCTGTGTGACCATGCGTCATCACCCACCCTTCCGCGTGCAGCAACACCGCGGTGGCCTGCTGCGCATAGCCGGTCGCAAAACGAATCAGCTGCTGGTACTCCGCTTGAGTCGCCGGATCGGCCCCCGGATGGAAACGACAGCGCTCCCCTTCCGTGTTGTAGGTCATGAGGTACATCGTCCCGCACAACGCCTGCGTCGGCTGAGTCATGGTGGCTCCTCTGCCCGCGCGCAAGTGCGCGGAGCGAGGCTTGCCAAGCAAGGCCCATGCCAGCCGCCAAGCTAATCAATACAACCACTTAGCCCTTACGAATGACACAGCACACGGGACACCTTGCCGCTACCGCCAGCGAAACCGCGTGCCAAAGCTGTCCCACGACGTGTCCCGCGTTGTGTCAGCGAGTCCTCCATCCAGCGCTCCATTCGAGCGAGGCGAACGCGATGTGCCTGCCGCCAGCGTCGGCCGGAGTCCGGCGAAGCGTGCATCGTCGAGTCTGAATGAGCGGAGCGAATGCACCGACGCTGGCGGCAGAGCATCGCGCTCGCCGCAGCCGCAAGCAGCGCGCCTTTCGCGACCAACAGCACCGCGACTCCTACGGCATGTCCAACCGCTCCTCGACCAGCCCGTCCTCGCCGGACTCCGCGGCGGCCGCGAAGGGACTCGCCCCCCCAAGACCACCGCTCCCCGACGCGCCGAACACCACATCGCCAACCGCCGGCTCGAACACCACCGTGCTGTCGCGCACCAACACGCCAACGCTGGCGCCACCGCCACCGCCCGCACCGCCAGTTCCCCAGCCGCCGACGTTCCCGGTCCCGCCGCGTCCGCCGCGGCTCACGCTCGTGCCGCCGTGCCCGCCGAAACCGCCAACACCAGGCTCGCCGCCCATACCGCCGCCGCCGCCGTCGCCGCCAGCACCCCCAGCACCCAGCTCGATGACGACCGCGGTCAGCGTGACGTCGACGCACCCGACAGCGACAACGCCAAAGGACCCGCCGCCGCCATCGCCGCCACCACCAGCACCGCCCGCGCAGCCACCCGTGCCGCCGCCGCCGCCGCCGCTGCCTGGCAGCCGACACGTCATCCCACCGCACCACCACGTGCAGCTGCCACCACCGGCCCCGCCCACACCAGGACTCCCGTGGTGACCTCGGCTGCCGTCGTATCCTATGCCGGCGGTCCACATCCACGCCAAGGGCGCCGTCGTCCCGTCCGGCAAGACCGCCTCTGACAGCTCGCCCAGAGCCTGGTCCGGTGCGGCGATTCCGCTCTGAGGCGGTGCCGGCCAGCCAGCCCCAGCCGCCCCGTTCGCCCCCGTTGTCGCTGCTGAGCAGATGTTGACCGCCGCCTCCCAGTCGCCGCCGCTGCCTGGTGCGCCCCAGCTGTCCTCACCGTCCATGCTCATGTCGCCGCCTGCACCACCTGCGTGCCCGCTGAGGGTCGTCCCGTCTGCGCAGACCACCGTCCCCGCAGCGCCGCCCGCAGCCCCCAAGAGCGGCATCACGTTCAGCCCCGCGCCGGCGCCGTCCGTACCGTCAGCGCCCACCAGGCCGGCGACGCCAGCAGCGCCAGCAGCGCCGGCCGCACCATCCCCACTCACCAACGTCACCGCTTCAAGCCGCATCGGTACCGTCGCAGCCACAAGGAGCACCGCCTGAGACGACGGAGCCGCGCCGTCCGCATGAATCTCCAAGCCCTGCATCACGCCAGCACCGCCGCGTGCAGCCACGTCATAGTCGACCGCGTACACGCCGATCGACTCACCACCGGAGCCGATCCGCGTCGGCCGCGCCTCCCAGTCTCGCGCCTCAAACCCCGGCGCGTACCCCCCGTACAGGCTCACACCCGCCGGCAAACGCAACGCGCCCACATAGTCCGTCCCGCCGACGGCCGACGCCACCAGCACATCCGAGCGCACCCCGCCACTCGCCGCCGCCAGCGCAAGCCCGTCAGCGACACTCACAAAGGGCCGCCCAAGGCTGCCGTCCGCTCCGGTCGCTGTGGCGTTTCCATCCACAAACACCGAGCGCGAGACCTGCCCATCAATGCCGTCACAGTCGGCGTCAATGACGTCCACATCCGGTAGATCCAGAGCCCCCGGATACACACCAGGGTCGTCATCATCGCAGTCGTCGGCACTCACCGCATAGCCAGCTGGCGGCTCGCACCCCATCATCGTCGCACCACCGGCGAGCCCGTGCCCATCGCCATCCTCGTCCACCGTCAGCACGCGCATCGCCACCAGCGCTGGATCCGCCGGACAGTCATCCGCGCAGTCGAGCGTCCCGTCGCCGTCGCTGTCGACGTCGGCGACCCCACACCCGCACACACCGGCCTCGGTCTTCGCACCGTCCGCCGGACAGCCGTCCTCGCAGTCGAGCGACCCATCGCCATCGCCATCAGCATCCTCAACGCCGCACCCGCACATGCCCGGCGTCGTCTTGCCAGGATCGTCGGCACAAAGGTCCACACAGTCCGGCACCCCGTCGCCGTCGCCGTCGTCATCGGCGACCCCGCAGCCGCAAACGCCCGCGTCTGTCTTGGTCGAGTCGTTGGGACAGCCGTCAACACAGTTCTGCGTCCCGTCCCCATCGTCATCAACGACCCCGCAGCCGCACACGCCCGGCGCTGTGGAGCCTGCATCGTCGGGGCACCCATCCTCACAGTCGAGCGCCCCGTCGCCGTCGGTGTCAACGTCGGCAACCCCACATCCGCAGACGCCCGGGTCCATCTTCGCCGGGTCACTGTCGCACCCATCCACACACGCTGCAGCGCCGTCGCCGTCGCCGTCAGTGTCCACGACGCCGCACCCGCACGCACCGGCCTCAGTCTTCGCACCGTCCAGCGGACAGCCGTCTACGCAGTCGAGCGTCCCGTCGCCATCGAAGTCGGACTCGGGCGCATCGCAACCGCAGATCCCCGGCTCAGGCTTGCTGCTGTTCGGACACGGGTCATCGCAGTCGGGCGTCCCGTCGTTGTCGCTGTCGACATCAGCCACACCGCAGCCGCACAGACCCGGCGCTGCCTTCGCCGCATCGGCCACACACCCGTCGAGACAGTCGTGCACGCCGTCACCATCGGAGTCCCCGTCCGCCACGCCGCAGCCACAAACACCCGCCTCGTCCTTCGCGGGGTCCGCCGGGCACGCGTCAGCACAGTCCAGCGCCCCATCGCCGTCGCTTTCGCTGTCGGCGACGCCGCACCCGCAGACGCCCGGCACGAACTTCGCCGCATCGCCTGGGCACTGGTCCACGCAGTCCGCCGCGCCATCGCCATCGCCGTCGCTATCGGCCACGCCACAGCCACAGGTGCCAGGAGCCAGCTTCCCCGCGTCCGTTGGGCAGCTCTCGGCACAGTCAGCGGTGCCGTCGCCGTCGGTGTCTGCGTCCGCAGTCCCGCAACCACACACACCAACCTCCGTCTTGTCGCCATCGTCTGGGCAGCCATCCAGGCAGTCCAAGACACCATCTCCATCACTGTCGGCGTCGCTGACCCAGCAGCCGCAGACACCTTCCTCGGTCTTGTCGGGGTCTGCTGGACACGCGTCGAAACAGTCGGGAGCGGCGTCGCCGTCGCTGTTCATGTCCAACGTGCCGCACCCACACGCGCCCGGCGCGTCCTTCGACGGGTCGACCGGACACGCGTCGACACAGTCCGGCGCACCGTCCGCGTCCCCGTCGGTATCCGCCACCCCACAGCCACACAAGCCAGGCGCATCTTTCAGTGGGTCGCTCGGGCACCCATCGACCACGAGGGTATCGCCGCCACCCCCTGCGTCCTCGCCAACGCCAACGTCCTCGCCAACGCCCACGTCCTCGCCAACGTCCTCGCCAACGCCCACGTCCTCGCCAACGTCCTCGTCCTCGCCAACGCCCGCGTCCTCACCCGCGCCCACATCCTCGCCCACATCCTCGCCCGCGTCCTCGCCCACGCCCGCGTCCTCGCCCACGCCCGCGTCCTCGCCCACGCCCACGTCCGCGTCCGCGCTTACGCCCGCGTCCTCGCCTGCACCCGCGTCCTCGCCCACGCCCGCGTCCTCGCCCACGCCCACGCCCGCGTCCTCGCCCGCGCCCACATCCTCGCCCACGCCCGCGTCTCCACCAGCCGTGTCCTCGACATTACCGGAGTCCCCCACGAGCGTATCGTCGCCGCCGACGTCCGTGTCCGACGACTCAGGATCGCCACAAGCAACCAGCGGCAACAGAACGAAAACGCAGACGGCGCGGCGGAACAGCGTCATGTGAACTCCTCAAATAGAGCATGCGAGAGCGAGCGCTCACACAGAGTGTTCGACGCTACCCGCGCAAACCTTGAGTCGTCGACCCGAACTCACACCGCCGCCGCCTGTGATTCGACTGGGTTTTCGGGCATGACTACGGGGCGGTGCGAGTGATCCCCCAAACGACCTCTCCACGCGCCGCTGACGGGAACGCCATGGCATCCAACCTGCTCAACATCGTTCGCCTGCTCATCGCCGACGGTCAGCTGACGCCGTCAGAGGCGCCGTCGCTGGGCGACTACTGGCCGCGCTACCAGGCGCTTGATGCGGCGTCTCCCTATGCCCTCGCCGTGCGCGGTGGTGCGATCGCCGACCGCCTGGGCTGGGCGTTCGTCGCTGGCTACCAGGCCGCGGGCACCGCACTCTTCGGCCATGACCGAGCCAGCGGGCTCTTCTCCCTCTGCGCCACAGAGTCCGGCGGCGCACACCCCGCCGCGATCGCCACGCGTCTCGAAAGCGACGCGACACTGACCGGCGACAAGCGCTGGGCCACCACAGCGACATCCGGAGCCAACACCCTCTACGTCCTCGCGTCCGAGGGTGCCGACGAAGCGGGGCGAAAGCGCCTCCGCGTCGCCAAGGTCCTGGCCGACACTCCAGGCGTCACGGTCACACCGCAGCCACCGACACCCTTTGTGCCCGAGGTCCCGCACGCCTCTGTTGCGTTCCGCGCTGCCCGCTCGGAGCCCCTGCCCGGCGACGGCTGGGTGCGCTGGGTGCGCCCCTTTCGCACCGTCGAAGATCTCCACGTGCAAGCCGCTGTCCTCGCCTACCTCTACGCGGTCGGCACGCGCGCAAGCTGGCCGAGCGAGACCCAGACGCGCCTCATCCACCTCGTCGCAGCCGGCGAGCACCTTGCCCAGCAGGACGTCAACGCGCCGGAGCTCCACGTTGCCCTCGCTGGCTGGCTCTCAGCCGCGAAGGCGCTCAGCTTCGAGCTCGAGCCGCTGTGGAGCCAGTGCCCTCCAGCGATCGCCACAGCCTGGCAGCGCGACCGCAAGCTGCTCGCGATCGCCGGCAAAGCCCGCTCAAAGCGGCTGTCACGGGCCTTCGAGCGCCTCGCCGACGGCGCCGCAGACCCCAGCCGATCATAAATTCCCGCGGCAAGCATTGAATTCAGATCGTTTCCGTCCAAGCTGCGTATCACTGCTTGTGGCAAGCGCCGGGCTTGTCGCGAACGCACACTGTCCGTTCGGGTCCCAGAGGAGTTCTCATGCGAGTCGCCGCCGCCCTATCCGCCGTCTTGTTTACGCTGCTGGCGTGTGCGCAAGCCAACGCACGCAAACCCATGCCCAACCAAGACCGCCTCGACAGGTCGCTGTCGCCCTACTTTCTGGTGCAGGGCGACAAAGGCGCGGCCGACGGACTGCCCCTGAAGTCGACGCGGGCGGACGTGAAGGTCTCGGGTCCCATTGCTCATGTAAAGGTCACCCAAGTTTACGAGAACAAGGGCGATGAGACCATCGAGGCCATCTACGTCTTCCCGGGCTCAACGCGCGCGGCGGTCTTCGGGATGAAGATGACCATCGCTGACCGAACCATCGTCGCGGAGATCCAAAAGAAGGAAGAGGCGCGAAAGATGTACGAGGCTGCGAAGGCCGCCGGTAAGAGCGCCTCTTTGCTCGAACAGAAGCGCCCGAACGTCTTTCAGATGAACGTCGCCAACATCATGCCAGGCGACGTCATCAAGGTGGAGATGGACTACACCGAGCTGCTGATCCCCACCGACGGCGCCTATGAGCTGGTCTACCCCGCCGTCGTCGGGCCACGCTTCACCGGCGAGTCGACCGCCGAGGACATCGACCCGAGCGCGGCCAAGCAGCCCGAGTCGAACTTCTGGACGGGCACGCCCTATAAGAAGGAAGGCGAGGGTGCACCCTACGCCTGGGACGTCGCTGTCGACCTCAACGCCGGGGTACCGATCCGCAACGTCGCCTCGTCCAGCCACAGCCTGCAGACCGACTACAGCAACGGCAAGACATCTGCGGCGGTCACCATCAAAGACAAGGGCGACGCGGGGACCAAGGACTTCGTGCTGAAGTTCAAGCTCGCTGGCGACGCTGTGCAGTCCGGCGTGCTCCTCTTTGAGGGCTCGGGCACGGGCAAAGACAAAGAGAACTTCTTCCTTGCGATGGTGCAGCCACCCGAGCGTGTGAAGAAGCGCGACATCCCCAAGCGCGAGTACATCTTTATCCTCGACGTGTCTGGCTCGATGGGTGGCTACCCGCTCGAGACCGCCAAGACTACGCTGCGAGGCCTCCTCAAAGGGATGAACAGCCAAGACCGCTTCAACATCATGACGTTCTCTGGCGGTGCCAAGGTTCTCTTCCCCGAGAGCCAGGCCGTCAACGCTCGCAACGTCGACAAGGCTGAGGAATTGCTGCGAAGCCTCCGCGGCGGCGGCGGGACCCGCATCCTCAACGCGCTCGAGCAAGCCCTGGCGATGAAGACCCCGCGCGAGTACAGCCGGACCTTCGTGGCGGTGACCGACGGCTACGTCTCGGTGGAAGCCAAGGTCTTTGAGCTGATTCGCAACAACCTCGGACAGGCGAACTTCTTCGCCTTCGGCATCGGCAACAGCGTCAACCGCCACATCATCGAGGGCATGGCACGCGCCGGAATGGGCGAGCCCTTCATCGTCATGCACGGCGACGACGCAGCCGAGAACGCCGGCAAGCTCGAGAAGTACCTCGACTCACCTGCGCTGACCGGTATCGACGTCACCTTCGACGGCTTTGAGGCCTACGATGTTGAGCCCAAGTCGGTGCCTGACCTCTTCGCTTCCCGTCCGGTCCTCGTCTTCGGCAAGTACAAGGGCGAGGCCAAGGGCAGCATTAAGGTCAGCGGCATCGGTGGCGCCGGCAACTACACCAAGACCCTCAGCGTGAGCGACTACAAGCCAAGCGCTGACAACGGCGCGCTCAAGTACCTCTGGGCCCGCCACAAGGTCGCCGAGCTCGCCGACATGGTGCGGCTCCGAAAGAACGACGCCCGCATCGAGCAGGTCACCCAGCTGGGCCTCGACTACAACCTCATGACCAACTACACGAGCTTCATCGCCGTCGACAGCCTCGTGCGCAACAAGGCCGGCTCGTCCAAGACCGTCAAGCAACCGCTGCCGCTGCCTAAGGGCGTCGGCAACGGCGCTGTGCCAAGCGGGACGAGCAGCTCAACCTACGCGTTCCAAGGCTCGACAGTCGGCGGCAGCCTCGGCAGCCGTGGCTACGGCAGCGGTGGCGGTGGCCGTGCAAAGTTCAAGCGCACGCGGCGCAAGATGCGCCCTTCGAAGTCACGCGACTTCGCGAGGCCTCCGATGCCGGCACCCGTTGCCGCCGCAGAGTCGAAGGCTGAGGACGACGCGCAGGCGGTCACGAAGAAGTCTCCCACTGTCGCCGTGACCGTCGACTCGGCAGATGCCGGCGTCGACCGCAGCAAGCTGAGGGCTGCCCTCAAGCGCTACGTGCGCAAGTTCTTGACCTGCGCCGGTCTCAAGCGCGGCACCGTCAAGCTCAATGTGACGGTCGACAGCGCTGGCAACATCACCGCGGTCAGCATCGCTAGCGACGCTGTCGGCGGCACAGTCGCCGGCTGCGTCCGACGCCAGCTCTTGCGCCTGCGGCTAGGCGCCGACATCACCGCCAGCACGGCGAACGCGGTTGTGACCTTCAAGTTCTAGCCCCAAATCAAGCGCTGTTTTCGCGCGAGGCGAAGGCGATGTGCTTGCCAGCGGCGTCGGCCGAGTGAAGGCGATGCGTGCATCGTCGAGCTCGGGTGAGCGAAGCGAACGCACGGACGTCGCTGGCGAGGACATCGCCAAAGCCGCAGCCGAAAAGAGCGCTTGTTTTGGGGCTAGCATGGTGCGTTCGCTCGAAGCGCGTTCCAGGCGTTGGCGCCTGGGATATCGTCCATGA